>UQXT01000188.1 GCA_900545075.1 uncultured Collinsella sp. | reverse complement strand
ATCAGCCCCGTCGAGCGCCTGCTGCAGCACAACCTGCTGGGTCCCGACACCATGCTCGGCCACTGCATCCACGTGACGCCTGCCGAGATGGATATCGTCAAGGAGTCCGGCACTTGGCTGGTCAACAACCCCGAATCCAATATGAGCAACGCCGTGGGCTGCGCCCCCGTGCTCGAGTTCTTCCGTCGTGGCATCCCCGTGTGCATGGGCACCGACGCCTACACCCACGATATGCTCGAGAGCCTTAAGGTCTTCCTGATCATTCAGCGTCACAACGCCGCCATGCCCAACGTGGGCTGGTGTGAGGCCATGACCATGCTGTTCGAGAACAACGCCAAGATGGCGAGCAAGTACTTCGATCGCAAGCTCGGTGTGCTCGAGGCCGGCGCTGCCGCCGACGTTATCGTTATGGACTACAAGCCCTTTACGCCGCTGAGCGAGGAGAATATCGACGGCCACATGCTCTTTGGCATGATGGGCAAAAACTGCCGCACCACCATCATCAACGGCCGCGTCCTGTACAAGGATCGCGAGTTCGTTGGCATTGATGAGGAAAAGATCAACGCGTGGACCATGGCTGAGTCCAAGAAGCTCTGGAGCACGCTCAACGATCGCACCTACTAATTACAAGTAGATTCACGCGCGTCGGATGTTTCGCCGCATCCGACACGCGTATAGGCGGCCTCCGCGGGGTCGCCGGCGCTGTGCTAGCGCTACACCGTATTTGCGCCCGCCGCGCGGTCTCGCCGGGCGTTACAGAGAGGAGCTCATTATGAGCGACATCATGAGGCCGATCCCGTTTTCGCAGCTGATGAACTGGATCATCGAGGAGCACAAGACTCGGGGCGCCATCTTTGGCGTGCGCAAGATGGTCACGGCCAACCAGGAGGGCGCGCTTCCCATTTTTGACGAGCGCATCGAGACCCCGTTCGGCCCGGCCGCCGGCCCCAACACGCAGCTTGCCCAGAACATCGTGGCATCCTACGTGGCCGGTTCACGCTTCTTTGAGCTCAAGACCGTTCAGGTGATGGACGGCGAGGAACTCTCCAAGTGTGTGAACAAGCCCTGCATCGTGGCGCAGGACGAGTGCTACAACTGCGAGTGGTCGACCGAGCTCGAGGTTCCGCAGGCTTTTTCCGAGTACGTGAAGGCATGGTTCGCCTGCCACCTCATCGCTCGCGAGTACGGCCTGGGCAGCCCGGACGGCTTTGTCTTCAACATGTCCGTGGGCTATGACCTGGAAGGCATCAAGAGCCCCAAGGTCGACGCCTACATCGAGGGCATGAAGGACGCCAGCGGCTCTGACGTCTGGAACGAGTGCCGTGCCTGGGCGCTCGCCAACCTGGACAAGTTTGAGCATGTCGACGCCGCGTTTGTCGAGTCCATCCCGGCACGCGTTTCCAACTCCATCACCGAGTCCACCCTGCATGGCTGCCCGCCGGCGGAGATCGAGCGCATCGCGACCTATCTGATCACCGAGAAGGGCCTCAACACCTACATTAAGTGCAACCCCACGCTGCTGGGCTATGAGTTTGCCCGCCAGCGTCTGAACGAGCTGGGCTTTGACTACATCGTCTTCGATGACACGCACTTCCGTGAGGACCTGCAGTGGGCCGATGCCGTGCCTATGTTCGAGCGCCTGATTGCCCTGTGCGCCGAGCGCGGCCTGGAGTTTGGCGTCAAGCTGACCAACACGTTCCCCGTCGACGTGACGAGAAACGAGCTGCCCTCCACCGAGATGTACATGTCCGGCCGTTCGCTGTTCTCGCTGACCATCGAGGCCGCCCGCCGCATTACCGAGCAGTTTGATGGCAAGCTGCGCATCAGCTACTCCGGCGGCGCCACGGTCTACAACATCCGTGCTCTGTACGATGCCGGCATTTGGCCCGTTACCTTGGCGACCGACGTGCTCAAGCCCGGTGGCTACGAGCGCTTTAGCCAGATGGCAGGCGAGTTTACCGACCTGGATGGCAAGCCGTTCGCGGGCGTCTCTCTCGAGGCCGTGGCTGCGATCCAGACCGACTCACTCACCAACCCGCTC
>UQXT01000187.1 GCA_900545075.1 uncultured Collinsella sp. | reverse complement strand
GCACGTTCTTTTGGGGCAAGCCGGACGAGGAAACCGCACGCATCTACGACATCGTGCGCCGCGCCAACGAGGCCGCCGAGGCGCTCATCGCACCGGGCGTGCGCATGTGCGACCTAGACCGCGCCGCGCGCGACGTGATTGAGGATGCGGGCTACGGGCAGTACTTTACGCACCGGCTGGGACACTCGATCGGTCTGCAGGACCATGAGCCAGGCGACGTCTCGCTCGTCAACGAGCAGGTCATAGAGCCGGGCATGACGTTTTCCATCGAGCCGGGCATCTACCTCCCCGGCCGCACCGGCGTCCGCATCGAAGACCTGGCCCTGGTCACCGAGACCGGCGTCGAGGTCCTCAATGCCTACCCCCACGATCCAGTCCGTCTAGACTAGGCACGCCACCAAAGCCCCCCCCTAGAAGTTGCGGTGAAATACGGACTGTTTAAGGCTTCTAGCCCATAAAACAGTCCCTATTTCACCGCAACTGATGAGGGGATGGGTTAACGGAGCAGGCCGGCAACTTCGCCGGCTAGGGTGATGGTACCGGCTGCTACGAAGGACTCACCAGCGGCATCGAGGGCCGCGAGAGCCTCGGACACACTGGGATACACGCCCGCGAGCTTATCGGCGTCCACCAGGGAGGCGAGCTCCTCCGCCGGCAGGGCGCGGTCGGAATCGGTCTGGGTCACGGCCACACGGGGGAAGGCCGGAACAAGCACGTCGACGATGCCCGCCACGTCCTTGTCTGCCAGCGCAGCACATAGCAGCGTGGGGCGATTCTCTACACACGGATCAATCTCGTCCAGCGCGCTCACAAAGTTCTCGCAGCTCTGGGGGTTATGGCAGGCATCGATCAACTTGAGCGGATCGGTTCCCAGCACATCAAAGCGACCCGGCGTGGGGCAGCCCATAAGCGAAGCATCAAGCGCCTCATGGTCGAGCTCGCGACCCAGATAGCCCTCGCACAGCATAATCGAGCACGCGGCATTCTGCGGCTGATAGGCCGGCTTGACCATGCTCGACGTATAAATCGCACGCGGCGTGGTGCAACTGAACTCCACCGTATCGCCCACATGCGCCGGCACCTTGGTCGTGGCGTGGCTCACCACCAGCGGCACGACGCCGCACTCACGGCAACGGGCATCCATCACGCGCTGAACGCTCGCCTCGTGCGTGCCCTCACCCAAAACAACCAAGCGTCCGGGTTTGATAACCGCGGCCTTCTCCCCCGCAATGGCCTCGAGCGTGTCGCCCAAAATACGTGTATGGTCGAGGCCGATACCTGTAATAGCAACGGCGACGGGATCGGTCGCACTCGTGGCGTCCCAACGGCCGCCCATGCCAACCTCGAGCACAGCAACATCCACTGCAGCCTCGGCAAACACCACCAGTGCGGCAGCCGTCAGCAGGTCAAACGGCGTAATGGTGTACGCGCGCTCCCCTACCGCCACACGACGAGCATTCACGCGATGCCCCGCCTCGACGGCAGCAGAAACGCCACGGGCAAACGCCTCATCGCTCACAACGCGCCCATCGACCTCCATGCGCTCGGGATAGCGCACCAACTGCGGCGACGTATACAGCGCGGTCTTGAGCCCCTCACCACGAAGAATGGCAGCCGAAAAACGCGTAGTCGAAGTCTTGCCATTGGTACCGGCAACCTGAATGCAATCGAAATACTCGTCCGGACGTCCCAGCTCATCGAGCATATCGACAACCGTCTCAAGCAGAGGCCCAGCATCCCCAGAAATCCGCCCCGTATCAGCAGCAAGCCCCACAGCCTCACCAAACGAAAGCAGCTCAAACGAGAAAGGAACGACATACGACCCAGAACGCTTAGCCATAACCCAAAGTCTCCAATTACAGAAAAAGAGGCCCATCAAAAAGAATGAGCCCCTCGCGTTGATAATTTCAGCCACTATCCGCTTGCAGCAGAATCAAGGCCACAACCCCGTGGCCCTGACAGGCAGCGGACGCCCCCGTAACCGCTATGGGAGCGGTTTGGGGCTTTGCTCGATACAAGTTCCGCACGAGCCGAAGGCCACTTAATGT
>UQXT01000186.1 GCA_900545075.1 uncultured Collinsella sp. | reverse complement strand
CGTAAGGTCGCCGGCAAGAGCCCGCTTTCCGACTGCTTTACCACGCCGTGCCGCACGAGCTGCCCCATCCAGCAGGATATTCCCGCCTATCTGGCGGCTGTTGACGAGGGCCGCTACGAGGACGCGCTCAACATCATCATCGAGCGCAACGCCCTGCCGTTCATTACCGGCACCATCTGCCCGCATCCCTGCGGCCGCGCTTGCGAGCGTGCGTTCTACGAGCCCGAGGGCGCCCAGATTCGCGCCAGCAAGCTCAAGGCCGCCCGCGAGGCCATGACCGCCGTGCTACCCAAGCTGCGCGCCCAAGCCATCGCCAACGACAGCGAGCGCAACGTTGCCGTTATCGGCGGCGGCACTGCCGGTCTGGCGACGGCGTTCTTCCTGACGCGCGCCGGCGTGCCCGTCACCATCTTCGAGGCCCGCGATTCGCTTGGCGGCGTGGTCCGTCACGTGATCCCCGAGTTCCGTATCGCGAGCGACGACATCTCCCACGATGCCGAGCTCTGCCTGGCCTTTGGCGCCAAGGTGCAACTTAATGCTCGCGTGGAGTCCATCGGCGAGCTCAAGGCTCAGGGCTTTACCGACGTTGTCGTGGCCACCGGTGCCTGGATGCCCGGCTCTGCGGGCTTGGGCGAGGGCGCCGAGCTCGACGTGCTGGAGTTCCTCGAGGCCGCCAAGAAGGGCGAGAAGCTCGAGCTGGGCGAGGACGTCGTGGTCATTGGCGCCGGCAACACCGCCATGGATGCTGCCCGCGTGGCCAAGCGCCTGGCCGGCGTGAAGAACGTGCGCCTGGTGTATCGCCGCACCAAGAAGCAGATGCCCGCCGACGAGGAAGAGCTTGATCTTGCTCTTGCCGACGGCGTTGAGTTCTGCGAGCTGCTGGCGCCCAAGGCACTCAACGGCGCCGTGCTGACCTGCGACGTTATGGAGCTTGGCGAGCCGGATGCAAGCGGCCGTCGCAGCCCCGTCGCCACGGGCGAGACCATCGAGCTTCCCGCCACCACGGTGATCTGCGCCGTGGGCGAGGGCATCGATGCCAGCCTGTACGATGCTGCGGGCGTCGAGCACGACCGTCGCGGCCGCCTTGCCGCCACCTCCACCGGCGTCGAGGGCGTCTGGGCTGCGGGTGACTGCCGTCGCGGTCCTGCCACCGTGGTTGAGGCTATTGCCGACGCCGCCGAGGTCGCCCGTGCCATCGCCGGCGTGGACTTTAACAAGTACGCCGACTGCAACGAGCAGGCCGGCCGCGAGGACACCTGCTACGAGCGCAAGGGGTCGCTGTGCCGCGACAAGCGCAACTGCACCAAGACCCGCTGCCTGGGATGCGGCTCGGTGTGCGAGGTCTGCTGCGACGTGTGCCCCAACCGCGCCAACGTGGCCATTAAGGTGCCGGGCCTGGCCAAGCATCAGGTCGTCCACGTCGACGGCATGTGCAACGAGTGCGGCAACTGCGCCGTGTTCTGCCCCTACCAGGAGGGTCGTCCCTACAAGGACAAGCTCACCCTGTTCTGGAGCGAGGAGGACATGGAGAACTCCGAGAACGAGGGCTTCCTGGCCGTGGACGAGGACCACTTTAAGGTCCGCGTCGCCGGCACGGTCCGCACCGTCTCGGTCGATGCCGTCAACACCGGTCTGCCCGAGGCCGTCCGCCTGACCATCAGGGCCGTGCGCGACAACTATTCGTACCTTCTTAAGAAATAGGCGAGTCTCTTATGGCCAAATCCATTCAACATAACGTGGCCTACGTTGCCTGCGGAAGCGGCTGTGCTTCCGCAGGCGGCGACGCCCGTTGCAGCGAAGGCTGCATTGGCTGTGGTGCCTGTGTCACGGCCTGCCCCCACGGCGCCATTGCGCTGGTCGATGGCATCGCCCGCGTGGATCGCTCAAAGTGCACGGGCTGTGGCCTGTGCGGCATGGCGTGCCCGCAGCGCGTGATTGCCTTCGTTCCCGGCTACCAGAACATCCTGGTGCGCTGCAACAACACCGATAAGGGCGCCATTGCTCGCAAGATCTGCGACACGAGCTGCATCGGTTGCGGCATGTGCGCTAAAAAGTGCCCCGCCGGCGCTATCCGCATCGAGGACAAC
>UQXT01000185.1 GCA_900545075.1 uncultured Collinsella sp. | reverse complement strand
CCCGCGACCCCAACCTTGGCAAGGTTGTGCTCTACCAACTGAGCCATGTCCGCTTACGAGGAATAATCTTACGTGATGCCCGCATCCTATGCAAGAACTTTTTTAAAAAGTTTTGCAACGCCCTCGCGAACCTCGCGAAGACATCAGCCACCAAGGAAGGCGCAGGCAAACGCAAACTCGCCGCAAGAGGCCCTTACATCTCGCCGAGCATGATCCAGGCAGAGCTGTCCTGCGCGAGCCTGCCGTCTGCAAGCGGTGATGAGGTGAGCAGGACCCTGCCCGCCGGCAGCTCCACGGGTGCTGCACCGAAGTTCGTCACACACGCCCAGCCGTTCTCGCGGCGATAGGCGATGACGCCGCCCTCAGCGCCCTCGGCACCATCCGCAAGACCGGTGCGCCCGTCAAGATCGAGCCACGCAAGATCGTTGGCACACCCGCGCAGCTTGCGCCGCAGCCAGAGGGCGTCACGATAGAGCGCAAGCATCGATGTCGGGTCCGCTTCTTCCCTATCGGCAGCATAATCGGAAAACCATGCAGGCTGCGGCAGATGGGGCGCCGCATCGGCGTCCGCCGGCGAAAACCCAAACGATCCGCCCTGCGCGGGATCGTCCGCCGCCACCCACGGCAGGGGCACACGACAGCCGTCGCGCCCCTTCTCGCGCTTCGGTCCGTGCGTATTGGTCGCACTGGGATCTTCGAGTGCATCCCACGGGATATCAGCCACCTCAAAAAGGCCGAGTTCCTCACCCTGATACACGTATGCCGAGCCCGGAAGCGCCAGCTCAAGCAAAAGGGCCGCCCGCGCGCGGCGCTCGCCGAGTTCACGGTCCTCGTCATAAGACAACCCGTCGCGTAAGAGCCAGTCGAGCGCAATCTGGTGGTAGCGCGTCGCCTTGATTTGCGGCAGGGCATAGCGTGTCGCCACGCGCGGCACGTCGTGGTTGGAGAGTACCCAGGTCGAGGCGGAATCGGATTCGACGGCTGCCTTCAAGCCCTTCTCGATTGCAGTGTGCATGTCATCATAGGTCCAAGTGGCCTTGGCAAACTCAAAGTTGAATGTCTGGCCAAGCTCGCTGGGACGCGCATAGAGATACTGGCGCTCGGGCAGCACCCACGCCTCGGCAACGGCACTGCGCGGCGGATTATAGCGGTCGAACACGCGGCGCCACTCGCGATAGATCTCGTGGACCTCATTGCGGTCCCACAGCGGATGGGTGCCGTCGTCAACCATGTCATCGCCCTCGGCGAGATGCCACCGGTCGAGGTCATCGCGGTCGAGATCCTTGGCGAGACCCTGCGCCACATCAATGCGAAAGCCGTCGACGCCTCGATCGCTCCAAAACGCCAGGACATCGCAAAAGAACGCATGAACCTCGGGGCACGACCAGTCAAAGTCCGGCTGCTCGGGCGTAAACATGTGCAGATACCACTGACCGTCCGCAACACGCGTCCAGGCGGGGCCGCCAAAGTTGGCATTCCAATTGGTGGGAGGCAGCTCGCCATGCTCGCCGCGACCATCGCGGAAGATATAACGGGCGCGCTCGGGCGATCCGGGGCCGGCGGCAAGAGCGGCTTTGAACCAGGGGTGCTGGTTGGATGAATGGTTGGGCACGATGTCGACGATAACCCTGATGCCGCGCGCGTGAGCCGCAGCGATCATGTCATCGAAGTCGTCAAGCGAGCCGAGACGTGGATCGACATCGCAGTAGTCCGCCACATCATAGCCACCATCGACAAGAGGCGATGGGTAAAACGGGCTCAGCCAGATGGCCTCGATACCCAGCCGCTCAAGATAGTCCATCTGCTGGGTAATGCCCGCGATATCACCCAGACCCGAACCAGTCGAATCCTTAAACGAGCGCGGGTAGATCTGATAGATCGCGGCATCGGACATCCATGAGCGCGAAGAAAACTTTTCTGTAGCCATGGGGCGTATCTCCCTTGCAACGAGGTTATGCGAGATGCCCACGATGATACGCCCAAAGCGGACATTCGCGGCAAACAACGCCACAGCCACGCCCCAAAACGCTCGCTCCCTCTCGGGTTCGAGCCCAGGCGATGGGTACGAAAAAGCCCGGCTACCGTAGTAGTCGGGCTGT
>UQXT01000184.1 GCA_900545075.1 uncultured Collinsella sp. | reverse complement strand
TCGGGATGCAGGTCGTGGATACCGGTATCGAAGGCGGCCTGCTCGCCAGCCTCGCGCACGCGCTGCTGAACCAAGTCGGCGGCCTTGTGATACATTTCCTCAATGCGGGCGGGGTGAATTCGGCCGTCGGCAATGAGGTTCTCGAGCGCCACACGGGCGGTCTCCCGGCGGACCGGATCGAAGCTCGAAAGCACGACGGTCTCGGGGGTGTCGTCAATCACGAGGTTGACGCCAGACACCTGCTCAAAGGTGCGGATGTTGCGACCCTCGCGACCGATGATGCGACCCTTGAGGTCATCGGAGGGAATATGAACGGAAGTAACGGTGACCTCGGCAGTATGGTCGGCGGCGCAACGCTGAATCGCCAGGGAGAGAATCTCCTGAGCGGTCTTGTGGCACTCGGCGCGGACCTGCTGCTCGGACTCGCGGATGATGGTGGCCGCCTCGTGGGTAACCTCGCCGCGGACCTTGTCGAGCAGCTCCTTGTGAGCGTCCTCGCGCGTAAGGTCGGCAATACGCTCAAGCTCGGAAGTCTGCTTGGCGCAGAGCTCCTCAAGCTCGCGAGAGCGCTTCTCGACCTGACCGGCCTGGCTGGACAGCTGATGCTCACGCTTGTCGAGCGCATCGTTGCGACGATCGAGCGATTCCTCACGCTGCATCACGCGGTTTTCGAGCGTGCGAATCTCGCTCTTACGCTGCTTGTCCTCGGCCTCGGCGGCCTGCTTGTTCTTGATGATCTCTTCCTTAGCCTCGAGCAGAGCCTCTTTTTTGAGGGTCTCGGCCTGACGCTTTGCATCACCGATCAGGGACTCTGCCTGCGCGTGAGCCGACTGGAGCTTTTCGTCGGCTTCGTGAAGACTACCCTGCTTGGCGGTGCGCATGTAGGCAATGGCGGCGATGGCACCCAAAACGATGCCAACGAGCGCTGCGATGATAGGCATGCTCACTCCTTTTTATGGATTCGTTACACAACAAAGCGAACCGTCCTTACGAACGGCTCGCGACATTTGAGTAATATGAGCGCAGCTTATGCGGGTCGGATACAGATAAACATATAAACAAACTCATCACAGATGAGCACATATCACAGAGCAAATGACAGTGTTTATCGTACGTTGAACCACAACAACTGTCAAATAAATGGCCCCAGCACGGCGGCTAAAACGCGGTGAACGGCAGGGCCACAAAGCGCATACGCCTAAACTGCACATTCCTCGCGTTCGGCATCGAGACGTGCCTTAACGGCATCGGCGGCGATGTGATACGAGAAGCCCTTGCCCATCAAAAACCGAACCAGTTTTTCGAATCCGCGCGTCTCTGGAACACGACGCTTGGCGAGCAGGGCTGACGCACGCGTCAAATCGTCTTCGACGGCAAAATAATCCTCGGGATAACCGGGAATGTCATCGAGCACGACATGACGGCGCTTGAGCTCGGTCTCGATTTTGCGCTGTCCCCAACCGCGCCGCTTGCGCTCCTCGATAAAGTACGAGCAAAAGCGGCTCTCGTCTAAAAAGCGATACTCGGTGGCGCGCTCGACGGCGAAATCGATCGCAGGCTGGTGAAAGCCGTAGCGAGCCAGCTTGTCACGGACCTCACCCGTCGCATGATCGCGGCGCGATAACATCTCGGTCACCATGGTAAGTGCACATTTACGCTCAATGAGCTGCACCGCCTCACGGAAGTTGTCCCAATCACAGGGAAGATCGGGGCGGTTTTTGACATACAGCCGCGCGACCCGCACGGGAATCCAAATGGACCGCTCAAAACCGTCCTCAAGCTCACAATCGATATGTGCGCAAGGCTTTTTGGACGCATACCCGCTCGAGAACGAGGAGGCCGCCTTCTTATCGGGAAAGACGACCGTGGCCTCGGTCACCGTATACGACATGAGCGTAACCGCTACTCGTCGTCATCATCGAGCATGGCGGAACCATCGATGGCGTAAAGCTCGTCAAACTCCTCAGGCGCAGGCTGATCGGTCAGCTCGACCTCGGACGGAGCATCGTCATCAAACTCAAGTCCGCAGGCAAGGCGGACCTTATGCTCAATCTCGTCAGCGCAATCGGGGTGTTCGCGCAGGAACGCCTTGGCGGCCTCGCGACCGTTGCCGA
>UQXT01000183.1 GCA_900545075.1 uncultured Collinsella sp. | reverse complement strand
CCGCCACAAAGGTTCCCGTCCCTTTGTGGCGGTTTTGCCGCAATGGCTCAGCCGCGGTCCCAAAACGTCTCGATCTGTAACAGTTAGAACCCATTTTCCGGTCTATCTGTTACAGATCGAGACATTCGAATCCCCCTCAAGGGAAAATCTCGATCTGTAACAGTAACTCGGCAAAATCAGTCCCAGATGTTACAGATTGAGACAAAGTGACGGCGCGTTCGGAAGTATCTCAATCTGTAACACCTAGCCCACTTTTAACGGTCCAGTCGTTACAGACTTAGACAAACCGGCAGACAACGAAAGCGGCAACGCCCGTGATGGACGTTGCCGCTTTTCTATTGAGAAAACTACTCGGTTTTCGTTACTAACCGCCACATTTGGGACAGGCACCTTTGCGATGGTTTTGGCCTTAGCCTGCCCCTGCTTGCTAGACCGTGATGACGTTGTCCATTGCCCGGTACTTGGCGGGGACCTCGCCTGCGGTAATAATCGTTGCGTCGCGGAAGTCCGCGAACTTGACGGGCGCCACCATGCCAAATTTACTGGCATCCGAGATTACGAAGCGTTTGGCCGTATGGCGCATCGAGATGCGCTTTACTTGCGCTTCCTCGATATCGGGCGCCGTGAAGCCCTGCTCGGCGGCAATGCCGTTAGAGCCCCAAAAGCCACAGTTGAAGTTGTAGCGGTCTAAGGTTGCCAAGACATCGGGGCCAACGAGCGCCTCGGTCTCGGGTTTGAGCTCGCCGCCCAGCACCACGGTGCGCATGCCGCGCAAAGCCAAGTGCTGAGCATGGAGCACAGAATCGGTCACATAGGTGACATCTTCAAGGTGTGGAAGATGCTCGATGAGTCTGAGCGTCGTCGAGCCCGAGTCGATGTATACAAAGCTCTCGGGCTCAACGAGCGCCGCCGCACGGGCGCAGATGCGCTCCTTATCGTCGTTATGGAGGTCGCTGCGCTCATTGAGCGTTAGGTCGCGCGTCACGTGTGCGCGCTCAAGACTCGTCGCTCCGCCGTGGACCTTGGCGATACGGTGTGCTCGATCGAGCGTCTGCAGGTCGCGGCGAATGGTAGACGCCGTCACGCCCAAGGCCTCAGCAAGCTCTGGCACAGTAACCGAGCCAGCCTGCTGCACCATCAACACAATCGCATTGAGCCTATCTTCCGCTAGCATCGCTTACTCCTCCTCGGGGTACACGACTCCCCAGTCGGCGCGAAGCTTGGTCATAAGCTTCATAACATCAGAAGCATAATCCAGCAGCTCGCGCTTAGAGTCGTCGCCGGCAACGGCCTTCTCAAGATCGGCCATCTCATAGCAAAGGGCGTAAGCCTCGGTGCCGGCGTGGACCTCCTCGCGGTGACCGTCCGCAGTCCACACGATGGTCGCGTGATCGGCACGCGGATACTCATTGACCTCGATATAGCAGTTGTCGAAGCTAATGACCGAGCGCTTGGGCTGCTTGGAGTGAAGCGTGAGGCTCACAACACCCAGCTGCTGCTCGGCATTACGGCAGACGATGCCGCCCGCAACGTCAACACCGGTCTCACAGGTGTTGCCCAACGAAACGACCTCAATGGGCTGGCTTGCCATAAAGATACGCATGACGGACAGGGCATACACGCCAATGTCGAGCATGGCGCCGCCGGCAAGGTTGCGATTGTAAAAGCGGTTGGTCAGGTCGCCGTACTCCTTGTAGCTACCAAAATTGAGTTGGGCGAGGTTCATGCGGCCAAACTCACCGACATCCATGCGGCGGCCCAGCTCCTGATACAAGGGCATGTGAAGCACCGTGGTGGCGTCCATGAGGACCACGTTATGCTCGTCGGCAATGGCACGCGCCTCGTCGAGCTCGGCGGAGTTGAGGGTGATGGCCTTCTCGCAAAGTACGTGCTTGCCAGCTGCCAGGGCCGCACGCAGATAGGTGATGTGCGTGTTATGCGGCGTGGTGATATAGATCGCGTCGATGTTCGGATCGGCATAGAGGTCCTCGACCGATTCATAGACCTTCTCGATGCCATACTGATCGGCAAAAGCCTGAGCCTTGGACAGCGTGCGGTTGGCGACGCCCGCAAGCTTACGGCCGGCAAGAGCGAGAGACTGGGCCATCTGGTTGGCGATAACGCCGCACCCGA
>UQXT01000182.1 GCA_900545075.1 uncultured Collinsella sp. | reverse complement strand
AGAGCGATGACAAGCACTTGGGAATCATGAGTCTCGACCACGTGAAGAAGGCCCGTGCCTTCCACCAGTCGTTCCCCCAGTACACCGTCACTCCGCTTGCCCGCCTGGACGGCCAGGCCGCGCGCCTGGGCCTGTCCAACCTGTGCGTTAAGGACGAGAGCTATCGCTTTGGCCTCAACGCCTTTAAGGTCCTGGGCGGCTCGTTTGCCATGGCCAACTACATTGCCGACGAGACCGGCAAGGACGTTGCCGACTGCACCTTCGATTACCTGACCTCCGATCAGCTTGCCAAGGACTTTGGCCAGGCCACCTTCTTTACCGCCACCGACGGCAACCATGGCCGCGGCGTGGCATGGGCTGCCAACAAGCTGGGCCAGAAGGCCGTCGTTCACATGCCCAAGGGTTCCACTAAGCCCCGCTTCGATAACATCGCCGCCGAGGGCGCAACGGTGACCATCGAAGAGGTCAACTACGACGAGTGCGTGCGCATGGCCGCCGCCGAGGCTGACGCCTGCGACCGCGGCGTGATCGTCCAGGACACCGCCTGGGAGGGCTACGAGAAGATTCCGTCCTGGATCATGGAGGGCTACGGCACCATGGCTTCCGAGGCTGCCGAGCAGCTGCGCGAGATGGCCATCAACCGCCCGACGCACGTGTTTGTCCAGGCTGGCGTGGGTTCGCTCGCTGGCGCCGTGGTGGGCTACTTCACCAACCTGTATCCCGATAACCCGCCCACCTTCGTCGTGGTTGAATGCGCGCCTGCCGCCTGCCTGTACAAGGGCGCTGCCGCCGGCGACGGCGATCCGCGCATCGTGGACGGCGACATGCCCTCCATCATGGCCGGTCTGTGCTGCGGCGAGCCCAACATCCTGGGTTGGGATATCCTGCGCAACCACGCCACCGCCTTCGTGTCCTGCCCCGACTGGGTCACCGCTCGCGGCATGCGCACCCTGGGCGCTCCCGAGAAGGGCGACCCGCGCGTCATCTCCGGCGAGTCCGGCGCTGTGACCACCGGCCTGGTCGAGACCCTCATGCTCGATCCCGAGTATGCTGAGCTCAAGGAACTCATCGGCCTGGACAAGACGAGCTCCGTGCTCTGCTTCTCCACCGAGGGCGACACGGACCCCGACCAGTATCGTCGAATTGTTTGGGAAGGCGAATATCCCACTTGCTAATCGTTGGGGCGGAATAAATAGGTATCGCTCCGCCACCTCACAGGTAGATTCCTTCGTTTGAAAGGTTAAGAACAATGGCTAAAGAACTCGATTTCGACGCTATCAAGGCTGCTGCTGAGTCCCATCGTGCTGATATGACTCGCTTCCTGCGTGCTATGATCTCCCACCCCTCTGAGTCCTGCGAGGAGGGCGAGGTTGTCGCTTGCATCAAGGCCGAGATGGAGAGCCTTGGCTATGACGAGGTCAAGGTCGACGGCCTGGGCAACGTCATGGGCTTTATGGGCGAGGGCGACAAGATCATCGCCATCGACTCCCACATCGACACCGTCGGCATCGGCAACATCGAGAACTGGGATGCCGATCCCTATGAGGGCTACGAGACCGATGAGATCATCTACGGCCGCGGCGGCTCCGACCAGGAGGGCGGCATGGCTTCTGCTACCTACGCTGCCAAGATGATGAAGGACATGGGCCTCATCCCCGAGGGCTACAAGATCATGGTCGTCGGCACCGTCCAGGAAGAGGACTGCGACGGCATGTGCTGGCAGTACATCTACAACAAGGACGGCATTAAGCCCGAGTTCGTCATTTCCACCGAGCCCACCGACGGCGGCATCTACCGCGGTCACCGCGGCCGCATGGAGATCCGCGTCGACGTTCACGGCACCTCCTGCCACGGCTCCGCTCCCGACCGCGGCGACAACGCCATCTACAAGATGGCTGACATCATCGCCGACGTCCGCGCCCTCAACAACAACGGCTGCGACGAGTCGACCGACATCAAGGGTCTCGTCAAGATGCTCGACCCCAAGTACAATCCCGAGCACTTCGAGGATGCCCGCTTCCTGGGCCGCGGCACCTGCACCGTCAGCCAGATCTTCTACACCAGCCCCAGCCGTTGCGCCGTGGCCGACTCCTGCGCCATCTCCATCGACCGCCGCATGACCGCCGGCGAGACCTGGGACTCCTGCTTGGAGGAGATCCGGCAGCTGCCCGCCGTCCAGAAGTAC
>UQXT01000181.1 GCA_900545075.1 uncultured Collinsella sp. | reverse complement strand
CGTAACCAAAGGCGCAGCGTCGAGCCGTTGCGCGGTTTGGAAAACCGCGCAACTAGAGCTACATGACCATAACGTAGCGCGATCCCACGTAGTACTGCTTACCCATCAGGACCGGCTCTCCATTGGGACCGGTAAAGCTGGCACGCAGGTTGAGCAGCGGATCGTGCGGAGCAATGCCCAACTCGGCCGCCTGCTCGGTATTGGCACGAACGGCCTCGACCGTGCGGTAGCCAACCGAGACAATCGGGATTCCGCCAACACGCTCGACCTCGGCAAAAATCGACTTGTCCTCAAGATCAGCCGTCAACAGCTCGCGGTAGGCATCAAACGGCACAAAGATGTTCTCCTCAAAGATGGGCTCGCCGTCGGCTGTACGCACGCGCTTGATGTGCAGCAGCAGCGCGTCCTTCTGCAGGCCAAAGAACTCCATCTCATTTTGACGTGCCGGCACAATCTGGCGATCGACCACATGCGCGCCCGCCTTCATGCCGTTGCTGGCACACAGCGCGGTAAACGTCTGCAGCGTCGAGGCGTGAAACTGGCGATTGATGTGCGGCGTGGAGACAAAGGTGCCACGGCCCTGCTGCTTAACCAGGTAGCCATCAGAGCACAGCTCCTCGACGGCGCGGCGCACCGTAATGCGGCTCACGTCGTACTGCTCGGCTAGCTCAAGCTCGGACGGAATACGCTCCTTGGGTGCATAAACACCTTTCTCGATCGCATCCTTGATTTCGTCGTAAATCTGCTGGTAAAGCGGTGCATTTTTGGGCGCAGGCATATCTAATCACTCTTATCGAAATATCGAAATAACTAATACGTATATAACGTCTAGTTTCATGTTACCTCATATTGATAAAACGATACACCCTCCCTACCAAAAAGCGACAGCTTCATTTTGGTCGGTTTTATCTGGGCAAACGAGAGCCCCTCGAAAGCAACGGGGCTTTCGAGGGGCTCATTCGGATGGACTACGCTTGGCCGGCAAAATGCCAAAACCCTACTTCCCGTCATCCTGCTGCAGGCTGTCCTGCTCGCAGAGGTGCGCCCGCCTGCTGGCCATACGTGCGGGCTTGTCGGGATCGGGAACGGCCGTGGGCATGGGCTCGTCGACATGACCACCCCACCAGCCGCCCACAAAGTTGAGCGTGTGGAACACGTTGATCACGGCGCCGGGATCAATGTCGCACACCAGCTTGATAATGTCCTGACTCTCGTAGGTCGAGACAACGGCATGCAGCAGGTACATCTTTTCGCGGCTGTATCCGCCGATGACCTCGGCGCAGCTAATGCCGTGCTGAAAATGGTCAACATAGGCGGTCATGACCTCGTCTGCCTTGCGCGTCGTGATCTGCAGCGTCACGCGGTCGTAGCGACGATAGAAACTGTCGATGGTCTTGGTCGAAATAAACTGGAACACGATGGAGTACGCCGCCTTGTCCCAGCCAAACATAAAGCCAAAGATCGCCAGGATAAAGCAGTTAAAACCAAAGATGACGCCCCAGATAGTCTTGCCCGTGTGGTTGGAGACCCACAGCGCGATAAAGTCGGTGCCGCCGGTGGATGCGCCGGACTTGAGCGCGATGGCAGCGCCCAGACCCGAGACCACGCCGCCAAAAATGATGAGCATGATCTTGTCGCCCAAAAACGGGGAAAAGTGAAAGATGTTGAGGAACAGCGACGAGAGCACGACCTGCATCATCGAGAAGATGACGAAGCGCTTGCTGATGCCGCTCCAGCATAGGAGCGCCACGGGGATGTTCAGCGCGAGCATACCGAGCGAGATGTCGATGTGAACGCCGCCAAGCGAGGTAACGCGATCGAGCAGGACCGCGACGCCGGTAAGACCGCTCGGAAGCAGGTCGGCGGGCCGAATGAACGCCTGAATCAGGAATGTCTGGAGAACAGCCGAAATGGTGACTGCCACAGCGGTGATGGCGCGGCGGACGATAGTGAGGCGGCCGAGCACGAGCACGCGGTCCGTGAGCTGATCGATGGCGTTCGCCACGTAGGCTCCTTTCGAAGGCAGATATAGTTGTGGGGCGTGCCCGCGATTGTAGCATGGAGCGAGAAGAGGCGCTTCAATTCGCCCTCTCTCGACGACCAAAACGGGACCAGCAACCCCCACGACCAAAGGCCCAAAGTACAAGTGAGTAGACTTTACGCGACCTGCAGAGCACACCCAAAACCGCCACCCCTGTGACCTGCGGTTTTGCTAGAGCAGATGCA
>UQXT01000180.1 GCA_900545075.1 uncultured Collinsella sp. | reverse complement strand
CGTCAACTCCGTTCAGCGCGACTACATGGCCGGCGAGATTTCCAAGGACCTGACGCAGCGCGTGCTGCTGCCCCAGGAGATCGTGGATGCCCACAACGAGGGCCTGATTCACTTCCATGATTCGGACTACTTCGCCCAGCACATGCATAACTGTGACCTTGTGAACCTGGAGGATATGCTCCAGAACGGCACCGTTATCTCGGGCACGCTGATCGAGAAGCCGCACAGCTTCTCGACTGCTTGCAATATCGCGACGCAGATTATCGCCCAGGTCGCCTCTTCCCAGTACGGCGGTCAGTCGATTTCGCTGACCCACCTGGCTCCGTTTGTCGAGGTGAGCCGCCAGAAGATTCGTGTCGAGGTTGCCCGCGAGCTTGAGGAGCTTGGCGTCTCTGCGTCTGCCGAGAAGGTCCGTGAGGTCGTTGAGGACCGTCTGCGTGACGAGATCCGTCGCGGCGTCCAGACGATTCAGTATCAGGTCGTGACGCTTATGACCACGAATGGCCAGGCGCCGTTCGTGACGGTCTTTATGTATCTTAACGAGGCCCGTACGCCTCAGGAGAAGCACGACCTTGCCATGATCGTGGAGGAGACGCTTCGCCAGCGCTACGAGGGCGTTAAGAACGAGGCCGGCGTGTGGATTACCCCGGCATTCCCCAAGCTTATCTATGTACTCGAGGACGATAACGTTCACGAGGATTCCCCGTACTTCTACCTGACCCAGCTGGCTGCCAAGTGCACCGCCAAGCGCATGGTGCCCGACTACATCTCTGAGAAGAAGATGCGTGAGCTCAAGCTGTCTAAGGGTGAGACCGCCGGCAATGGCGATTGCTACACCTGCATGGGTTGCCGCAGCTTCCTGACGCCCGACCGTTCGGGCAACGGCTTTAACAATGTTGCCAACGCGCTGAACTATGACCCGACCAAACCTAAGTACTATGGCCGCTTTAACCAGGGTGTTGTGACCATCAACCTGCCCGATGTCGCACTGAGCTCGCATCAGGACATGGACAAGTTCTGGAAGATCTTCGACGAGCGCCTTGAGCTGTGCCATCGTGCCCTGCTGTGCCGTCATGAGCGCCTGATGGGCACGCTTTCGGATGCCGCACCGATTCTGTGGCAGTACGGCGCCCTGGCGCGCCTTAAGAAGGGCGAGACGATCGACAAACTGCTCGTGGGCGGCTATTCCACCATCAGCCTGGGGTATGCCGGTCTGTATGAGTGCGTCAAGTACATGACGGGCCACAGCCACACCGAGAAGGAAGGCACGCCGTTTGCCATGGCCGTCATGCAGCACATGAACGACAAATGCGCCGAGTGGAAGGCCGAAAGCGACATCGATTTCTCGCTGTACGGCACGCCGTTGGAGTCGACGACGTATAAGTTCGCCAAGTGCCTGCAGCGCCGTTTTGGCATTATTCCGGGCGTGACGGACAAGGGCTATATCACCAACAGCTACCACGTCCACGTGTCCGAGGAGATCGACGCATTCGACAAGCTCAAGTTCGAGGGTATGTTCCAGCAGCTTTCGCCGGGCGGTGCCATCTCCTACGTCGAGGTTCCTAACATGCAGGACAACCTTAAGGCTGTCATTCGCGTGATGCAGTACATCTACGACAACATCATGTACGCCGAGCTCAACACCAAGAGCGACTACTGCCAGGTGTGCGGCTACGACGGCGAGATCAAGATTGTCGAGGATGATGGCAAACTGGTGTGGGAGTGCCCCAACTGCGGCAACCGCGATCAGGAGAAGATGAATGTTGCCCGTCGCACGTGCGGCTACATCGGTACCCAGTTCTGGAACCAGGGCCGCACCGCCGAAATCAAGGACCGCGTGCTGCATCTGTGATGATTTTACGGGGATATTTTGTTCCTTCGAAAAGAAGGCACTGAAGAAACTTTAATATCAGATAAAACATACAGAGGCGCGCTCTATGCTATTTTTGCATAGAGCGCGCCTTTTTCGTATAAAATAGCCCCGCAGTCCTAAAGAATCTTTGGGGCTGCGGGCGGGAAGGAGAATGGAGAATATCAGTGGTTCAATTCGGTGCGCAGTTTTTCGTTGGCTTCCTCCACCTTCATACGAGAAAGGATAAAGGTGATGATGGCATCCAACACAAATGGAATGATGAGGTACATGATTTTAAGCATATTGATGCAGGAGTCCGGCTGAACAGCCAGGGCTCTGTCGAAAGCGCTGGCGGCCAGCAGCCAGCCGGTAATGGCAGTGCCGATGCCGCCGCCCAGC
>UQXT01000179.1 GCA_900545075.1 uncultured Collinsella sp. | reverse complement strand
AGCTGCCTTACGTGCTCACCAACTGCCATAACTCGCTGTGCGCTGTGGGCGGCACCATCAACGAGGATGACCACGTCTTTGGCCTTTCCGCGGCCAAGAAGTACGGCGGCATCTTCGTTCCGCCGCACATCGCCGTCATCCACTCCTTTATGCGCGAGAACTTCGCCGGCTGCGGCAAGATGATCTTGGGCTCCGACTCGCACACCCGCTACGGCGCCCTGGGCACCATGGCCGTGGGCGAGGGCGGCGGCGAGCTGGCAAAACAGCTGCTGCGCGACACCTACGACGTTGCCTATCCCGGCGTCGTCGCCATCTGCCTCACGGGCGCCCCACGCCCCGGCGTCGGTCCGCACGATGTGGCGCTCGCCATCATCCGCGCCGTCTTTGCCAAGGGCTTCGTCAAGAACAAGGTCATGGAGTTTGTGGGCCCGGGCATCGCGAGCATGACGACCGATTACCGCAACGGCGTCGATGTCATGACCACCGAGACCACCTGCCTGTCGAGCATTTGGGCCACCGACGAGGACACACACGCGTTTTTGACCATGCACGGCCGCGGCGACGACTACCGCGAGCTCAAGCCCGCCGATGTTGCCTACTACGACGGTTGCGTCGAGGTCGACCTGTCGAGCATTAAGCCCATGATCGCGCTGCCGTTCCATCCTTCCAACGGCTTCGAGATTGACGAGCTCAACGAGAACCTCGAGGACATCCTGCACGAGGTGGAGCTCGAGGCCGCCAAGATCGGCGAGGGCAAGACACACTTTAGCCTGCTCGACAAGATCGTCGACGGCAAGCTGCACGTGCAGCAGGGCGTTATCGCCGGCTGCTCGGGCGGCAACTACGACTCCGTGGTCCAGGCTGCCCGCGTGCTCAAGGGCGCCAACACCGGCTGCGGCGAGTTTTCGCTGTCGGTCTATCCCACAAGCCAGCCCGTGGCGCTCGAGCTCACGCGCCGTGGCTACATCTACGACCTTATGGAGGCCGGCGCAATCGTGCGCACGGCGTTCTGCGGTCCGTGTTTTGGCGCCGGCGACACGCCTGCCAACAACGGCCTGTCCATCCGCCACACCACGCGCAATTTCCCCAACCGCGAGGGTTCCAAGCCGGGTAATGGCCAGCTGAGCGCCGTGGCCCTGATGGACGCCCGCTCCATTGCGGCGACGGCTGCCAACGGCGGCGTCCTGACGCCGGCGACCGACCTGCCCGAGGAGACTTGGGATGAGGCCTGCGAGTATACCTTTGACGACGCGCCGTACAAAAAGCGTGTGTACTGGGGCTTTGGCAAGGCGGAGCCTGCCGACGAGCTGGTCGAAGGCCCCAACATCAAGCCGTGGCCCGCGATGGAGCCGCTCGGCGACGATATCCTGCTCAAGGTGTGCTCCAAGATCATGGACCCGGTCACCACGACCGACGAGCTCATTCCTTCGGGCGAGACGAGCTCCTTCCGCTCCAACCCGCTGGGCCTGGCCGAGTTTACGCTGAGCCGTCGTGATCCGGCCTACGTCGGTCGCTCCAAGGAGGTTGACGCGGTGGAGAAGCGTCGCGTTGCCGGCGAAGCCGCGGGCGACCTGGCAGCACTCGATGCCGAGCTCGCCGGTGTGTTTGAGGCGCTGGCCGGCGCCGGCGTCGCGGCCGATGCCAAGGCGACTGAGTACGGCTCCATGCTCTATGCCAAGAAGCCCGGTGACGGTTCTGCCCGCGAGCAGGCTGCGAGCTGCCAGCGCGTAATTGGCGGCCTGGCCAACATCGTCCACGAGTACGCCACCAAGCGCTATCGCTCCAACGTGATGAACTGGGGTATGGTGCCCTTCCAGATGGAGGCGGAGCCCAACTTTGAGGTGGGCGACTACGTCTTTGTGCCGGGTATACGCGCCGCGCTCGATGGCGACCTGAAGGACATCGCCGCCTACGTGGTGCGCGCCGACGACACGGTCGAGCAGATTGAGCTTTACATTGCCGATATGACGGCAGAGGAGCGCGCCATCGTCAAGGCTGGCTGCCTGATCAACTACAACAAGTTCAAGGCCGCTGCCGAGTAACGCACTTAATTGTCCGCCCGGGGCCACCCTTTCCCGCCCGCTCACGCGCTTCGCGAGGGTCGCGTTCGGCAAAGGGTGGCCCCGGGCTACATTTCTGCGTTCTCGTTGGGTCTTGAGGGACGCCAAAAATAGACTTGCTTGATGCCGCCTCTTTTTATTGGGGCGGCTTCTTTGTTGGACCACCGCAATGGGGACAGTGAACTGCGCCCCGAAACTTGGACTGAATAAATAGCGACTACGCCGC
>UQXT01000178.1 GCA_900545075.1 uncultured Collinsella sp. | reverse complement strand
TGGTCGAGAAAATGAGGTTGGCGGGTATTCCGCGACGGCCCGATTTGGCTGAGGAGTGGAGACGTCGGTGGTATGGGCGCTGAGAGGTTTTGTCTCAATCTGTAACGTTTAGAGGTTATTTGAGCTCGTAACTGTTACAGATCGAGACATTTCCCTGGTGTCGCTGGGGTGGGACTGCAGCGTATTCCGTCCCCCACATCCCTCTCGTCCCTCCGTTAACCGATATGTTTGACTTTAGTTTGCTGCATTAGGTGATAATGGACAAATGTTCAAGTTGATCGTGAGGGAGGAGCTCGATATGGCGTCTGCCGATCGTTCCACGTTGTTTATCAATGCGACCATTCTGGATGGTTCGGAGCATATGGAGCCGCAGCCCGACATGGCCGTGGCCGTTGAGCGCGGTGTCATCACCTGGATGGGGCCGAGTGCTGTGGCGCAGGCGCCTGCAGGTGCCGAGGTCATCGACCTGGCAGGTGCGTATCTCATGCCAGGCCTCATCAATATGCATGTGCATCTGTGCGGTTCGGGCAAGCCGGTTTCGGCGGGCGATGCGGGTGCGCTGATGAAAAAGCTCGATAATCCCGTGGGGCGCGCCATTGTCCGCCATATCCTCAAGGGCAGCGCCCAGCAGCAGCTGGCAAGTGGCGTGACCACGGTGCGCGGCGCGGGCGACCCGCTGTTTGCCGATCTTGCCGTGCGCGATGCTATCGATGCCGGCAAGTATCAAGGTCCTCGCCTGGTGGCGCCGGGAACGGGCGTCACGGTGCCGGGCGGCCATGGTGCAGGCTTGTTCGCCCAGGTGGCCAACAGTCCCGCCGAGGCAGCCGAACAGGTGCGTGACCTGTATGCGCGCGGTGCCGACGTCATTAAGCTGTTCGTAACGGGCGGTGTGTTCGACGCGACCGAGGTGGGCGAGCCGGGCGTGCTGCGTATGCCGGTGGAGGTTGCCGCGGCGGCGTGCAAGGCGGCGCACGAGGTTGGCCTTCCTGTCATGGCTCATGTCGAGAGCACCGAAGGTGTGAAGGCCGCGCTTCAGGCCGGCGTTGACACGATTGAGCACGGCGCTCCGTTGACGCCCGAGATCCTGGAACTGTACCGCGGCGCCGCGGGTGCGCAGCTCGAGGGACGTGCGCCGAGTGTGACCTGCACTATCAGCCCCGCGCTGCCGTTTGTGCTGCTCGATCCGGAGAAGACCCATTCGACCGACACGCAAAAGAAGAACGGCGACATCGTGTGCTCAGGCATTATCGAGAGTGCTCGTGCGGCGCTGAAAGCCGGTATCAAGGTAGGCCTGGGCACGGACTCGAGCTGCCCGTTTGTGACGCAGTACGACATGTGGCGTGAGGTGGCCTATTTTGCCAAGTATGTCGGCGTGAGCAACGCCTTCGCGCTGCATACGGCCACGCAGGTCAATGCCGAGCTGCTGGGACTGGGTGGCGAGACCGGCACAATCGAGTGCGGCAAGGCCGCCGATATCCTGATGACGCGCGAGAACCCGCTCGATGACCTGCGCGCTCTGCGAGAGCCGATGCACGTGATGTGTCGTGGCGATCTGATGCGCAAGCTCAAGGTGAAGCATATTCCCGAGGTGGACGCCGAGCTCGACACGATTATGGCCATGCCGTCCGAGGCGCTGGCCGAGGAGCTCGCCCGCGACGGCGTGGCGTAAGCGCGCGATATGGCGATGCGACAAAGGGACAATCCTTTTGTCATAATCAAAAAAGCCGAGGTCCCAGTGCGAGGCCTCGGCTTTTATTTGTCCCATGGTATGGCGGCTATGAGCGTGTCTCCATCTTGGCGTGGCACTTGGGGCAGGTGACGCGGATCTTGCCCTTGCCCTTGGGGACGGAGAGCATCTGGCCGCAGTTGGGGCACTTGAGATATGCCGTGGTCTTGCGGCCCTTCCACATCTTCTTGGCCGTACGCTTGGCACGCTCAAAGTCTTCCTTGCTGGTACCAGCGGCATGCGAAGCGTTTGCGGCCGCAGTCCCGCCGCCCAAGCTGGCGACGAATTTGCCCAGGCAGGGGACGTTGGCAGTCGCGGCAACGAAGGAATCATTTTCCTTGCGGCGGGCGTCGATGTTTTTGGACAGGCCACGCAGCACGCCGAGTACGATTACGGCGATGGCGATCCAGCTGAGCCACTGGTGATGGGCCATCGATCCGACCATCGCGAAAATAATTCCTATGAAGCCCAGCACGATGGTGAGCTCGTCGGCGCCGTTGCGACCCTTCATAAAGTCATTCATGCGAATTGCCTTTCGTTCGATATGCTGCACGCCTTTATACCCCTTTTGG
>UQXT01000177.1 GCA_900545075.1 uncultured Collinsella sp. | reverse complement strand
GCGGTCAGTTTATCGACGGCCGCGTTGCCCTGGGCTTCCGCCGCCTGTCGATCCTCGACCTGACCGAGGCCGGCGCTCAGCCCATGGCCAATGAGGACGGCAGCGTCGTCATTGTCTTCAACGGCGAGATCTACAACTTCCAAGAACTCCGTTCCGAGCTCGAGGCCAAGGGCTACAAGTTCCACTGCGGCGCCGACACCGAGAGCCTCCTGCACGGCTACGAGGAGTGGGGCGAGGCCGTACTCGATCGTCTGCGCGGTATGTACGCCTTCGTCATCTGGGACAAAAAGAAGAACAAGCTTTTTGGCGCCCGCGACATCTTTGGCATCAAGCCGCTCTACTACTATCCCATGGCCGATGCGGGCGACGGCGCTCCGGGCGTGCTCTTTGGTTCCGAGATCAAGAGCTTCCTGGACTACCCGCACTTCCACAAGGCGGTCAACAAAAAGGCTCTGCGTCCGTACATGACGCTGCAGTATTCGGCGACTGAGGAGACCTTCTTCGAGGGTGTCTACAAGCTGCCGCCGGCGCACTACTTTACCGTCGATATCCCGACCGGCAAGATGAACATCGAGCGCTACTGGGATTGCGATTACTCTGCCGTCGAGAAGCCGTTCGAAGAGTATGTCGATGAGCTGGACGAGGTCGTGCACGAGAGTGTCGAGGCCCATCGCATCGCCGACGTCAAGGTCGCGTCGTTCCTCTCCGGTGGCGTCGACTCCAGCTACATCGCCGCTTGCCTCATGCCCGACAAGACCTTCTCGGTGGGCTTTGACTACAAGAACTTCAACGAGACCAACTACGCCAAGGAACTTTCCGATAAGCTCGGCGTCGAGAACGTTCGCAAGATGATTACCGCCGACGAGTTCTTCGGTGCGCTCGAGGACATCCAGTATCACATGGACGAGCCGCAGTCCAACCTGTCTTCCGTGCCGCTGTGGTTCTTGGCCGAGATGGCCCGCAAGGACGTTACCGTCGTGCTTTCGGGCGAAGGCGCCGACGAGCTCTTTGGCGGCTACGCCTACTACGAGGACACGGTCCCGGTGCGCAAGTACAAAAAGATGGTGCCGCTGCCCATCCGTCGCGCGCTCGGTAACCTGGCGCTGCATATGCCGTACTTCAAGGGACATAACTTCCTGGTCAAGGGTGCCGAGATCCCCGAGAAGTCGTTCCTGGGACAGGCTCTGGTATGGCCGGAGCGCGAGGTCGACGGCGTGCTCAAGCCCGAGTACAACACCGGCGATGGCGCCTTCGAGCTTGCCGCTCCCATCTATGCGCGCGTGAAGGGTCAGCCCGAGCTGGTCAAGAAGCAGTACCTGGACATGAACATGTGGCTCCCGGGCGACATTCTGCTCAAGGCCGACAAGATGTGCATGGCACACTCACTGGAGCTGCGCGTGCCCTTCCTGGACCGCAAAGTCATGGAGTTCGCCGAGCACATTCCCGACCGCTACCGCATCAACGAGAACGGCAACAAACAGGTACTCCGCCACGCTGCCAACAAGTCGCTGCCCGATGAGTGGGCCACCCGTCCCAAGGTGGGCTTCCCGGTGCCGATTGTCTACTGGCTGCGCGAGCAAAAGTGGTACGACTATGTCAAGGAGTACTTCACCGCGCCGTGGGCAAGCGAGTTCTTCAATACCGACGAACTCATGCACCTGCTCGATCTGCACTTTGCGGGCAAGGGCGATTTCCAGCGCAAGATCTATACGCCGCTCGTGTTCTTGGTGTGGTACAAGCGCTTCTTTATCGACGAGGACCAGCCCGCTGTTCAGGCTGCCTAGCCTCGGCTGACGAACGCCTGCGCGTAACGGCTCCTCCGGGAGCCGTTTTTGCGTGGGTGCGTTTCAGTTACTATAAAACCGTCCCTGCCAAATGGCTGAGAAAGGTGAAAGATGCACCATTCGGATTCCGCGACCGTGACCACGGTCGATACGCTTGCCAAGCTTCTCGATGTGTGCGACGAGCTGCGCGCATCAGAGCAGGTTGACGAGCGTGCCGTGACCGGCTGCTCGTTTGATTCGCGCGCGGTCTCGGCAGGTGACGTGTTCTTCTGCAAAGGTGCTGCCTTTAAGCCCGCGTTTTTGAGCATGGCGCTCGATGCGGGCGCCGTCGCATTTGTGTGCGAGGAGTCACTGGTCGAGTCTCTGGAGCCGCTGGCGCAGGAGAGCGGTGCTGCGATGCTGGTTGTTGATAGCGTTCGCACGGCCATGGCCCTGTTGCCGCCGGAGGTCTACGACCGTCCCGACCACGACGTCAAGATCGTGGGTATCACCGGTACCAAGGGAAAGACCACGGCCGCTTTTATGCTCCAGTCGATTATCAAAGCGGCGGGCGAGTCCTGCGGCATGATCGGCTCGGTGAGTACCGACGATGGCATCGAGTGCTGCGAGAGCACCAATACTACGCCCGAGGCCCCCG
>UQXT01000176.1 GCA_900545075.1 uncultured Collinsella sp. | reverse complement strand
TCGGACAGGCCCTCGAGCATCTCGGTCATAAGCTCGTCGTCATCGAACTCCGAGATGGCCTCGGCGGCCTGGGCAGTGTCGAGCTGCGCGAACACCTGCGCACGCAGGCGCGGGTCGAGCTGCTCGATAATGTCGGCAATGTCAGCAGGATGCAGCTCGCCAAGCGTCTTGTGCGACACCGAAAGCTGGATGTTCTTAGTCGAACGGTCGAGCAGGTCCATGTAGGACCAGGCGATGATGTCCTCGCCGAGCGGTTTGCCCAGGTGCTTCATAAAGCCCTCGACGACATGCTCGAGTGCGGGGCTGATCGCGCGCAGCAGACCGCGGGCACCAACTTCGGCACCTAGCAGGCGCAGCTGATTTTCGCCCGACATGGAAAACTTGATGTCGTTTACGCGCACGACCTTCATACCCTGCGTGTCAACAATCTGCTTGTTGAGCACGTCGCGGGCGAGCAAGAGTTCGGTCGGTTGCAGGTACGAAAAACGGATTTCGGTGGCCGGCGACTTAAGGTGCACACCCGTCTCGTCGATACGGTCGACCCATTTGCGCCAGCTGATCATAAACGGTGTCTTGCCGGGTCCGCGGAACGCGAGCGACGTCACGTGCGGAAAAACTTCGCCGGTAGCAATGCCAAAATCATTCACAACGCCGAGCTTTTCGCCATCGACGTCCAAGACCGGCAGTTTGAGCATCTCACTCAGATAATTCACTGGTGCTCCCCATCATTATCCCTTCGGACTGCGGCCATGCCGGCACGCCATCCGTGGACTTTTAGATATGTATACGCATGCGCGGGCGGCATGCCGCTCGGCGCTCACACCCCGTGCATGCGCAAGAAGCACCTGCATGGGGTCATCGACTGTATGGTCGAGGTTTGGATTTCACCTGCAACCTTTCTCTTGACCCTTGTTATCCGCAGTAACTATAGCATCAGCATCGCGCCGTGGCACCAAATTTATGCGTCGCACATCGCAGGCATACCAAACGCTGATGCATCCGTGACATAGCCATTGGCGACGTTCTTAAACGACTAGTCTGTGGCGTCGTCATCTTCGGCGAGCTGGGGGAACACGGCGTTTTTGGGCATGGTGACCTTCGTCAGCGAGGTGAGCTTTTTGCTCAGCGATGCGTCCGTCTTGACCAGATCGCTCAACGTCACGATTTTGTAGCCGTCGGCAATAAGCCCGTCGATAATCTGCGGCAGCGCCTCGAGCGTCTGCTCGGCGCACTTATCGTTATCGGTCAGCAGCACAATGTTGCCTGGCGTCACCGAATCGAGCACCGTCGAGACCTGCTCGTCGACACCGTTGAGCAGCCAGTCGCCCGAGTCAATATTCCACGAGACCACGGCGGAGACCAGGTCCATCGCATCAATCCAGTTTTGCTCGTCAAAGGCAGCGTAGGGAGCACGCAGCAGCATCGTCTTCACGCCGGTCGCCGACTTAATCGCATCGGTGCCTTTCGTGATCTGTTCGCGTACCGCCTCACGGTCCTGACCCTTGAGCGAATCGTCGCTGTAGCTGTTGGATCCGATCTCGCACCCGGCATCGACAATCGCCTTGGCCGTGGCAGGCGAGGCCTCGGCCGCATCGCCCGAAAGGAAGAACGTCGCGGTGACGCCCTTTTCCTTGAGCACCTGCAAGATCTGTTTGGTGGCGCCGCTCGGACCCTCGTCAAACGTCAGCGCCACGTACTTTTCGTTGCCCTTGGGCGCCACGCTCGCGCACTCGACCACGCAATCGGTGGCGGGCACGACCTCGCCACGGTCCTGCGTCTTGCCCGACTGCTCGCCGACCCACACCTCGGAGCGGCCCTGGATGCCCCACGTCTTGACGTACTCGATGGCACCCGTGCCCTCGACCTTGAGCTTGGGCTCGATAACCGTCGCCTGGACCTCGTGCTTCTCGTACGTGTCGCGGCCGTCCTTGACCGTCACCTTCTCGCCGCCCGTAAGCTCGCGGCTTTTCCACTTGCCCTGTTTTATGCGCTTGCCGTCCACCTTTACCGACAGCTTTTCGCCGCCATGGCGGGTCAGCACGCTGTCGTCAACGGCCAGCAGGTCCCCGGCGTCGTAGGTATCGGTCAGCTCCTGATCGTCGATAAGATTTTGCAGCGTAGAGCCGATGCGCACCGCAGTCTCCTGGCCGTTGAGGACGACATCCACGCTGCGGTTGACGTAGCCCACGACGGCAGCGATAAACAGTACGAGCGCGCAACCCACGGCGATGAGCGCATAGGGCAGGCGAGACGAACGACGGGGCGTGCGGCTGTTGCCGATGCGAGCGCTGCGGTCGCTAAACCCACGGCTATGGTTGAGGTACATCGCGCCGGGCTTACGGTGACGCTTGCGCTGACCGCTGGGCAGCTGCCCCAGGTCGCGGCGCGCCGTCGGACGCGCACCCGAACGCCCGTTTAAGTTGGATCCGTTTTGGCGCATGTGCCCTCCCCCATAAACACAGC
>UQXT01000175.1 GCA_900545075.1 uncultured Collinsella sp. | reverse complement strand
AGGAATATGAAGCTCACCATAGAATCGATGACCTACGGCGCCGACGGTCTGGCACATGCCGACAACGGCAAGGCCACATTTGTGCAGGGCGCCGTAGGTCATCGATTCTATAGTGAGCTTCATATTCCTGCCTGTCATTCGCGTTGTTGTTCGCACCATGGTAGCAGGGAAAAGCGCCCCGCATCCGAGGCTTTCCTCAAATGCGGGGCGCTTCTACAAACTGCTTCTACAAACGACTATTTCGTCTTGCCGGTAATGAGCGTCTTAAGACCCAGGCCGATCAGACCCAGGCCCATGCGCACGCGGCCGGGGCGATGGCGCTCGATGGCCTTGGTCTTGCCAGCGGGCTTATCGCGACGGGCGCTCGTCTCGGGTGCGGGCTTGGTGACCTGCGGATCGGGCTGAGGTGCAGGTGCAGGCTCGGGCTCAATGACGGTCGCCTGGACCTCTTGGACCTTGGGTGCTACTGGCTGCGGCTCGCCCTCGGGGGCAGGTTCCGCCTCAATGACGGGCTCGGGCGCGGCCTCGGCGTTGCGATAGGCGCGCTCCAGCAGAGCTTCCTGCGAGTTGAAGGGTTTCTCGTCCTCTTTGCGCTCCACCGGAACCCAGGTGCCGTCACTCGTCAGGCTGCGTGCCTTCACGTTGTCGCGCAGCTGCATGCCCATGTACTCGTGCACTAGGGCGCGGCAGGTGGGGTCGAGCACGGGGAAGGCAATCTCCACGCGGTGCTCGGTGTTGCGCGTCATCATGTCTGCCGAGCTCAGGTAAATCATGTCCGAGTCCACGCCAAAAGCGTAAACACGGGCGTGCTCCAAAAAGCGTCCGACGATGGAGCGGACATGCACGTTCTCGGTCTTGCCCGGAACACCGGGCTTGAGGCACGAGATGCCGCGGATGATCATGTCTACGCGCACGCCGGCACACGATGCCTCGGCGATCTTGTCGATAACCTCGCGGTCGGTCAGCGAGTTGAGCTTAAAGAACACGCGGGCGGGCTCGCCGACAAGGGCGCGCTGAATCTCGCGGTCCAGGCCGCGCATGATGAGCGGTTTCAGTCCGACGGGCGCCACACCCAGGAAGCGGTAGTCGCCGCGCAGGTTGCCCAGCGACAGGTTGCGGAAGAACAGGTTGGCGTCCTCGCCGATGCCGGGATGGGCTGTCATGAGCATAAAGTCGCTGTAGAGTTTGGCCGTCTTCTCGTTAAAGTTGCCGGTGCCCAAAAGTGTGAGGCGCGTTAGCGCCATGCCCTCGCGATAGGTGAGCTGGCAGATCTTTGAGTGGCATTTAAAGCCCTCGGAACCATAGATGACGGTGCAGCCGGCCTCTTCCAGGCGCTCGGCCCACTCGATGTTGTTCTGCTCGTCAAAGCGGGCACGAAGTTCCATGAGCACCGTGACCTCTTTGCCGTTCTCGGCAGCATCGATCAGCGACTCGCATAGGCGGCTCTGCTTGGCCACGCGGTAGAGCGTGATGCGCAGCGAGATGCACTCGGGGTCGTAGGCGGCCTCGTGCACCAGATCCAGGAAGGGGTTCATGGCCTCGTAGGGATAAAAGAGCAGCTTGTCGTGCTGCAGCACCTGCTCGCGGATGGAGCGGGTCATGTCGATGGTGGGATTGGGCTGCGGCTTAAACGGCGTAAAGAGCAGCTCGTTGCGCAGGTGCTCGGGAATCTTGCCCTCAATGCCAAAGACGTAGCCCAGGTCGAGCGGGATATCGCAGGTAAAGACAGAGCGGCGCGAAAGCTCGAGCGCCTTGCGGATGGTCTTGAGCGTTGCCTTCTCGAGCGACCCCGAGACCGCGAGCACTACCGGCTGCAGACGCAGGCGCTTCTTGAGGATGCGCTTCATGTGCTGGCGGTAGTCCTCTTCCTCCTCGACGCCCTCGCCGTCCGGATCGATGTCGGCGTTGCGGGTGACGCGGATCAGCGCACGATCCAGCGGCTTATAGGAGCCAAAGCAGCTGTCCAGGCAGGCGAGGATGACGTCCTCGAGCAAGATGTAGGAGTAGGTGCCGGCGGGCGAGGGGATCTCGACCACGCGGTTCATCGAGGCGGGAATCTCGATAAGGCCCAGCAGGCTCTCCTCGTCGGTGGCGCCGTCCAGACCACAGGCCAGATAGAGCGCGCCATTGCGTAGGTTGGGGAAGGGGTGGCGAGGATCGATGACCAGCGGCGAGATGACCGGCGACACGTAGGCCTGGAAGTAGCGGGTTACAAAGGTGCGCTCCTCGGGCGTAAGCGAATCGATGCGGGCGCGGTGAACGCCCAAGGTGTCGAGCTTGCCCTCGATGCTCTTAAAGATGGACTCCCAACGGGTAAGGAGCCCGGGCATTTCGGCCATGACAGCATCGACCTGTTCGGAGGCGGTCATATTGCTCTTGTTGTCGACAGGTTGCTTTTTGAGCTCTGCCAGATCGGACAGGCCGCCCACGCGCACCATAAGGAACTCGTCGAGGTTGGACTCGAAGATCGAGACGAACTTTAGTCGCTCGAATAACGGAA
>UQXT01000174.1 GCA_900545075.1 uncultured Collinsella sp. | reverse complement strand
GAAAGGAATGGCAGGTCGTTTGCGGAGGCCGGGATATCCGTGATGCCGGAGCTGCTCAGGGCACGGCAATATGCGAGCGCCGCGTCATTGGTCTCTCGGTCTCCCACGATGGATCCGGATTGGAAGCCTTCGTCCATGAGCGCGTAGTAGCTCTCGGCAGAATCGAGAAAGGCGGCGTCGGTTTGAGCGGCAAGGGCGGCGTTCGCGTATCTTGCAAGCTCCGCGTCGACTTGCTGCTCTGGCGATAGGTCTATGCCGTTGGCTTGGGGTGCGCGCGTATTGAATGCGTCGACAAAGCTCTGCATGCCCTGCTTCATAAAGGAGGGGCCGTAAATGGGTGAATTGAACGCAATGGGGATGGAGAAGGCTGCGGCAAGAACGAGCGTAGAGATCCATACGGCCCTGTCTCTTAGGATTAGTTTGAGAAGAAGTCGACAATACATTTAGAAGCACCTACATTTCTCAAAGCATCGTTAGATTAATAATGACAGACCGAATGAAGATGCGTGCGATGGGGCGAGGCGAATGGCCGAGCGGTATCGATACGCGGGTTCAACGGTATTATATTGACCACATAGATTATTAACTTGCATTTCTAACAGTTAAGGAGACGGGTGCTTTCCAGCGCACTCCTTCGATGATGCCTTCCGCTAGTTGCTATGCCGGTTTCAGCCAACAAAGAATGTGCCCGGGCGCTCAGGTTCACCGTTAGCGTTGGCAACATATGAGATGGGCCAGACCCTTGCCGCGCGCCGATTGCGCGAGAGGTGTCGGGCTCCATGTTTATTCCACCTGCTTGTTATCAACCAGCTTCGTTCAACGTCAGACATTCAAGATGTCAGACGTTGAACCTGCGCCAAAGACGCAGCTGGGGCTACTAGTTGCCTACAATCGCTCGCGAAGCTCGCCTGTTCGTGCGTGAATGTCTGACAGCTCCGTCAGACATTGTCGGACATTTGATTGTTCGACAAATGCGCACGTGGTCGCGTTCGCAAAGATTACTGAACGGTTGATGGGTGCGTTGAGACCGGAGCAAACGGCGGATGCCAGAAAAATGGCCTCACAGAATCGCACCCATGGTTGATAAAATTGACCGCCCGGGCGCAAATACCCGGGCGGTCAATTCATCCCCTCGTTCGCGATCCTGTTAGGTTTTGGGGCTTTGACATGTTGTTGACGGATGGATCAGCCGTACAGCTTGATCCCCCGGGGTTCCATGTGGTCGTCCCCCAATAAGACGTCCCTGATGTAGCTCTGCGGCAGGAACTCGACTGGCAGTACTGGGTCGTCGACGTAGCCGGGCACTGGGAGTAGGCGTGGCCTTTGGACATAGCGTGGCCGCCTGCCGGCGGTCGGACTGCCACTTCAGCCAAAAGCTCAGGCGCGCGCATTAAAATAATGGATATATCGCTTGATGGGCTTTTGACCAAGCATGAACATCGCAGGTAAATCCGTGTACCAATTTATGGTACACGGATTTACCTGCGGTTTGTTGAAAGCTCTGACATGCGCTGTCGACTTCATTAAAATCGATTGCCGATCAAGTCTTCCTATATATGCGAGCCCCAAGAAACTGCGCTGTGAACCTGAGTCCTCTATCGATCGGCCCGGTGCACCGGGCCGCTGTCCTCGAGACCGGCAACAGCTTGCCGGTCTCAAAACGTATGCAACCTAGCACTCGATAATCGGACCGTAGATGTCATGCTAATCGATTGCCTAAACCTAGTGCCTAAACCTTCCCGTCAATTCGAATCTGAAATTCGAGTATGAGGCAATAGATTTAGTTGAAAGGCCAATCCTGCCCGTTGGCCAAAATCGCCAAAAGAAAGGCCCGCGCAGGATTGTGCGGGCCTTTATCCAAATGCTGGCTTATAGGACAAAATCTCTAGAAGCACCAAGCGGGGAATACGTAGGCGGTGTCCATTGCGTTGTAGTAGTACCAGTTACCGTTGCTACGGACATATTGAAAGGCCGTAGAGCTGCCCGGGCTCACGGAGCGAGTCCAGTGAAAAATGCTCGATGAAGCACCGGACCAGTTCGACTCCGTCACGCACTTGGATTTGAAGTACTCGTACTGGGTGCCGTCGGACTGGAGGTTACCGTAGACTTCGGTCGCCGAGAGCAGGAAGACCTTGTCGGTCGTGGCCGAGGGGGTGCCCACGCCGCCGCCCTTGTTATCGGTCATCTTCGTGACGGCCTTCGCCTTGGACTGGAGCTCGGAGGGTAGGAGCGACCAGAGGTCACCGGAATTGAAGCGGCCGCGCAGCTCGGATTTCTCCCAGCCGCCGGCGTTGCTGTCGGTGGCGTTCATTGGTCGACCAATCGGGCCATCCAGGAGATGTCCTCGGCCACGGCCTCCTGCTCGTCGAGTGTCCAGTCCTTCGCGTCCTTGGCGATAGCCGCCTGGACGGTCGCGGAATCGGTGCCTGTTGAGCCGCCGCCGGACGCGCCGCCATCGACGCCGCCGGTAGTCCCATTGTTCACCGTGTTGCCGACCAGGTTGAACTGGTTGCGGATGGCTCCGG
>UQXT01000173.1 GCA_900545075.1 uncultured Collinsella sp. | reverse complement strand
TATTACCTGCGATGGCACGGTCGAGAGCGTGGCCGTGCGTCGCGGCCCCGGCGATGTGCTGCTGCTGGATTACGGCCCCGAGAGCTTCTATAACTCGGTGAGTCGCGTGTTCTACGGAGTGCGTCATGATCGATGAGCTGCAGGTTTCCAACATTGCGCTCATTCGTGAGGCGACGTTGGTTCCGAGCGCGGGTCTAACGGTTCTGACCGGAGAAACCGGCGCCGGTAAGACCGCGCTGCTCTCGGCGCTCAAGCTCGTTTTGGGCGAGCGCGCGGATTCGTCGACGGTGCGTGAGGGCGAGGCACTTGCCAGCGTAGAGGCGCGTCTGTTTGATGGCCCGCACGACACGGAGGGCTTCACCGTGCAGCGCAGCCTTTCTGCCGAGGGCCGCAGCCGTGTAAAAATTGACGGCCGCATCGCCAGCGTGCGCGAACTTTCGGAGCGCGTCGGTGTGATGATGGATCTATGCGGCCAGCACGAACACCAGCGCCTCCTCGACCCGGCACATCATGTTGCCATGGTCGATGCCTGGGCAGGGCGCCCGGCGCTCGAGGCGCTCGAGCACTACCGTGCCTGCTTTAAGGCTTCGCGCGCGGCTGCCAAGGAGGTCCGCCGCGTCGAGGAGGCCTCGCGTGCGCAAGGGAGTCGCGTCGAGGAGGCGCGCTTCGCCCTGGATCGCATTGCCGAGGTCGACCCCAAACCGGGCGAGTACGAGGAGCTCGAGGAGCTGCTGCCGCGCTCCGAGAATGCCGAGGTGTTGGTGGCCACGGCCAACGATGCCCATGCGTCGCTTGCTGCCGAAGGGGGAGCGCTCGATGCCGTGAACAGTGCCGTGGCGGAGCTCTCCCGTATGGCTACCGTCGATCGCAAGCTGGGCGACATTGCCGATGCACTTTCGGATGCCTGCATCTCGCTTGAGGATTGTGCCAACGAGCTGCGCGCCTATCGCGATGGGGTCGCCTTCGATCCGCGCGAGTTGGCTCGTATGCGCGAGCGTTATTCCGATCTTAAAGGCCTGCTGCGTCAGTGGGGGCCCACCATGGACGATGTCTTTGCCATGCGCGACCGCTCACAAGAGCTGTTGTCGCTGGTAGACGATGGTGATGCGCAGATCAAGAAGGCTCGCGAAGCGCTTGGCGCGGCGGAGCGCGAACTGTTCGCCGCCGCCAAGGCGCTCAAGCGTGCGCGGAATACGGCAGCTCCGCGCTTTTGCCATGAGGTTGGCCGTCAGATGGCGCGCCTGGAAATGGGCGGCGCCGAGCTCGTTTGGGAGTCGCGCGATCTTCCGCGCGCCGAGTGGACGCCGGCGGGCCCTTCGAACTACGAGCTTTTGTATCGCAGCGGTGCCGGATTGACGCCGCGCCCCCTGCGCCGCATTGCCTCGGGCGGCGAGCTGAGCCGCGTCATGCTGGCGAGCAAGGTTGTCCTCGGCAACGCGGATGGCGTGGATACGCTGGTGTTCGACGAGGTCGATGCCGGTGTCGGCGGCTCTACCGCACGTGCCCTCGCGAGCGTGCTTGCAGATCTCGCCGTTACGCATCAGGTGATTGTCGTAACCCATCTGGCGCAGGTCGCCGTCATGGCCGACAAGCACTACGTGGTGAGCAAAGAGCCCGGCGATGTTCCCCAAACGCATCTAGATGAGGTAGCTGGGGACGCCCGTACCGCAGAGATCGCCCGTATGCTGAGCGGCGATCAATCGGAGGCAAGCCTAGCGCACGCCAGGCAGATGCTGGAAGAAGCTCGAGGTTAGAACGAGCCGGCGGTGCTGGGGGGACAAAATATCAGTAATTGTTGTCCCGCCACTTGCTTGTCTTGCCCGACTGTCAAAAACTATGCCGGTTTACTACGATGAATCGGCGTAGCTCGAGCCAGCTAAAATTGTAAAAAGAAAACCGCAGGTAGAACGCCTGCGGTTTTCTTTTAAAACACGATGTGGTCGCATATTCCGATTTCATCGTAGTAAACCGGCATAGTTTTGTGGGAACGGTACATAACGGCCCCTGTTAAAACCTATTCCACGACCTTATCCGGCTGGATGAGCTCCTCGTAGTAGCTGATATGCTCGCGGGCGTCTTCAATCTCGGGCAGCAGGAAGTTGTATATAACCTCGATGATCATCGTGGCGCTCATCTTGGAGAACGCAAAGTCGCCCGTGGTGAGCAGTGCCTCGTGGTTCACGGTGTTAAAGGTGTAGTCTGCCAAACGAGCAAGCGGAGACTTGCTGTCGCTGCTGATGACGACTACGGTGGCACCGCAGCCGCGAGCCGCTTTTGCCATGCGATTCAGTCGACGCGACTTGCCGGAGTTCGAGATCAGCACTATACAATCGCCAGAGCGCAACGTGAGCGCAAAACCAATCGAGGTCTCGCTGATGGTGCTTGCCATGCAGCGAAGGCCCAGCTGTGAAAACTTAAATGTCGCGTCGAGCGCGACTGCGTTGGTGTTGCCCACGGCTGCAAACTCAATCGCGCCTGCGTTCTTAAACGCGTGCACGACGGCTGCCAGCGTGTCGTGATCAATGCCATCGATAGTCGCATTGAGTTCGCTTACCTTGGCAGCGAG
>UQXT01000172.1 GCA_900545075.1 uncultured Collinsella sp. | reverse complement strand
GTCGCCTCCATCACGATGTTCTGGCCGCGCACCACCAACTTCTCGTTCGTCTGCTGCACATCGACCATCAGGTTTTGGTATACCTTGCCAATCTTGACCATGGCACCGGTCGAAATCATGTTGAGAATGAGCTTTTGAACCGTTCCCGCCTTGAGCCTCGTTGAGCCGGTCAGCACCTCGGGACCGGGCACGGGCTCAATGGCAAGATCTGCGCTCTCCCCGATCTTCGACCCTTGGTTGCAGGCAATTGCAATGGTCTTGCACCCAGTTGCCTTGGCGTACACAAGGCCGCCCACCACATAAGGAGTACGACCGCTTGCCGCCAGGCCAACGACAAGATCCTTGTCCGAGAGTCCACGCTCTCGCAGGTCGTTCGCGCCAAGCTCATCGCTGTCTTCGGCACCTTCGACAGCCTTGATAAACGCCGTCTCGCCTCCGGCAATGAGCCCGACAATCAGATCGGGTGACACGCCAAACGTGGGCGGACACTCCGAAGCGTCGAGTACGCCCAGACGACCGCTGGTGCCTGCGCCCATGTAAAAGACGCGCCCGCCGCGCTCGAGTGCCCCAGCAGCCCAGTCGATTGCTGTGGCAACCTGGGGCAACACTTTCGTGACCGACTGGACGGCACGAAGATCCTCATCGTTCATCGTCGTGACGATTTGCAGCGATGTCATCGTATCGAGGTCCATTGACCTTTGATTACGCTGTTCGGTCGTGAATTTTGTTAAATCGAGCATTTCATTCACCTCATCTTTCCTGTTTCTCGATGTAGTTTGCCTTAATGACATGCGTCGCCCGTTCGTAGTCGCTGGCAACGTAAGCAGCGTACAGGGCATCGACAACCATAAGCTGGGCCATACGCGAAGCCATGGCACCGCTGCGGATCAAGGGTTCACTCGCAGCAACGCCGAGCACGGCATCGGCCATGGTGGCAAGCTTGGATGATCCATCTACTTTGGTAACGGCCACAACGGGACAGTTGTGACGTTGAGCCTCGGCGGTGCAGTCCAGCACCTCTTGCGTCAAGCCCGAGTAGCTAAAGGCGATTGCCATATCGCCCTCATGCATGTTCTTGGCACACAAGAGCTGATCATGCCAGTCGTCGTACAGATGGCACTCTTTGTCGACACGCATGAGCTTTTGCGCCAGATCGTGCGCGACCAAACGAGAGGCACCAATACCGAACAGATTGACCGCGCGTGCCCGCTTAAGACGGGCCGCGCATCGCTCCAAGACGGTGTAATCGAGCGTTCGCGCCGTCGCCTCGATCGTGCGCACGTTGCTTTTCATCACCTTCCCCACGATACGTTCGACGCTGTCATCCATGGAGATGTCCTCGAGGGCTACGTCTTTCTTGTCACCTAAGAGTGCCAGCTCGGCAATCAGTTCGCGCTGGAACTCCTTGTAGCCCGCAAAACCCAAACGCTTGCAAAAGCGCAAAATGCTCGAGGGCGAGGAGAACGTGACATCGGCAAGACCGCGGACGGACAGCCCGACCACCTCGTGCGGATGAGCGCTTACATATGCGATGACATTGCGTTCCGCCGGGCTCGCGCTGAGCTCACGCTCGCGAAGCCGCAAAAGCAATCCGTTTGCCATCTCAAACACCTCCGTTGAGAAGAATTAAAGACCAACGAACGATTCGTACCGGATACAAACAGCTTTTGCGGTACATTGTGCCGCATCGTGGCGCACAAAGGGCGAGCGTTCTACCGCTCGCCCCTCAAATCCGACCGCTCGGAAATACGCGCGACACAAAATAATTCAACGAGGTCGCATTATCAGAAACGGGTTTGTTACCGGCTAGCGCCTCGCATGGGCGCCGATCGGCCGAGTCACATGGCGCACCAACGCCGCTGCCAGCAATACCAACAGCATGGCGGTGACATAGCCCGCAGCATCGAATCCTAAATCGATAACGTCGAAATGCCTGCCGGGAACAAAGATCTTATGCACCTGGTCACCAACGGAGCAGGCAGCGCAAAAGAGAAACACAGGCACGCAACGGGAACACACACTCCATGGACGCCTGGAAAAGCAGACCACGATCACCGAGGCGAACAATCCGACGAAGAAAAACTCTACGGTATGGGCGACGCGACGGACGTTTGCGCCTACCCACATGCGAATGGAAGCAAGTCGACCAGGCTGGACCGTCGAGGCAGCCGGATTGGTGCTCTCAGTCATGCCGTCCCCCGCCTGAGTTTCACCCGTGATGCCGGTAGCCTGAACGCTCGCAGCCTGACCCTCCACCACGCGCGCGGTGGACTCGCTCAGCAACGACGTCTGCACTGCGTTTTGCTCCGTCAGCACCCAGATGCCCGCCAGCGTTGCGGCGAACAGAGCGATCGCGGTCCACCCGATTATTTTCTTCATGTGCGCCAAAGGCCAACCTCCGTCTTTTTAAATATGAGCGAGTGTAGCCCCAAATGACATCGTCACCGTATCAAAATTTGAATCGCAACAGGAAGCGACAAAGCGACGCAAACCCCTACCCCGCCTCGCGCATCCAGCGATCGAACGTCCCCACGCACACGCCCAGGCACTTTGCTGCCTGGCTGCGGGTAATATCGCCCGCCTCATAGCTATCGCGCACCAGCTCAAACTGAGGAGGGCACGGCTT
>UQXT01000171.1 GCA_900545075.1 uncultured Collinsella sp. | reverse complement strand
AAGACGGAAAGCACATTAAGTGCTTTCCTTTGCGTGCGGAACTCGCGACAAACTTCATGCCCTCCGGTCCGCCCCGGGAGCCACTGCTAAGTTATCCCCAGGCATTCAGAAAATCTAAGTGCCAAAAAATAAGATTTTTTGACTCTGTGTTGTATAACCCGCCATTCGTGGGTACCATTCAACGCGTACGCAAACAAAAAAGGGTTAATTCGCGTGGCATAACCACGCGGCCCAAAAAGGAGGAGACAAGCATGTCGTCTTTGAAGCCGCTTGCAGATCGTGTTCTGGTCAAGCCCGACGAGGCCGAGCAGAAGACCGCTTCTGGTCTGTATATCGCCAGCAACGCTCAGGAGAAGCCGCAGCGCGGTACCATCGTTGCCGTTGGCGCCGGCAAGGTCAACGACAAGGGTGAGCGCATCCCCATGGACGTTCAGGTCGGCGACGTTGTCATCTACGGTAAGTTCGGTGGCAACGAGGTCAAGGTCGACGGCGAGAAGTATCTGCTGATGCGTGCCGACGACATCTACGCCGTCGTTGAGGCCTAGTCTCGTCAGACTCTCTGATTCGTCTTTGAGCGCGCCGTCGCATAGGACTCGGAAGCGGCGACGCGAGTCACATTTCTTTTGGAGGATTACCCACTATGGCAAAGAACATTACGTTCAACACCGATGCCCGCGCTAAGCTCGCCAAGGGCGTCAACACCCTGGCCGACGCCGTTACCGTCACCATGGGCCCCAAGGGCCGCTACGTTGCGCTGCAGCGCACGTTCGGTGCCCCGACCATCACCAACGACGGCGTTTCCGTCGCTAAGGAGATCGAACTCGAGGACAACATCGAGAACATGGGCGCCCAGCTGGTGAAGGAGGTCGCCACCAAGACCAACGACACCGTGGGTGACGGCACCACCACCGCAACCCTGCTCGCCCAGGCCATCGTCAACGACGGTCTGCGCAACGTTGCCGCTGGCGCCAATCCGCTGGCCATCCGTCGCGGCATCGACAAGGCCGTCAACGCCGCCGTCGCCGAGATGAAGAAGCAGGCCAAGCCGGTCGAGACCAAGGAGCAGATTGCTTCCGTCGGTACCATCTCCGCCGGTGACCCCGAGGTCGGCGAGAAGATCGCCGAGGCCATGGAGGTCGTGGGCAAGGACGGCGTCATCACCGTCGAGGATTCCCAGACGTTCGACATCACCATCGACACCGTCGAGGGTATGCAGTTCGACAAGGGCTATGTCTCCGCTTACTTCGTCACGGATAACGACCGCATGGAGGCCGTGATGAAGGATCCGTACATCCTCATCACCGACCAGAAGATCTCCAGCGTCCAGGACATCATGCCCGTTCTCGAGGCTGTCCAGCGCGCTGGCCGCGGCCTGCTCATCATCGCTGAGGACATCGACGGCGAGGCTCTGCCGACCCTGGTCCTCAACAAGATCCGTGGCGCCCTCAACGTCTGCGCCGTCAAGGCTCCGGGCTACGGCGATCGCCGCAAGCGCATCCTCGAGGACATCGCCGTCCTCACCGGTGGCCAGGCTGCTCTGGACGAGCTGGGTGTGAAGGTCGCTGACATCACCGCCGATATGCTCGGTACCGCTAAGTCCGTCACCATCTCCAAGGACAACACCGTCGTCGTCGGTGGCGCTGGCTCCAAGGAGGCCATCGACGCTCGTATCGCTCAGATCAAGGGTGAGATGGAGAACACCACCTCTGACTTCGACCGCGAGAAGCTCCAGGAGCGCCTGGCCAAGCTCTCCGGTGGCGTTGCCGTCATCAAGGTCGGCGCTGCTACCGAGTCCGAGCTCAAGGAGATCAAGCACCGCGTCGAGGACGCCCTGCAGGCAACCCGCGCTGCTGTCGAGGAGGGCATTGTCGCCGGTGGCGGCGTCGCCTTCATGGACGCTGCTCCTGCGCTCGACGCTGTCGAGATCGACGACCCCGAGGAGAAGATCGGCGTCGACATCGTCAAGAAGGCTCTGACCGCTCCGGTCGCCACCATCGCCAAGAACGCTGGCTTTGAGGGCGCTGTCGTGGTCGACAAGGTTGCCGAGCTGCCTGCTGGCCAGGGTCTCAACTCTGCCAACGGTGAGTGGGGCGACATGATCGAGATGGGCGTCCTCGACCCCGTCAAGGTCAGCCGCGTCACCCTGCAGAACGCTGCTTCCGTCGCCAGCCTGATCCTCATCACCGAGGCTACCGTCTCCGATGTCCCCAAGAACACTCAGCTTGAGGACGCAATCGCTGCTGCTACCGCTGGTCAGCAGGGCGGCGGTATGTACTAAGGCCGACAAGGTCTAGAACTCCCACCGGGAATCCGGGGGCGTGACGGGGGTTTCTCTCCGGAACGTCCTCGGTTAGATTAGGGCCCCTTGTCCTGCTCCTTTGGAGCTGCGGACAAGGGGCCCTTTTTTATTTAATGAGGCGCTTTCCGTTTTGTTTGAATGGTGATGTAAGAGGAAAGGCGCCGAGGAATCAGAGCAGCCCTCTTGCTCGCTCGTCGTAGATTTTATTGAGCTCCGATTGCACGTACTCTTCTTTGAGCTTGGCAATGAAACGCACGTCCGAGAACAGTCGGTAGATGAGTATCGCTGCGCCTCCGAGGTCGAGGCACTCGGGATTCTCTTTGATTAACGCCCGTATGACGCTGCTTGAAGTTGCGATGG
>UQXT01000170.1 GCA_900545075.1 uncultured Collinsella sp. | reverse complement strand
TCGACATTGGCGAGGCCTTGGCAACCGAGTGTCTGCCCGAGGTTCACACGGCTATCTTTGCCTCGGCGACTATGACGGTGTCCAAAAGCTTTGAACACTTTAACCATGCGGTCGGCCTCGATCGCATCGGTGCTTCAACATCCTCATCGCTGCACTTGGACTCGAGCTACGACTTCGATTCGAACATGGCTGTAGTCGTTGCGGGCGATATCCCCGATCCGCGCGATCGCGAGAGCTATCTTACGGCGCTCGAGCGCGTGCTGGTCGACGCCCATCTTGCCATGGGCGGATCGGTGCTCACACTGTTCACCAATCGGCGCGACATGGAAGACCTGTACGCCCGCGTTGAGCCCAAGATGGCCCGTGCGGGTCTGGAGCTCGACTGCCAGCAGCGCAACTCATCTCCTCGTCGCCTGCGCGACCGGTTTATCAACGAGCCGACCTCGTCGCTTTTTGCGCTTAAGGCCTTCTGGGAGGGGTTTGACGCCAGCGGCGAGACGCTGCGTTGCGTCATCATTCCCAAGCTGCCGTTCTCGAGTCCCACGGACCCGCTCTCGTGCGAGCGCAACCTGCGCGAAGACCGCGCTTGGGCGCGCTATTCGCTGCCCGAGGCGGTGCTCGAGGTCAAGCAGGCGGCCGGCCGCCTTATCCGCTCGTCGACCGATTGCGGCGTGCTGATTCTGGCCGACCCGCGCCTGGTGACGAAGGGCTACGGAAAGAAGTTCTTAACGTCGCTGCCCACGAGCTCCTACCAGCGCATCGAATCGGCGCAGATCGGGCACTATCTGCAACTGTGGCGTGCACGCCACGAGCGGCGACGCTAAAGCGGACAGACGAGGGTTTTTGCCATATCGCACAGACGCTTTGACAGGGTGGGGTCATCCAAGATGCGGATGGCTCCGCCCGCCGCGATTATCTGGCTCAGTAGCCAACGCTCGGAGCCGTAATGCACGGTTACCGTTGCCATGTCTGTCCCGCTGCGCTCGATTAGGGTGATGCCGGCCCAGTCCAGATGCTCCGCCATATCGAATGGCATCAAGAGCTTTGCGCTATGCTGCGTCCGGGCAAGAGAATCGTGGAGGGATGCGACGTCCGGTGCGTGAGGCACGACGGAGTCTTCCGTCAAGGCGAGTCCCTCGATTTTATCCATGCGATAGGTGCGCTGCTCATCGACTGCGATGTCCCAGGCAATCAGGTATGTTTGGTCGCCGTTTGCCGTAATGCGCAAGGGGTCGACCAGACGCTCGCGTGGCCGTGTATCGTCCATCGACCGATACGAGATGCGGCAGCGAACGCCGTCCTGAATGGCGCAGCTCAGCTGCTGCCAGTGCGACCCGTGGTTGACGGTGTCAAAGACGCGCTGGTTATAGCCGAGCTCTTCGGGTAGAAGGGTATGTCGAATCCGAGCTGCCGTCTGTGGCTCGATCCCCAACGATTCAAGTTCATGGTTGAGCACAGCGCCCTCGGCGGCACTCAAACGCAACGGTAGCACACGCCCGGCGTCACCGGTGAGGACCACACGCTCGCCGTGGCATTCGCAGATGATGCGCGCGCCCGATTCTCGGTCCGCGAGCGTCGAGACGATCTCGAGAATCTCGTCGAGCGACACCCCCGTGATGTCAAAGCGACTGCAAATCTCGGCTCGTGTCATGCCGCTCTCGCCGGCGGCGTAGAGGGCCTCCATGATGTCGATGGCGCGTGCACCGTCCTTTCGATGAGGTGGTTCCACGCCTGCTTGAGCGATTTGGGGGCCATGGGCCTCATGCCGTCCATGGCGTGGGCCATGCAAAATGAGGCGGCGGCTTCAAGGTCGCGCACGTCAACGGTCCAGGTCCATCCCACATCGGTGTGTGCGAGCTCACCTCGCCCGCGCGTGAGGCCGTTGATCATATCGATCTGCGTCTGGGGGGCGAACGAGAACGTGGCTGCAACGGGCGGTCGGTCGGCAAAATCGAATTCAAAGAACAGATAGTCGTTGAGATTGAAGTTCGCGGGGATGACGTAGGCCTTCGAAGGACGCCAAGCGCGTACGATGCGGTCGCAGCGGAATGTCCTGATGTCGTCGGTGACGTTGTCGAGGCCGCAGAAGTACGCCACGCCCTCGCGCTCGAACATGCCGTAGACGCAGACGGTACGTTCTTTCTGCTCGCCGCGTCCGTTCTGATATAAAAATCGCAGCGCGCATCGCTCGGCAAAGGCGCTCCATACCGCATCGACGGTGGGAGAGCGGCTGATCGGCGCCTCGTCTACCGTCGTCCTGCCGGTGAGATAGGCAATCTTGGAGCGAATATCGGCAAGCGGTGCGGCAAAAGTGGATGAGCCGGCCGCTAGTGTCTGGTCGATGGCGTTGAGCAGGATATCGGCGTCGTCTGCGGTAATGAGGCCGCCTGCCGCAAACGTGTGCTCGCGGTCGATTGTCCACGAGCTTTCCTCGGTCTCCTGCGCGCCGGTGGGGCGAACCTCCTTGATTAAGATGCCGCGTTCGAGCAGTTTGTCACGATCGCGTCGAAACTTGCGCTTATCCGAGTCGATATTGCCCGAGCCATATCCCAGGTCAGAATCCAAGACGATCTGCTCGGTCGTCAGCGGTTCGGGGGAGCTATTGAGCACAAAGAAAAGATTGAGGATGCGCTGAGCCGTTTTATCGAAACTGGGCTCCGAATTCTCCTTTTTAATTGTCTCGGTCGTGTCGCTTGCCGT
>UQXT01000169.1 GCA_900545075.1 uncultured Collinsella sp. | reverse complement strand
GCCGACGGCACTTGTGTCCGATACGCTCAACTATCCCAAGTTCTACATCCACGACACCACCGAGTACGTGCGCCAGAGCCTCGCCATCTGGGAGGAGCTCGGCTTTGAGTTCGACGCCATCTCTACCGGCTTTATCGTGACCGAGGAAGAGACGCGCATCATTTCGGACTTCTGCCACCGTCGCGCGCAAAAGGGTACCAAGGTGTTCGTCGACCCCATCATGGGCGACAACGGCAAGCTCTACGCCGGCGTGCCCGAGTCCACGATCGGTCTCATGCGCAGCCTGCTCGAGTGCGCCGACTATGCGGTGCCAAACTACACCGAGGCGTGCCTGCTCACCGATACGCCCATTGCCGAGCAAATCACGCCCGATGAGGGCCGCACTCTTGTGGATGCCGTGCGTGCCCTGGGCGCCAAGTCGGTGGTCATTACGAGCGCTGTGGTCGACGGTGCGAATGTCGTCATCGGTTACGACCATGTGGCGGGGGAGTACTTCACGATTCCCTTCGACCTGATCCCGGTCTATTTCCCGGGCACGGGCGACACGTTCTCGGCGGTGCTCGTCGGCCGCGTTATGGCAGGTTGGAGTCTGCAGCGCGCGACGTCCGATGCCATGCGCGTGGTGGCTGAGCTTATCGAGCGCAATGCCGACCAAGAGGATAAGTCGGCTGGCCTTCCCATCGAGGCCTGCCTGGACGTGATTGACCATGAGTAATGCTGGCGAGGGCGGCGCCAAGCCTGCGGGCGGGGGCAAGCCGCTCGGCGCGCCGCGTGGCAAGCGTCCGCGTATCCGCGTGAGCTGCGTGGATCAGCTGGGTGTGTGTCGCTGCCACCATGGTCATAAGCCGGGCGACGTCTTTGACTTCGACCGAGACCGCGGCAAGATGTGCGCCATGGCCTGCCACGTGGGCTTTCCCTATATCGATATCCTGCGCTACGGCGGAACCGTGCCTGGCAACGAGCCTGGTACGGCAAAGTTCTGCTGCCCCGAGGTCGATACGCTGAACGTCTGGCTTGCCGAGATCGTTGACGAGTAGTCGAGCGCAATGTGGCAAAGGGACAGCCCCTTTGTCACATTCGCCGGGGCTGCCCCTTCTTTTTGCTTATAATCCTAAATCTCTGCATTTCATCCGATTTTAGGTTCTAAAAATCCTACATTTCATCGATAATTAAGCGCATAAAACTTTGCATTTCATTTGATGACACTGAGGGGAGAGCCTATGCTGCGCAGGAAAATAGCGGCAGAGCTGGAGCGTTGGCTGAAGTCTGCCGAGCAAAAGGCCTTATTCATCACGGGTTCTCGCCAGATCGGCAAAAGCTATTCGATTCGCGCATTTGGCAAAGCCAGCCATGCAACCTACATCGAGCTTAACCTCATGGAAAATCGCCAGGCAAAAGATGCTCTTCTCGAGGCGCGGGATGCCGATGATTTCATCAGCAGGGTGACGCTTCTTTCGGGAAAGTCGATTGCACCAGGCAAAACGCTCGTGTTTATCGATGAGGTCCAAGAGGCCCCCGACATCATGACGATGGCAAAGTTCCTTGTTGAGGACGGGAGGTGCCGCTGGGCGTTTTCGGGGTCAATGCTCGGGACCCAGTTCAAGGGCGTCAGGTCCTATCCCGTGGGGTATGTCCACGAGCTTAGGATGTTCCCGCTCGATTTTGAGGAGTTTTGCTGGGCAACCGGGGTGAGCGAGGGGGCTCGCCAAACGATACGTGACGCGTGTATCAGCGAGAGGCCCATTCCTGATTACATTCATGACGCGATGATGGCAAACTTCAGGACCTATACCGTTGTCGGCGGAATGCCGGAGGTCGTGCAGCGTTTCCTTGACACGCAGGGCGACCTTGCCTCTGTTCGTCAGCTACAGTCAGAGCTCAACGAACAGTACCGGCGGGATATCTCCAAGTATGCAAGCGGGCGAGCCCTGCAGGTGCAGAGCATCTACGATCAGCTCCCTATTATGCTCGAGGGCGAACACAAGCGTTTCGTGCTCAATTCCATTGACCCCAAGGCGCATTATGAGAAGTACCAGCGAGATTTTGTCTGGCTTGTCGATGCCGGCGTTGCTCTCAAAGCCGATATCGTAACCGAGCCAAAGTCGCCCCTGCTCAAGACGGCACGGCCATCGCAGTTCAAGCTATACCAATCGGATACGGGCATGTTGATGGCGCGCTACCCCGTTGGAGTCGCCCAAGCGGCGTATCTTGATAGCAAGGAGCCCAATCTGGGCGGCATTTACGAAAACGTGGTGGCCCAGCAGCTGGCTGCCCAAAATCGCCAGCTTTACTACTATCAGACAAAAAAGCGCGGTGAAGTGGACTTTGTGGTCGACGGACCGGATGGGACGGCTGTTCCGATCGAGGTTAAATCGGGCTCCTATTACCACGCGCACGCTGCGCTCGGTCATGTGCTTGATACGGCTGAATATGGCGTAAGGCTCGGGATTGTTTTCTCGAGAGGCAACGTTGAGCGCAACGGAGCGGTTCTCTATTTGCCGCTATATGCGACCTGGGCCCTTTCGGATGTTTTGGGCGACTCCTGCGCCGAGGGGATAAAGCTGGAGGTCAAGCCGGTCTAGGGCCAGTCCCGGATGTGACAAAGGGACAGTCCCTTTGTCACATTCATGAGCGTGGATTTTCTCCCACCGAGATAACGAGCGTGGATTTTCTCCCGTTTAGAGCGCACTCGAACGCTCAAAGTGGGAGAAAATCCACGCTCGT
>UQXT01000168.1 GCA_900545075.1 uncultured Collinsella sp. | reverse complement strand
ATGGCGGGTTCGCCCTCGTAGGTTGCCTTGTCGCAGATGCCCAGAATTGCTGCCGCAGCATCAAAGAGACGCCCCATGCTGCTGGTACGCGGGCTGTTGATGCCGCGCTCGATCATGGTGGCTGTCACGCTGCGCGTTTGCTCGTCGAGGCTGTCCAAAAGCCGAGCGGCACCTTGGTGCTCGAGCAGGCCGAGCTCACTGAGCAGGGCGAAGGCGTTGCGGCGGGCGTCGCGCACGGAGGCCGCCCCACCGGGGAGCGCCCAGGTGCGCAAATGCGCGGCGCGCTCAAAGCCGCCAAGGCTGGCAACAAGAAACTCACCGCCCCATATGGTGCCATCGGTGCCGGCACCCGTGCCGTCGAAGGCGATGCCGAGGACGCGTGCATCGGGCGCAAGCCGGCCTGCGGCAATCGCCTCTGCCATTACGCTCGCGATGTGCGCATGATGGTGCTGGACTTCAATAAGCGGCAGATTGTGCTCCCGTGCCTGTTCGCGCGCCCATTGGCTCGACAGATACCTGGGGTGCATGTCGCATGCCAAGGCGGCAGGCGCCAGGTCAAAGAGGTTTTCCAGACGTGAGCGCGCGGCGCTCCAAGCATCGAAGGTCGCCCCGTTTTCGACATCGCCGATATGCTGCGACACAAAGCAGGCCACATGGCCGTCCGAGTCCATGCGCGTGAGTGCAATCGCGGCTTTTTGCTGCGGACCGCAGGCGAGCACGCAGGGCGCGGTGCCGTCGAGCGCCGGCAACGACAGCGGTTGCGGCGCATATCCGCGTGCGCGACGCACGGGCATGACGTCGCCGTCGACCACGCGTACTACGGAGTCGTCGTAGCGCGACAGAATCGCGCGGTCGTTACCGAGCAGCGCATCGGCGATGCCGACGGCAACAAGGTGCTCCCATGCAAGGGCATCGTCGGTCTCGATGGGCTCTTCGCTCAGGTTTCCGCTGGTCATGACGAGTGCTTGCATGCCGTGCGCTGCAGCCGCGGCGAGCAGCAAATGTTGAAGCGGGGTGTAGGGGAGCATGACGCCGAGCTCGGGCAAGTCGTGTGCGACGGATGGCGCGAGTTCGAGGGCGTTGGGGGAGCCGTGGGTGTCGCTGCCGGCTGCGCGGCGACGCAACAGCACAATGGGACGAACGCTGCCGGCCAGCAGGTCGCGCTCAACGTCATCGATGTGACACAGGCGCTCGGCGTCGGCAAGGCCGCGCACCATAACGGCAAGTGGCTTGTTGCTGCGACGCTTGCGACGGCGCAACTCGCACACCGCCTGTTCGTTGGCGGCGTCGCAGGCTAGGTGGAACCCACCGAGACCCTTGATGGCGACGATGCCGCCGCCTGCCAGTAGCTCGACGCAGCGTTCGATGATGGCATCGCTGGCCTCGCGCGCGGAGCCGACGGCTGGTGTTGCGTCGACACCCGCTGTCACAACGTCGCGATTGGCCTCACGCCACGTAATATGCGGTCCGCAATCAAAGCAGGCATCGGGCTGCGCGTGAAACCGTCGATCGAGCGGGTCGGCATACTCTGCGGCGCAGGTGGGGCACATGGGAAAGCGGTCCATCGAGGTGGCCGCTCGGTCATAGGGCAGCGAGCTAATGATGGTAAAGCGCGGTCCGCAATTGGTGCAGTTGATAAAGGGATAGTGAAAGCGTCGGTCGGCGGGGTCGAACAGCTCGCGCAGGCAGTCGTCGCACGTGGCGATGTCGGGCGAGATGAGCGTCGTGTGGGCGGTTTGATCCTGCGACGCCACAATGCGAAAGCCCTGCTCGTTAGCAGCGTCCCAGTCGCCGGGTGTTAGGTCCATAACCTCGACATGCTCCACGCGAGACGCCGCAGGCGCATGCTCAGAAAGCGCGGCGATAAATTCGTCGAGCGACTCGCTTTGAGCGTGTGCCTCGATATGCACGCCATCGCCCGCGTTGAGTACCCAGCCGCAAATGCCGTGCGCCATGGCCTCGCGATACACAAACGGTCGCATGCCAACGCCCTGCACAATGCCCGTTACATGGATATGCGCATGTCGCATGCGACCCTCCTTCATTGAAATGTGTGCTGTTACAGCCCCAGGCTCTGCTTGGTGGCGGCGCACGTGAGCTCGCCGTGCTTAACGCCGCGCAGGCCCAGCAGGCGGTCGGCTAGTTCGTAGACGCGCTCGCCGCGACCCTTAAGCGCCAGAATCTCCAGACAGTTGTGATGGTCCAGATGCACATGCATAGTCGATACAATCTCGTCGGTATAGTCGTGCTGCACTTCGTCCAGGCGGCGCATCAGGTCGCCCGTGTGATGGTCGTAAATCATGGTGAGCGATCCGATGACCTGCTCGTCGGGCGTTCGCATCTGCTCCTTGGCAATCGAGGCGCGAATCAGGTCGCGTACAGCCTCGGAGCGGTTGGCCACGTCGCCGCGGCGCGCGATCTGCTCGTCAAAGCGGCGCAACAGGTCGTCGGGCGCGGTGACCGAAAAACGGACCAGCTCGGAGGCGGAACCGCTGCAACGGCAGCCCGCATCGCCGGTCGGCCCGTGCGGATGCTCGTGCTCGTGATCGCAGGCGTGCTCGTGCTCGGCCACGCTACACCAGCTTTACGGAGCCAACGGAGTTATGGTCGGCCTCGATGGCCTCCTCGTAGCCCTCGAGTGCGTCGTGAGCCTCGTGGAGCGCCGCCATGGCGGCCTCGAGCTTGGCGCCAATGCACTCCATATCAAAGTTCTCGGTCGCATGCAGCAGCTGATGGCTCCACTCGTG
>UQXT01000167.1 GCA_900545075.1 uncultured Collinsella sp. | reverse complement strand
CAAGCACCAGACCAAGGAAGATCACGAACAACTGCGAGGCCGTATTGGTGATGAGCGGGAACACACCGCGGCCAAGCTCGGCAGCAATCTGAGACACATACTTCGATGCCACGGCAACCAGCGACGAAAGATTATCGTCCAGATACTCCTTGAGCGGCGTGTTGTTGAGCGTCTTGGCATGCGAGATCATCTCATTGAGATCGCCACCCGCAACACGAAGCTGCTCGGGCAGGCGGCTCAGTACTTCCATGATCTGACCAAAGAGAATCGGCGACAAGATGCAAACGACACCGACGAGCACGGCAACAACAACAATAAGCGCGACAAGCGAACCGATGCCGCGATTCACGCCATGGTGCTCGAGCCAGTTGGTGATCGGGGACATCACAAAGGCAATAATGGAACCAACGGCGAGAAACTCGATAACCGGGGCCAGGATGCCCATAAGGTTAAAGATGACGGCGGCGATGACGATGCAGCCAACGACGGACCAAATGCGAAGCGTCAGAATACGGGTATCGCGCAGCGTGCGGTCGGTTTGTTGGGGGTGCTCACTCATGAACGAACCATCACTCCATCGGGGTCGATCTTGTCCTGAATCTTCTTAAGGGTACGACGCAGCAGGCGCGAGACCTGCACCTGCGAGATTCCCAGCTTCTTGGCGATCTCGATCTGGGTCATGCCCTTCACAAAGCGCAGCTCGATCACCTCGCGCTCGCGCGGCGAGAAATCGCGGATGGCCTCCTCGATTACCAGTCGGTCATCGGTAAAGTCGAGCTCGTTGTCGTCGTCGGCGTAACGGTCGAGAATCGAGGGAGCATCGTCGGAATCGGACGCACCAGGAGCCTCGATGGGCACCGAGGTATAGGCCGAAGACGATTCCATAGCCTCGAGGACCTCATCGACAGTCACATCTAGATACTCAGCGATCTCCTCAACCTTGGGCGAACGCTGCAGCTCGTTGGTAAGTTTGTCAGTAGCCTGGTTGACCTTGGCAGAGAGCTCCTGCAGGCGACGCGGAACGCGCACACTCCAGCCCTTGTCGCGGAAATGGCGTTTGATCTCGCCCAGGATAGTGGGTGTTGCAAACGTCGTGAACTCGAGCCCGCGCTCAGGGTCAAAGCGGTCGATAGCCTTGAGCAAACCGAGATAGCCGACCTGCATGAGGTCGTCGAGCGGCTCACCGCGGTTCTTAAATTTGTTGGCAAGAAACCTTACCAGGTTCATATGGGACATGACGAGCTGCTCGCGTGCGTCCGGATCACCAGTCTCTTTATAGCGACGAAACAGCTCGCGGGTTTTCTCCTTGTCCCAAGCGGTCTTACCGCTCCGGGAACGTTCGGTCATATTAGATATCCGCCTTGAGGTCGAGGGAAAGCGTCAGGGGCGCCTCAGTCTTTTCGTAGGAATCGCACACGCTCGCCAGAATGAGCTCGGCATACACGGCAGCCTGGTCATCCTCGTCGACGGTGGCCCGATCGCCAAAGGTAAAGTTCATGCCAACGTGAGACTCATCGACATCGAACCTGATCATGATGTCATCGGAATCAACAGCCGTGCAACCAAAGATAAAGGCCTCCTCGGCAGCCATACGAATGTCCTCGATGCGATCGACGGACATGGAGCACAGCGCGCCGACGTTGGCTGCCGTCATACGCACGAGGCGTGCCAGACGCGGATCCCCGGCAACAGTCAGCGTAATAGGGCAGGTTGCTTCGCTACTCATCGCAGGACTCCTCGGAGGTCTCGGCGGGCGTATAGGTGTAATACTGAGCAGGCTTGGCTGCGGGCTTCTGAGCCGCATCCGCACCATCGGCGGCCTCGTCCTCAGCCTCACCAATCAGAACGCGCTCGGTAGGCTGCTCGGCCACGGCGGCGGCAGCGGCGAGCTTGCGGTCGGCGTCGGCTGCAGGAGCCTTCACCTTATTGAAGAGCTTCTGCACGGCGCCAGCAGCAGAATCAGTCACGCTTGACACAGCGTTGCTTGCCTCGGCCACGCTACCCGTGACCTCGGAAATGTCGCGAACCACGGCTTCGACCTCTACAAGATTGGAGGTAAGGGCGTCAACCGCGGTCTTGCTCGACTTGAGCAGCGGCTCCACCTGGGCAAGTGCCGGCGTAAGCTCATCGACGGCGCCATCGAGCTTTGCCACCACAGGCTGAGCCTCGGCGATGGTGTTATTGAGAACGCTTACGGTCTTATCGAGCGAATCAACGGCGTTGCGGGTCTTGCGCAAGGTAAGCGCGAGCTCAACGATAGCCCACACACCGGCAATGGCAAGCACCAGCAGGGCGATTTGAATGGGACTCATACAAGCCTCCCGAAAGAATCGAAATACAGACGACTTTCATGGTACCCCAAAGAAGGGGAAGATACCCAAAGGGAATGTGCGAGGTCCAAGGACCTACCTGGGCGCGTTACCGCTACGGTCGCGTTCGCTTTGCTCAACACGCCACTCTTCCCAGCCGCGACCCGCAGGCTGCCAAAACGCACCGCGCTCCAGCCCCTCGGGCAAATAGCGCTGATCGACCCAGCCTTCGGGATAATCATGCGGATACTTATACACACCGTATTCGTCGCTGCCCGGGCGATGACGATCGCGCAGATAACTCGGCACCTCGCGAAGCCCACTTGAATGGATATCGGCCAGCGCCGCATCGATCGAGGCCTCACACGCGTTGGATTTAGGCGCCAAGCACACATACAGAGCGGCCTGAGCCAGGTTAATGCGGCACTCGGGATACCCAATGACCTCGGCAGACTTAAACGCGGCATGCGCCACCAAAAGCGCCTGCGGG
>UQXT01000166.1 GCA_900545075.1 uncultured Collinsella sp. | reverse complement strand
GACGTCGAGGCCTTCCCGGTGGTCCGTGCACTGATGGAAAAGATTCTGGGCAAGAGCCCCTACCAGAGCCCCACGGACATGGGCGTCAATATGGTCGGCTTTGCCATCACCGATGACGATGCCTGCCGCGACGCTTCCAAGATGGAGATCGTCCGCCGCTACTTTACCGCGGTCGAAAATGTGCGCCGTACCGGCGTGGGCGATGAGCAAGTCGACCGTCTCAAGATTATTATGAAGAAAGCCGGCATCGATAAGAACTACTCGCCGGCGCGCTCGGCTGCCCTTACCAGGGAGCAACTGACGGGCGGTCCCGTGGGTGCCATGGTCATGCCCGATGGCTCCGTGGTGACCGGTAAGACCTCCACGCGCCTGGGCGCCGCGAGCTCGCTGATCATGAACGCTCTCAAGCATGTCTCGGGCGTCGACCTTGAGCTCGAGGTCATTAGCGATGAGGCGATCGAGCCCATCAGCAAGCTCAAGACGCATTTCCTGGGCAGCAAAAACCCGCGCCTCCACACCGACGAGACGCTTATGGCGCTGTCAATTACCTCGGCTACGAGCGAGACGGCCGCTCGTGTCCTTTCGGGCCTGGAGCAGCTGCGCGGCTGCGATGCCTTCTTTAGCGTGATTATCTCGCCGACGGACGAGACGGTACTGCGCAAACTGGGTATCAACGTGTGCTGCGAGCCCAAGTTTGAGCGCCGCGGTTTCTTCCATCGCTAAGTTTGAAGCACCGCGGTAATTGCATTGCATTTTGGCCGTATCGGGTTAGCGCCCGGTACGGCTTTTTGATCAATAAAGCGTCTATTTCGGCGAAAAATAGCCGTTTACCTGCTTAGAAACAATTTGAGCGGTATACAATAACCGTAACTGTTTCATCCTTAGCGGGATGCCGCATGATGGATATTACCTGCCATCGTGAGGTGTGTCGGTCGCGCACGGCGCGTTAGATGCTCGTGCTCGGTTTGAGGAGGCTGCTATGGCGGGCAAGGGTCGTGCGAGTGTCAACGATATGAAGCGTGTCGAAGTGCTGGTGTTGATGGAGATCGCCCAGCAATCCGAAAGTGGCGGGACATATGGTTTCTCGCGCAAAACGCTTGCGGAGCACGTTGGGGTGTCTCCGTATCGAGCCCGTGCCGCAATTGAACGTTTGGATTCTGATGGCTTGATCGAGGTCGTTTCGCGATATAGCGAGGATGGCGGCCAGCTTGCAAATGGTATTTGCCTTACCGAGCGCGGCGGGTGGTATCTGAAGGGCATCCGCGCGGGTATGCTCGTTCAGGATATGCTCGGAGACGAGCTTGCCGATCGGTAGCGATCTGTCGCCTAAGTTGTTGTGACGCCGCTCGGGCCCCGGGCGGCGTTTTGTTTCAAGATTGAGAAATGCGAGCGCGCGCGAGAAAAGATACGAACGGCTTGCGGTCCGAGTATTACAATGAAGACCCGTAAGATGTGTATGGACAACTTCTACGGGAAGCGCAGGTAACTCAATATGACCAAGCATGTGTTCGTAACCGGTGGCGTGGTTTCGTCCCTAGGCAAGGGTATTACCGCGGCCTCATTGGGCCGTCTGCTCAAGTCACGCGGCTACAAGGTAACGATGCAAAAGGCCGACCCGTATCTGAATGTCGACCCCGGTACCATGAGCCCGTTCCAGCATGGCGAGGTCTTTGTGACCGAGGACGGCTACGAGTCCGATCTGGACCTGGGCCACTACGAGCGCTTTATTGACGAGAACCTGACCCGCGATTCTAACTTTACGACGGGCGCCATTTACAAGAGCCTGATTGCCCGCGAGCGTCGCGGTGACTTTTTGGGCGGTACCGTCCAGGTGATCCCGCACGTCACCAATGCCATCAAGGACAAATTCCGCCGCATTGAGGAGCAGACTGGCTCCGACGTTGTCATTACCGAGCTGGGCGGCACGATCGGCGACATTGAGTCGCAGCCGTTTGTGGAGGCTATCCGCCAGTACCGCAAGGAGGCCGGTCCCGAGAACGTCTGCTACATCCACGTATCGCTCGTTCCCTATATCGCCGCCGCCCACGAGGTTAAGACCAAGCCCACGCAGCACTCCGTCAAGGAGCTGCGCAGCTTTGGTATCCAGCCCGACATTATTGTGCTGCGCTCCGATCACCATATTGACGACGCCATTCGCGGCAAGATCGCAAGCTTCTGCGACGTCGACACCGACTGCGTCTTTACCAACGAGGACTGCGCGAGCATTTACGACGTGCCGCAGCTGCTCGCCGAGCAGGACTTTGACCTGCGCATTTGCGAGCGCCTTGGCCTCGATCCGCGCGAGCGCGATATGAGCGAATGGAATGAGTTTCTGCGCAAGCAAAACCATGCCAACCATCACGCCGATAAAGTTAAGATTGCCGTCGTGGGAAAGTACACCCAGCTTCCCGATGCGTATCTGTCGGTTATCGAGGCCCTGCATCACGCGGGCGTTTTCTACGATCGTCACGTAGATGTGCAGCTGGTCGATGGCGAGAGCCTCGATGCCGAAAACGTCAATGAGGTTTTGGGCGACGCATCGGGCATCCTGGTTCCCGGCGGCTTTGGTAAGCGCGCTCTGGAGGGCAAGATCCTTGCTGCCGAGTTTGCTCGCGAGCACAAGATTCCGTATCTGGGCATTTGCCTGGGTATGCAGGTTGCCGTGTGCGAGTTCGCCCGCAACGTTGTCGGCCTTGCCGGTGCCAGCTCCTCCGAGTTTGATCCGGACGGTCCGTTTAGCGTCATCGACCTGATGAGCTCGCAGGAGGACGTGACCGAGAAGGGCGGCACCATGCGCCTGGGCGCCTATCCGTGCAAGCTCGC
>UQXT01000165.1 GCA_900545075.1 uncultured Collinsella sp. | reverse complement strand
CGACGCGTCGTGCGTCGACACCCGTCATCTGTGGGCTGCGCGTGTGCAACATCTGTTCTTGGCGTGCAATACAACCGGTGTCTCATTGCTTTTATTGCCGGGGTGTACCATGAACCACGGTTTGATTCATTGCTGTCGAGAGGACGGATAACTTGGTTCGACGTGGCTCGCATCCGCGACTTTCGGTGATCCTTGTGGTAGAAGGTTCGCCCAGCTATGCGATGCGTGCGCTCGAGAGTATCCAGAACCAAGACCTCTACGATTTGCAGATTGTCGTTGTCTGCCGCGATGCTGCGCCCGGTGTGCGCCATTCGCTTCAAGTTGCTGCCGACAGGGACATTCATATTGATTTGATTGACGTCGAGGACGCGAAGCGCGGTGCTTGTCTTCGTGCCGGTTTTGCTGCCTCGCGCGGCTCTCAAATCATCGCTATGAACGCCGATGAGTGGTTTGCTCCGCAGTCCCTTCCCAAGATGGTCGATATCGCGTGCGATACTGCGGCAGACATAGTGTTTCCCACGGTGTCGCTCGACCGCTATGATGCACATCGAGAGTGCCATTCGCGCGTCTTGGATGCTACTCATATTTCCATTGATAGCAAATCTTCGATGGTGACCGGGCTGCCCCAGTTGATTTTAGGCGGCTTGGTTGCTCAAGTCTCTGGCGTGATGTATAGCCGTCCGCTGTTTGAGGCATGCCTGTCGCACGGCAAGGCGTACCGTACGGTTGAGTTTATGGCATATGCGCTCTCGCAGGCACGATGCGTGTCCGGCTGCGGCGACGCTTGTTTCCACGCGGCGGCACCCAAGCTTACAGATGCCTTTGATCCCACCATGTATGCCAAGGTATCCGATGACACCCGAGCGCTCGACGAGCTTGCGGGCTCACTCTCGGAAGCAGATAGCGGTGGTCGGCTCAAGCTAGCAAGCCAAAAGTTCTACTTTACCGGACTGGTCGCCTGCATCGAGAATTTGTGTCTGAGCCCGCATGGGGTGTCGTCAATCGAGCGTTCCGCCCGCATGCGTGATATGCTCGAAGCGCCTCGAACCCGTCAGATGGTCGCCGCGCTCAAGGATAACCATCGGGGGCTCAGTCTGTTGTTTGGGCCGATCGCCAGCGCCAAGCCCGCGCGCTGCGTGATGTGTACGCATCTGGCAGCTTTTCTTAACCGGACGGGCGCAAAAACCGCCTAAACGGCTCATTTCGTAACAAACTTGCATAGAATTGTTTCGAAATGCGTTCTTATACACAAAAGCCTTCAAATAGCGTTAAACTATTCAATCACTGATTGATTGTCTCCGCCATCTTTTGGAGAGAGGGTTTGTATGGCTAAAAAACGCAATGGGCGCCAGGATGCCATTAGAGATATTGTGCGCAATAAGGACGTCCGTACGCAGCGCGTGCTGGTCGATGAGCTCCGCGCTATGTGCTTTGATTGCACGCAGGCGACTGTCTCTCGCGATATTGCCGATATGGGGCTGCGTAAGCTCCCTGAGGGCATCTATGTTCTGGCAGAGGACCTGCACCTGCAGCGTATGGTTTCCGAGCTCGTAACGGGCGTTCTGCGCACCGATAATCTGGTCATGATCAAGGCTCAGCCTGGTACGGCTTCCGGCATTGCCGCCGCCGTTGATGCGGCAGAGCTGCCCGATGTGCTTGGCTCGCTTGCCGGCAACGATACGATTTTGGTTATTGCCCAGACGGCCGAGGACGGCGAGCGTCTTGAGGCGCTGATCAATAAGCTGAGCAATTCTCGCAAGTAGGCGTGCGGGTCGTACGCTCGGCACTGTGCGCGCTGACATAGTGGCTTGTAAAGGGTATTGACGTTGGTCGGTACCCTTTTTTGTCTGCCGGTATAAAGACCGCCCATCAGGTCGCTTTAAACTAAAAAGGCCCCCGAGCAGTTTAATAAGCTGCTCGGGGGCCTTGCTGCTTATGGCCGGATGATTTCTAGCCGACCGTATCGTCAGGCGTGGGCGAGGGGTCGGGAGTGGGCGTAGGCGTAGGCGTAGGCGTGCCGCCATCGCCGCCGGTCGAACCACCAGTGGAGCCGCCCGTCGAGCCACCGGTCGTACCGGTGCCGCCGGTGGTGTCGCCGCCCGTGGTCTCGGTGGTCGTGGTCGTCGTGGTAGTCGTTGTGGTGGTTTCCTCTTCGTCCTCGTTCTCGTCCTTGTCGTCGTTCTCCGTCTTCTTGGTGTTGTTGGTGCCGTAGAACTTCCAGACGCTGTTGTTCTTGTAGGTGGGCGCCGTTCCGGTCGCAAACTCCTCGCGCTCGGTACCGGTCAGAACGGTGTTCATAAACCGCTTAAAGACAGGCAGGTTGGTGCTGTCGCCCAGCAGGTCCATGCCGTATTTTTGGATGGGGATCTCACCTGCGGAATAGCCGGTCCACAGGGCGCACGCCAGCTGCGGGGTATAGCCGCAGAACCACAGGTTGGTGGTGTTGTCGGTGGTGCCCGTTTTGCCGGCATAGGGCTGGTTGACGCTCAGGGCACCGGCAGCACCTGTACCGCTGCCCTGCATGACGCCGGACAGAACATCGGTGACCGCGGCGGCCTCGCCCTCGGTAAGCACCTGTGAGGGATTGTCCGTGTGCTGGTACAGCACCGAACCGGTACGAGAGTCAATCTCGGTGATGGCGATCGGCTGGCGATAGTAGCCGCCGTTGGCAAACGTCGCGTAGGCGGCGGCCATCTCGAGCGGCGAGATCGAGCCGGTGCCGAGCGTCATGACGGGAACGTCCTCGATGTTGTCCTTGGCGGGATCGATGCCGAGCTTTTTGACGAGCGAGATGATCTTGCTGTTGCCGACGGCTTCTGCCACCTGGATGTAGCCGGTGTTGGAGGAGTATGCCGTTGCCTGCTTAAGCGTGATGTTGC
>UQXT01000164.1 GCA_900545075.1 uncultured Collinsella sp. | reverse complement strand
ACACGCTGCCCGACTATCCCATTGGTGCCCATGCGCCCGGTTGCGATTTGACTCAGCTGCTTCGTCATGAGCCCGATGTGGCGCTCGCTGCGGCCGAGCAGGCCCAGCAGCTGGGGCTTGAGCCGGATTCCGAAGAGCTACGCGATGCGCTGGCGTTTGTCGATGCCCAGCTGTTCGACGTGGTGATGGCCTGTCTGTCCAGCCATCAAAAAGATCGTCCCGAGCCGGCGGCGGTCGAGGCGGCGCTCTCGGCGTTTTGTGACCACTATGCGCAAAATGTCGGTCGTTCGCTCCGCGGCGAGCCGCTCACGCCGTGCCCCATGGATGCGTCTGGCCGTGCGGTTCGTCGCGCGCTGATGGTCGGCGCGACGGTCGTCTGTGGCGTGGTTTGGGCTGTGGTCGTGGTTTCGGCCGCGCTGCTGGCGTCGGGCGCTCGCGTGACGGCGACTTTGGGATCGCTCGTGTGGTCTGGGACGCTACCGGGTATTATTGCCGCACTGGCGTTGGCGCTGCCAGGCATAGCCGGCGTTACCGCGGGGGCACTTGCGCGCAATCGGCGCTCGGGGTTCCTGCAGGGTGTGCTTGCGCTTTCTGCCTGCGAGGTTCCAGTACTGGTTGTGGCTGCATGTAGCGTATTTTCCCAACGCGCCGTGATGGGCGGCCTTGTTGCCGCTCTGGTTGCAACCTATACGCTTACGTGGTTTTTGCTTGCGATGGGCTTTGCCTTTGAACTTCCCGTTTCGGCACCGCGACGCACAAAAGCCCAGATGGCGACTCCGCTTGCCGGTGGAGCCGCAGCTGCCCGTACTTTTGGCGGACCTGTCGAAGTATCGTCCGATTCTATTTCTACGACCAAGGAGACCTAGGTCATGGCATCTCAAGTTAAGCTCACCCCATGCGGGGCCATGTTTGACATCTTTAAGCGCGCGGCGCATCTGAGCCATATCGAGCTGTGCGGCCTGGTGCTTTCGTCCCGTCCGCTCGCCGACGGCCGCAGCCCGCAGAGCCGAGCCGCCGATCGCTCTTGGGTTTCCCGCTTTATCGTTCGCGCGCCGGTCGGCACGCTTCAGCAGCGCTACTTTGCCGAATACGGTACCTCGGCTGCGCGTATTATGTCGCAACTGGCCCTGCGCCAGCGAAATCCCATGGACTCCACGGCTGTGATCAATATGGTGTGCGGTCCTGCAGGTGAACCGATGGTACGCGCGCTCGAAGAGTGCCATCAGGACACGAATCTCTATCGCAACGCGCTCGATCGCCTGTCCCAGGCGGCGGAACTCATGCCCGCCGAGCGCGCCGAGGCCGTGCTGGTGCTGTTTGTCGCCGTCGGTTGTTCGGCGGATGTGCGGTCCTCGGTGAACTATGCCATCGACTACGCGCACGCGACCTGTGGCGGAGGCACCTCCACGCCGCGTTCGCTTGGCATGTCGATGACCGCGGGCGAACGCGAACCCGCTCCGGCGCACCCCTTGGGCTTGCTGCGCGTACAAAACAGTTTTGTCGTGAGCGCCCCGCGCTGGATTCAGCCGAGTGAGCAGGGTGTTGAGATTGGTGCGCTGGCCACTGGTGAGGGCGATATTACCGACGTCGGCGACGATGTCTCGGCCCGCCATGCCCATATCTGGTGCGATGCTCAAAATATCTGGCACGTCGAGGACTTGTCGTCCACCAACGGAACCGTGGTGGTAAACGGGGCCACGCGCGTCTGCATTCAGGTCGAGCCCGGCCGTTCCGCCCAACTCAATCCCGGCGACGAGCTCAAGCTGGGCGAATCCACTACCTACGCCATCCTCTTCGGCGCCCTCTAGCCGGCAGATAGGGACGTTCCTTTTCTGCCGGCACTTGGGGACACTCCTCGGCGCGCCAGAGCCAGTCGCCCGGGGATGGAGGGGCCATTTTGGCCCTTGGCGGTCAGTCGGGGCGAAACTAGAAGATCTTTCCGATTCGCGGCTGTTCATGCTTGTAGAGCATCTAAAACAATAGGATGTTATTCTGGAATATGCCGGGTGCGTGAACTTGCCTGTCTTAGCCTTAATAAGGTATAGGGGAGTTTGGCTCAGGGGTTCCGTCTTGTTCTTCAGCGCAGTATTGTGGGACAGATTTGCTGAGATTGGCGCCTTACACCGCAGAGCGCACGGAAGGCTCTCGATTTGTGTTCTGGCCCCAGAATACAGGGCCTGATACTTACCAACTGTGGCATGGATGTAACATCTGTAGAAATCAACCCTTTTGTTGTCGACCTTTGTAAGAAAAACACTGCCATCAACTCTTTGGATGACGAAACTAGGGTGCTTGAGGGGAGCCTTTACTCCCCTCTGAGAGATGACTCATGTTTTTCGCTTGTCGTTGTGAATCCTCCGTTACTGCCGATTCCGGATGAGATTCCTTATCCCTTCGTTTGAGATGGAGGACAATCGGGTCTGGATAAAACACTTCGTATTCTTAAGGGTGGCGATACGCATTTAGAGAAAAACGGTAAATACTGCTAATAGGGGTGACGACGATGGTGCAGGGGCGACCCGCGATGCTCTCATCAATACGTCGGATACTTGGGAAATCAGGTCTAGATGCATGTATGATGATGCTGTGTGGCTATTCAATTAATCCGCGTTCCGAATGGGTGCAGGGTATAGCTGCGACATCGTATGCTTTTGACCCGGCGCGATACTCAGATATTTCTGAGGCGGTTGACGAAGTTTATACGCACTATGCCGCGCAAGGCGTTTCGGAAGTTTGCACATCTACGTTACGGGCTTAGGTTTCTTCAAGCGAGCAGGCCGGTTGCGTTATTTCGAGCGATTTTTCTAGTCTAGACGACAAAAGGCAAAGGATTTGATGGGTATAAAACGCGGACGTTTGTGGGCGGATGCTCAAATCTATTGTGGCAATCGGGCGG
>UQXT01000163.1 GCA_900545075.1 uncultured Collinsella sp. | reverse complement strand
TAGTGTACCGACAGATGGGTCGAAAAAGCGGGCCGCATGTCCCAAAATCCGCAGACGGCAAGGCGCCCGGCAGCCTCCCCCGTCTGGCACTTCCCGATATCCGCCCGCCCCAAACCACCGCAAAGGAGACAGGCACCTTTGTGGTGGTTTGGGGCGATGCGCTAGTCCACGGTGATGTCGAGATTTTTGCCAATGAGGCCTACGTAGCCGCCTTCGGCTGCCTTGGGGCTGTCAGCATGGCAGAGAACCCACTTGTCGGCCTTCCAGTAGCAGTAGCTGTCACCGGTGGCAGGCATGTCGGCTGCGGCCTCGGGGCGCGGGCCGTTGGTGCCCGCCGGCAGCGCCACCATCACCTGGAAGCCGCCGTCGTCGACCATGCAGGGCGTGTAGTGGAGCGTGGTGTTGAAGACCTCAACAACCGTACCCGCCGGCACGCGGAACGCCTTGACGCACGCGGTGTCGAGCTTGCCGCCCTCGATCTCCCAACGATGCGCCACGAGCAGGATAAAGTCGCGTGCACCCAGGTTGAACTCGCTCGCGCGGTGATACTCCAGGCAGTTGAGTCGTGTATTGTGCCCGTTGCACCAGCCCAGCTGGAAGGGACGACCGCCAAACATGAGAAAGCCCAGTTTATCGACATCCTTGACGCCCTCGAGCTCCGGCGCGCTTGCTACGTACTTGCTGCCCTCGGGAATGGGCGTGGCTGAGAGCGCCTCGAGCACGGGCGACGTGAGCACGGACGGAACGTCATCCCAAACGTTGCCATAGGATTTGAACTCGGGATCGTTGACAGAGTAGATATGCATGTTCACTCCTGTTCGCGAATGTGACTATACGAACATTCTAGAACAAACATGAGCGATTTTGAACGCTCGCCCCGACCAATCAACAAAAAGGCGCCCCCGCATAAGCGAAGGCGCCCAATGCGCGCGTTTTGGACGATAAAGCCCTTACGCCTGCTGATAGTGCAGGTGCTTCTCGTCGATATCGGCCAGGTCGCGGTCGAGGTAGCGGCGCGCGAGCCAGTTAGCCATGGGAAGGTTCTGGTCCAGGTAGTTGCCGCACTCCTCGGGAGCGGCACCGGGGACATCGCCCTCAAAGCCGGCGATAAACTCAAACAGCTCACGCACGAGCGGCAGAATCTCCTCGCTCGTCACCTCGCCAAATACGACGAGGTAAAAGCCCGTGCGGCAGCCCATGGGGCCAAAGTAGACAATGCGGCTCGACCACTCGGCATGATTGCGAAGGAACGTCGCGCCCAGGTGCTCGATGGTGTGGCACTCGGCCGTGTTCATGACCGGCTCCTTGTTGGGCGTGGTCAGGCGCAGGTCAAAGGTGGTGACGGCGGCGCCGGTCGCCGGATCGCGGTCGATGCGGCTCACATACACGCCGGGCTCGAGCAGCAGATGGTCAACGGAAAAGCTCGCGATGCACTCCATAGCAGATCCTCTCGGTAGTCAATTTGGAACGGGGCTCTTTTAGCTGGTTCGAATGGTCGCACCAATCATACCAGTCAAAAAAGCCCCGTCCCAAATAAGCTACCTGGGACGAGGACCAATGATTTTTTAATCCCCGTCCCAGAAAAATCATGCTAGGCAGTGTATGCAATTGTTGATTTGACGGCGTGACGCCAGCCGGCAATCTTTTTGGCGCGCTCGTCGGCGGGCATCACGGGCTCCACGATGCCGCGGGCCCCGTAGACGTCGACGACATCACGCGCGTACATGCCCAGCGCAATGCCGCAGGCCCAAGCCGCACCCAGGCCGCTCATCTCGTCGTTGCTCGCGATGCGGATGGGCGAGCCAACCAAGTCGCTCTCAAACTGCATCAGATACGCGTCGCGCGTGGGACCGCCGTCAACGCGAAGCTCGGCCAGCGCCGTACCCGAATCCTCGATCATCGCATCAATCACGTCAAAGATTTGATAGGCGATCGACTCGTCCGCAGCCTTCACAAACTCCGCGCGACCCGTGGTGCGCGTCATGCCAAAGACGCAGCCCTCGGCATCACTCGCCCAATGCGGCGCGCCCAAGCCGGTAAACGCCGGCACAAAGTAGACGTGGCTCGCCGGATTGGCGGCGTAGCACAGGTCGGTAACCTCCTCGGGGTTATTGATGAACTCAAGATCATCGCGCAGCCACGTCTTGACGGCGCCGGCGTAGCTCACGTTGCCCTCGAGCACGTACTCAGTCACGCCGTCCATACGCCATGCGAGCGAACTCGAAAGCCCGTGCGAGCTGGCAACGAACTCGTCGCCGACGTTCATCATGACCGAGCTACCGGTACCATAGGTCGCCTTGGCCATGCCGCGACTGTGGCAGCCCTGCGCGAACAAGGCCGCGTGGCTGTCGCCGAGCACGCCGTGAATGGGCACGGGTGCCGGCAAAAAGCCGCCCAGGTCCGTCATGCCGAACAGACCATCGGAATCGGTCACCCGTGGCAGGCAGGCCACGTCGACGCCAAAGGCCTCGCACACCGGCTCGCTCCAGCAGCCACGGCGCAGGTCGAATAGCTGCGTGCGGCTGGCATTGGACCAGTCGCAGCGAAACTCCGCGCCGCCTGTGAGCGTCCAGACCACCCAGGCATCGATGGTGCCCAGACACAGCTCGCCCGCTGCGGCAGCCTCGGCGGCGGCCGGAACGTTCGCGAGGATCCAGGCCATCTTGCCCGCAGGGTAGTAGGGCGATAGCACCAGGCCCGTCGTGTCACGCACCAGCTCGGCCACGCCCTCACGCGCGGCCAGCTCGCCACGATCCTCTGGCGCAACGCCTGCCCCGACGAGTATGCGTCCTACGACCCCAAGACTGCCAAGAACGAGATCGATATTGCGGGCTCAGCCGATGGCATGTACTATACCGCGGCTGCGAACTGGGCCTTCGCAAACGGCGTGATCACTGGCATCGTGCTCGAGGATGGCACGAGGGACTTCGCCGCCGACGGGGAAGTCTCCTTCGAGCAGCTGGTCACCGTTCTTGCGCGCCTGTGCGCGACGGACGGCGAGCTTGA
>UQXT01000162.1 GCA_900545075.1 uncultured Collinsella sp. | reverse complement strand
TCAAGCTCCCCGGTTGTCACGAGTGGATGTCGCTCGAGATGTGCCGGCGTTTCAACGACGGTATGGCTGCTGACGCGAAGGCGTCAAGTGGCCGTCTGATTCCGCTTGTCGCTGTGCCGCCCTTTGGCACCAAAGCGAATTTGGAGGAGCTCGATCGCAGGCTCGACGATGGTTTTGCGGGTGTGCAGCTCTGCGCTCACTACGGCAAGCGCTATCTCGACGACCAGGTCTTCTCGAGCTTTTTCGAGCACCTGAACGAACGCCATGTCACCGTTTACGTGCACCATGTTCCCGTGCCGGTCGAGAACGAATCGCTTCTCGCGTACGACAACCTTCGCCGCTCTTATGGCCGCTGCGTCGACCAAACTACGGCGATCGGCCGAGAGATCTTTGGCGATTTCTTTGAGCGCTACCCCAATATCAAGATGGTCCACTCCATGCTCGGCGGCGCATACTTTGCGTTCAAGGAGATGCTGCTGCCTCATGGTCCCAAGCGCCCTGATGCTTCTGGCCGTTTTCAGGTCGATACCGAGACCGTTTCCAGGCGCCTCGAGAACAACATCTATTTCGACATGTCCCATGCTCAGCCTTGGGGCAAGACACTCCTTGCCTGCGCGGTTGACGTGCTGGGTGCAGACCATATTGTTTTTGGCACGAGCTATCCCGTTAAACGCGAGTGGCTCACCGAGGGTGTCGCCTGCGTTCGCGCTGCAAATCTGAGCGATACAGACAGCGACCTTGTGCTTGGCGGTACGGCGCAGCAACTGTACGGTGTCGAGTGAGCGGCAATCAGAGGGGAGTATCTGCCATGGACGAAGGAGAGATGAGGGCTGGGGCCGCTCGTGTGGCCATCGATCTTGGGGACGTGTTGCCGTTCGACGGTTTCGACGAACTCCGTCATGAGGTCTTCGCCCGTGCCCTTATCATCGAGGGGACGGGGCGACGCGCCTGCGTCCTTTCGCTTGAGGTCACCTCGATCGCTCCGGCTCTACTCGCCGATCTGCGTGAGGTTGTTGAGGATGCCGCCAATTGCAGCGGTGCTTATTCTTGGGTGGTTCCTACCCACACGTTTTCCATGCCTCACGTCCGCACTCCCGGGCATCTTGTCGACGATGCTGCCCGCAACCGCAACGAGCGCTATCGCGCAGCGCTCGTCGCTGCCGCCCGCACGGCTGTCGAGCGCGCTGTTGCGGGCATTCGCTCTGCCACGCTCGCCACTGTGGAGGGCGAATGCCCCGTGAACGTTAATCGCGACATTGAGACGCCTGCCGGCTGGTGGTTGGGCTCGAATCCCAGGGGGTTTGCCGACCACACGATGCCCGTACTCGCCATAAGGGATGCCGGGGGCGAGTATGTTGCCGTGCTCGCGACGGCGGACGTTCAGTCCTCCGTGCTCGACGGGTCGCGCGACTCCGAGGGGAGGCACATGGCGAGCGGAGACCTCTTTGGTTTTGCCGCCATGTCACTCGAGCGCGAGCTGGGCGGCGTTGCCCTGTTGCTGCCAGGCGCCGCGGGCGACCAAGGTCCGGCGGAGCGCGCCATGAACGTCATGTTCGATGCGGCCGGCGTTAAGCAGACGGTCGATGCCCATGAAGACGGATACCGCATGCTGCACCAGCAGGGGCAGGCCTTGGGCGATGCTTTGATCGAGGCCGCTCGCATGGCGCGTGAGGATGACGCCACCGGCATCGATGCCCGCACGGTCGACGTTTTTCTGCCCGCTCAGACACGCGCCGATTTTCACTCTTTGGCTCCGCACCGAACGTATGAATTTCATGCCGCTGGCGAGCAGCGCACGAGGGTCTATCTGCTCCGGCTGGGAAACGTCGAGCTTGTCGGCGTACAACCTGAGGTCTCGAGTGCATTCGGCGCCACTGTGCGCGCCGCTCGGTCCGGCTCTGTGTTCTTTGCCACGCTCGTCAACGGCGGACAGAAGTACCTACCGGCTCCCGACGCGTACGAAAAGATCACCTATGAGGCCATGAACTCCGGTTTTGCCGCCGGATCCCATGAGCGCCTCGTCGAAATCATCATTGCCGCCTTGAATGCGGCGTGACACAGAAGGAGAACGTGCATGAACATTGGACACGCGCGCCGCAAAATCACCCCACAGGGCGACATCTACCTGATTGGCTACCGCAATCTTCCCAACCGTCTGGAGCCTGCGACAGGCGTCCATGACGACGTCTTCGCCAACGCCATCCTCTTCCAGCAAGGCGAACGTGAAGTGTTTCTCTTTAATGCCGATGTCCTCGAGTTCGAGGAAAGCATGGCCGAGGAAGTCAAGACAATGCTCGCCGAGCGCTACGGCATTGACCGTGATTGCGTCCTGCTCTCGGCGACGCACGACCATACTTCAATCGTCGCTTACCACCGCAGCTGGTGGACGGGAAAATTCGACGAGAACTACTACCGCTGGTTCCTCGATACCATTTGCCAATGCTTTGAGGAGTGCCGCGCCAACGCACAGCCCGCGATTTGTCGCTTGGGCAAGCAGGTCATCACCGGTTTCTACGACAACCGCATCATCCCAGGTGAACTCGCCGACAATGAGGTCATTGTCGTATCGTTCTTCGATACCGAAGGCAAGCCATTTGCGGGCTTTGTGAACTGGGCGGTGCATTCCGCTTGCGTCGGACCCGACTGCACGGAGCTCACGAGCGAACTCGCCGGTCTTACCGGCAAAAAGCTCGCTCAGAGTCTTGGTTACTATCCGGCCATGGTCGTCGGTGCTGCTGGCGACTGTAGCGACCGCAATTTTCGTCAGGGACGCGGCATTCCCGAGGTTGAGCGCGTTTCGACCGGTCTTGCCGAGGCGATTTCCCAGATCAAGCTCGATTGCGAGGTCGTTCTTGACCGCATCGAGCCTCAGACGTTCTATCACACCGTTGCCCATGACGACTTTTCACTCACGCTTAAGTGTGCCGTCATCAGTCTGGGCGGCTTGCATCTCTTTGTGTTCCCGAGTGAACTCGGCAGCGACCTGGGCATTCGCATGAAGCGCGAATGTCCGGTCGAGGG
>UQXT01000161.1 GCA_900545075.1 uncultured Collinsella sp. | reverse complement strand
CCGATCGACGCTGATGACTGCCCAGCCTATGCGATGAGCGCTCTGCATACCGATACCATGCTCTTTGACGAGGAGATTCTTCTCAAAGGCCTCGATGTCTACAAACGATTGCTTGTGATGGAGTGACGATGAGGCGGCGCCGACAGTCTGCCGTATATAGTCCGGGTGGATGCGGGTGCGGTTTGCTGCTGCTCCCGGTTATTGCTGTGAGCATTGGCGTGATGTTTGCGCTTGCTGGACTGGCCGCGGCAGCACTTGTGCTGTTTATCACTGCCATCGGCGTGACGATTTGGCTTTATCGCAGTCGTGAACAGCGCCGCGCCGACGGTAAGACCAATGTAGGATGGATTGCCTTTTTGGTCATCGCCTACCTGCTGAGCATCAGCTATTTGGCCTTCTTTATCCTGTTGATGATCAGTGCCTTTACCGGGGAATCCGTCACGGTGGGTTGATCGCTGCCGGCAGACGGTCGCGCAAAGTGCGTTTGCTCGGCGTTTGGATAACTGCATTGGCCGTTTACCGCAGCCTTAGCTCTCAGCTAATGAATTCAAGTTCAATCCTTCCTACGATGTGCTGTGTGCCGGCACGGTAGCCGGATCGTAGGAAGGATGAATAATGGCAAAAGAGGGAAAGAAGCCGATTGGCAAGATCGTCCTAGGCGTCATCGTGGTGCTGGTTATTGTCGGTGCCGTGGGCTCTATGGGCGGCAACTCAACCGATTCGTCTGCGAGCGATTCGGCAAAACCTGCCGAGACGACACAGCAGGCTGAGGAGCAAAAAGAACCGCAAGAACCGTATACCATTGCTGACGAGGCTGAAGACACTTCCAATCAGTTTACCTATAAGATCACGGGCACGCTGACCAATAACACGGATAAGGAAAAGAGCTACATTCAGATTGAATATGTTCTGTATGATGCCGATGGCAACCAGGTTGGAACGGCTCTTGCAAACACCAATCATCTGAAGGCGGGCGGCTCCTGGAAGTTCGAGGCGCTGGGTACGGTGTCTCCCGACCAGGTTGCTAGCTGGGAGCGTTCGGACGTAAGCGGTTTCTAGCATGTTGCATGCACTGGGGGAGGTGAAGTCGTATGCCCGATAAAAAGCTGACTGACGAGTTACTCAATGAGCTTCTCGACGCGCCAAACATCGATGGCTATATCAAAGAACACGACTTTGCCACCCCGTCGCTTTCGAACTACCTGAAGCAGCTACTGCAGGAAAAGGGCTTGGAGCGCTCGCGCGTGGTTCGTATGGCCGATCTCAATGAGACCTTTGGCTATCAGATCTTTACCGGCGCGCGTCATCCGAGTCGCAATAAGGTGCTGCAGATTGCCTTTGCGATGGCGCTGACGCTCAAAGAGACCAACCGTGCGCTGACGGCTGCCGGGGTAAGCGTCCTTAACTGCAAGGACCGCCGCGATGCGATTATCATTTTTTGCATCGATCGCGGGTGCAGCCTCCAAAAGGTCAACGAGGAGCTGTATCGCTTTGGCGAGGAGACGGTGAGTTAGCGGCTGATATCTGAGCCGGCGGAGCTGCCGAACAACGATGCAAACGAACGGGGCGCGGATGCCATGGGGTGTCTGCGCCCTGCGCTATGATGGAGGCTATGGATACTCAGACCCCAACATATTCCGATGACGAGCTAACCGCAGCGCTTGCCGAGCACCTGGCGTCGCTCGATCGCGACGACAGCTATCGCGTGGAGCGTGTACTTAAGCGCTCGTCCGTTGAAACAACCGAGCTCGTGTACTTTGAAGGAACCGGCGGTGGTTCGCTCGGCCCCTTTGTCCGTAAACGCATCGATGCTTCGGCTCAAATCGGCGGGGCATACGAGCGTCTGTTTGCCGTTCAGCGGACAGGCAGGCGTTTTGAGCGCCTGCCCAGAATCGTCGATTGTCGTCGTGTGGGCGACGATCTCAACGTGGTTATGGAATACATCGAAGGGGAGACGCTCGGGGCGCTGGTGGACCGTCTGGGAGCCACCCCCGATTATGCGCGTGAATTGTATCCTGTCCTTTGCGACGCCGTGGGCGAGCTCCATGCCGGTTTTGCAATGGCGGGGGAGACGTCGGCGCCGGTGATCCATCGCGATCTCAAGCCGTCGAATATCATCGTGACAGGTGCCAACTATACGCCTGATGACGGCCTGACGTTTTCGTCGCTGGTGATTATCGACTTGGGAATCGCTCGCGTGTGGCGCGAAGGAGCCGATGCCGATACCGTTAAGTTTGGCACGCGACCCTATGCTCCACCCGAGCAGTACGGTTTTGGCCAGACGAGCGTGCGAAGCGATGTCTATGCGCTCGGTGCCCTGCTGTTCTTTTGTCTGACGGGGGCCGACCCCAAGCCGGGCCGGGACATGCGCGAGCAATGCGAGGCATGTGACGTCCCCGTCCCGCTTGCCGATGTTATTTGCATGGCGATGGCGCTCGATCCGGACAAGCGCTTTGCAAGCGCGAAGGCGCTAGGGCACGCTGCGCGCGCATCGTATGCGTTGTCCGCACCGACGCCATCGTCCGCGCCGAATGTTGCTTCCTTCCAAGAGCCTCCGGAGCGGCGAGTTGTGTGCCCTTCGCCCGTGCTCCCCACGGATCAGTCTCAGGGTGGATTGCCGTTGGTGCCTGAGCGCCCGAATTTACTCTCCCGCATTCCCGACACCGTTGGGCGCATTTGGAACGCATTCATCTATCTTTCGCTACTTGTTTTCTTTGCCGGAAGCCATTTTGCCGTTTTTCATTCCACGGGCGTCAACCAAAACTACCCGATATGGTTTCTCGCGATTGAGTATTTTGTCTTCGTCGACGGTCTCGTAGCGCTCATTCATTTTGTAGTGCTCGATAAACGCCGCCTTCGCCGGCGGTTTGAGCTACTCGATAGATATCGCGGTAAAAAGCTTGCAAAGCTCTGTTTCAAGGCTATGGGTGTGCTCTTGTTGGCAATGATTATCATTGTTGCCATCGCAAACGCGACTGGCGTCGTCAATACCTCCGTCGCGTAAAAGAAAAAGGGCCCCGATTGGGGCCCTTTGACGTTGATCTTAGATGCGGTTCATCTGGGTTGCAACCTTGTTGTACCAGTCCTGCCACGTGGGCGGGCAGTACTTTTTGGCGGCTGCCGGGGTAAGCGTGGAGCCATAGTTGGCGCCCAGGTAGG
>UQXT01000160.1 GCA_900545075.1 uncultured Collinsella sp. | reverse complement strand
GACAGACCCCCTCGGTGATCCGTTTTCCTCCGTCCCCAAGGGATCAAATCTGTTGGCGTGGGGCAAATCTGTCCGCTTGGGCGGGTAGGATGGATGCATTGATTATTGCGAACAGTTTGAGCGGAGGACCATGCCTGTTCGAATCTATACCACCAATGCCGGCACGGATTTGAGCGATGCCGAGTCGGCGTTGCTTGCCGACCTTATTGCCCGCCACGGGCGTGCCGTGCTGCTGGCACCTACGTTTGCCGAGCTCGACCTGTGCCGTCATGATGCGGCGGAAGCCGGCGTTTCGCTGGGTATCGACTACAAGACGCCTACATCGTGGCTTCGCTCGCTTTGGGAGCTTTTGGGCGACGGGCGCGGTTTCGTCGACAACCTGCAGCGCCAGATGCTGTTCTCGGACATGGTCACGCGTCTCGACGATGCTGACCTGCAGCCACTTTCGCGCAGCCAGGGCACGGTGCGCATGCTCGCTCGCATGGCCCGCGATGTGCTGCCGGGTGTGGCGGGGACGGGTGCCGAACGATGCGGTGGCAACAATTGCCAGCCTGAGCCAAAAAGCGATGCCGAGGCTCGTGTGTTCGAGCTTTTGCGTGTCTATGCGGACGGTTTGGACCGTCGAGATATGGTCGAGCCCTGTGAGGCGGCCGACATTATGGCCGGTGTCCTGGCCGATAGCTTGCCGGCGTGCACCCGCGCCGTATGCGTGCGCGGTATCACTTCGTTTACGCACGGTCTGCTCGAGCTACTGTCTGCCGTGGCGAACAATGGGGGAGAGGTCGTCGTGCTGCTTGCCCGCGAGCAGGCGGCGATGCGCGAGGAGCTTGCCGCGGCATTTGATGCCCGCGGTGTGCTGTTTGAGGTCGCGCCGCTGGGGGAGGACGCCGTCGCGTCTGATGCCGCTTGCGGGACCGCCGCCCAGCCTACCTTTATTGAGGTCGCCGGCCCCCATGCCCGTGCTCATGTCTATGCGGACGCCATCGATAAGTTGGTGAAAGCGCACAAGGAGTCCAGGGCCGATAAAGTTACGGCAACGCCCGCCGACCCCGTGCGCGTGCTCGTTGTTTCTGCCCGGGCACCCCAGCTGTTCGGTGAGCTCGCCTCTCGTCTGGCGGCTCGTCATATTGCTTCCGAGACAGTTGAGTTCACGGCGTTTTCCCAATCCATTGCGGGCAGGCAGTTTGCGGCACTTGCCGGCCTGATCGAGCACATGAAGGCCGCCGATGAGGGCATGGCGCCAAAGACCGAGTGGTGGCCCGCGCCGGAGCTTACCGACTGGATCTACAGTCCGCTTTCGGGCGCTGATGCCGTCAATGCCCGTACCTTCGATAAGAATATGCGTCTCTCGCGCAGCAAGACTACTGCGGGCGTAAAGAGCCTGCTACAGAGCGTTCAGGGCCAGGTGAGGGGCGCGCGCAAGGCGGCGAGCGACGATAACTGGTTTAAGAACGTACCGTGTGTGGTCTCGGACGTGTTCCAGGCGCTGTGGCGTGACAAGCCCGTGACGGCGCTTAAGGCCATGCTTGCCGTTGCCGAGGCGTTGCCCGATCGCTCGCTGGGCAGCTTGGATGGCCAAGCCCGTCGCCAAGCGGAGGTGGCCCTGCTGCGCCACGCCATCGACATCCTTATGAATGGCACCCGCGCGCTCGACGTGTCGCAGGTCGCGACCGTGCCCGTGCTCGATGGCGTTCGCACCAGGGTGGACAAGCGTAGCACCGCCTACGATTACGAGACCCACGAGGTTGACCGTGCGCCACGTGCTCAGGTTCGTTTTGCTTCGCTTGCCGACGCGGCGGCTCTGCGCCCCGGCAGCTACGATGCCGTGCTGTTTGCCGATGTCGATCTGGACAGCTATCCGCTCTCGCACGAGGAGGGACCGCTGGCTACGCTGACGGCGAGCCTTGGTCGCGAGGGCGTGACGCTTGAGCCCGCGGCCCTGCTGCGCGTGCGCTTTGGTCACGCGATGCAAGCGTCGCGTGGTCCGGTTACGCTCGCCCGTGTGACCCACGATCGCCAGGCGCGCGAGTGCTATCCGGCGGCCGTGTGGACCGAGTTGCGTGCGCACACCAAGGTCGCTGACGACGCTAAGGCCACTGGCAACGCTAAGGTCGCTGGCGCCGACAAGGCGACGTGCGTGGGTGAGGGCGATATCGTAAGGGACTTCGATCCCGCGGCAGGCGAAGGTCTCAAGCGCGAGCGCGTGACCTGTGAAGCCCCTCAGCATCTGAGTGCCGAGGCCGTGCCGTATTTGGTCCTGCGCCGTCGCGATGGCGAGGACGAGGACGCGCCGCTCGTGCCGCGCCTGACGTCCGCCTCGCAGATCGAGGCGTACTCGACGTGCCCGCTGTGCTGGTTCGTCTCGTATCGCGTGAAGCCCCAGTCCATCGACGCGGGCTTTGGGAACATGGAGAAGGGCAACTTTGTCCACGACGTGCTGGAGCACCTCCATGCCCGCCTGCCCCAGGAGGGCATGGAGCGCGTGACGCCCATGAATCTACCTCGGGCGCAGGAGCTGCTGCGCGAGGTCTTTGACGAGACGTTGGCCGAGCACGCCGGCAAGCGCGGTACCGAGAGCCCGCTCGTGCCGCTTTCCCCGGTGGAGGAACGTCAGGTGGCCGAGATTCTGCCGCAGCTGGAAGGCGTGCTCGCCTACGAGTCCGAGGCACTTGCCCCCTTTGCGCCACGCTACCTTGAGTTCGCCTTTAATGAGCTTAAGGTCGAGTATGCCGGTTGGCCGCTCGGTGGGCGCATCGACCGCGTGGACGTGGATGCCGAGAACCGTGCCGTGGTGATCGACTACAAACATCGCTCGGGCGTCGAGGAGTATAAGCTTGCCGACCCCACGGTGTTCGACGAGAAGACGGGTGCGGTGCCCGCCGACGACCCGCGCTGGCTGCCGCCCCATACCCAGACACTCATCTACGCCCAAGCCATGCGTCGGGCGCTGGGCCTAGATACCCGCGCTGCGCTCTATTTTTCGACCAAGGGCGGCAAGCCCGCGCTGCGCGGTGCCGCGAGCGCCGAGCTGTTGGAGCAGGAGCGCGGCGACGGTCGCATTCCGGGTCTTAAGAAGGGCTTTCCCGGCGAGGGCGGCAACATGGACTTCGATGCGCTGCTCGACCGCGTGCAGGCCGGCATCGCCGAGCGTTTGCGCGAAC
>UQXT01000159.1 GCA_900545075.1 uncultured Collinsella sp. | reverse complement strand
CGCGTATCGAATGCCCCCGCAAAGGTGAGCGCGGCGACCTCGCCCAGCGAAAATCCCGCACAGACGGCAGGCACCACGCCGCGCTCACGCAGGGCGGCAGCCGCGGCCAGGTCATGAACGAACACGCAAGGCTGCGTGTTCTCGGTCTGCGAGAGCTCCTCTTTCGAGGCGCTCCGGCACTGCTCACTGGTTCCCGGACGCACCTCGTCGGCGATCGCGAACACCTCGGCAGCCGCCGGCGATGCCTCGATGAGGTCGACGCCCATCGCGGGGTGCTGGGCACCCTGACCGGCAAACAGAAACGCTACGCTACCCATGCGAACGCACCCTTCAAGACATGCTCGGCGCCATCGACCAGATCGTCGACGATTTCGCGTGCGCTCTGGCGTTCGTTGACCATGCCGGCAATCTGTCCACACAAATACGAACCCTCTTCGTAATTACCGTCCTTTGCGGCTTTACGAAGCGCGCCTGTGCCCATGGCCCCAAGCTCCTCGGCACTTGCGCCCGCCGCCTCACTTTTGGCGTAGGCATTGGTGAAGGGGCTCTTGAGCGCACGCACCGGATGTCCCGTCGAACGGCCAGTCGCGCGCGTCGAGGTGTCTCCCGCCTTGAGCACTAGCTCTTTGTATTGCTCAGAAACAGTGCATTCGTTTGCAACGAGGAAGCGTGTACCCACCTGGACGCCGGTGGCACCGAGCATAAAGGCCGCTGCCACGCCGCGACCATCGGCGATACCGCCAGCTGCCACAACGGGGATATCGACCGCATCGACAACCTGCGGAACGAGCGCCATCGTCGACGTCTCGCCAATATGTCCACCCGATTCGGTGCCTTCGGCAACCACGGCGGTTGCCCCGCGACGTGCTACGAGACGCGCCAGCGCCACCGAGGCAACAACCGGGATGACCTTGATGCCCGCTTCGTTCCAAGCCTTCATGTACTTGGTGGGATTGCCGGCACCCGTCACGACGACCGGCACCTGCTCGTCGATCACAACCTGTGCGACCTCGTCGGCAAACGGGCTCATGAGCATGACGTTGACGCCAAAGGGCTTATCCGTCTTGGTGCGCAGCTCGTGAATCTGATCGCGCAGCCAGTTGGCGTCGGCATTCATGGCCGCGATGATTCCCAACCCACCCGCCTCGGACACGGCCGATGCCAGCGAGGCATCGGCAATCCAGGCCATGCCGCCCTGGAACACGGGCTTTTCGATGCCGAGCAGCTCACAGAGAGGAGTCTTGAGCATCTCTACTTCTCCAATGCCGCCTCGACCGTATCGGCGAACTCGCCGACCGTCTTGGGGTTCTCCTCGGTATCGAGCTCAATGCCAAACTCGTCCTCGACGGCGACGAGGATCTCGACGGTGCCCAGGCTGTCGAGACCAATCTCCTCGAGCGTGGACTCGGGCTTCATCTCGACGTCGTCAAGGCCAGCGGTCTCGCGGATAACGTCGCAAACGCGCTCGAAGGTCTTCTGATCTGCCATGGTAGTTCTCCTTTGGTTGTGCCCTAGGGCGTTTTTATTTCCTATGTGCGACTACTTCCAACGAAGCAGATAGCCACCTATATCCAGACCGGCGCCAAATCCAACCAAGGCGATGGTGTCGCCTGTGTGAAGTGCACCGGCGTTTGCCAGCCGGTCGAGGGCAAGCGGAATGCATGCGCTCGAAATGTTGCCGGTCTCGCGCAACGTGCGAACCACGCACTCGTCCGGCACGCCCAGGCGCTTGACCGCCTGGCTCAGGATTCGTTCGTTAGCCTGATGGAATACAAAATGATCGATGTCTTCGACCAAAATGCCCGCATCGATCGCAAGCTTATGGACCGTGTCGCAGATGGCGTTGACGCCGAACTTGAACACGCGGCGGCCATTCATGGACAGCACGCTCGCGCTATCTGCGGAAGCCTTAAACGGCGAGGTACCGACCAGACCGGGAACGCGCAACGTCTCGACGTCGGGCGCCGTCGAAAGCTCAACGGCAAGGGGGTTGTCTCCCCCAGCTTCAATCACTGCGGCGCCTGCCCCATCGCCAAAAAGCACGCAGGTGGCACGGTCGGTCCAGTCGAGCGCGCGCGTCATCTGCTCGGCAGCAACAACAAGCACGCGCTCGGCACGGCTGCGGGCGATATAGCCCTCGGCGGCATCGAGCGCAAATACGAAGCCGGCGCAGGCCGCCGAGACATCGAAGGCAGGGCACGTCGCGCCTAGTCGCTCAGCAACGGCACACGCCTCAGCGGGAACAAGGTGGTCACCCGTCGTCGTCGAGCAGACGATCAGATCCAGCTGGCTCGCGTCGATTCCGGACACCTGGAGTGCCCGCTCGCTCGCCGCTACGGCAAGGTCGTCAAGTGACTCGGTGGTGCAGACGTGGCGGCTCTTGATACCGGTGCGGGTAAAAATCCACTCATCCGAGGTATCGAGGAACTCGGACAGCTCGTCATTGGAAACACTGCGCTCAGGAAGTGCCGAACCTGTTCCAAGAATCGTGAAACCCATCACTAACCTCCTTTGAGTTGTTGACGTGTTTACATCGACCAAGAGAGGATAGCGCATTTCAGTCGTTGTTGACGTGTTAACATTAAATTGTCCAAATGCGACAAAGGCTTCACATTGTGTCTATCTCTCGACACCATTGCGCGATTGCCTTATTAACTTAGGAGGTAGCAGCTGTTATGGATTCTTGTTTAACGATAGTCGACGTAACCGGATCGACCAACGATGACCTGCTCGAAGCAGGAAAACAGGGAGCGCCGCACGGCACAGGACTTGCCGCCCGGGCTCAGACAGCAGGGCGCGGCCGGCGCGGCCACAAGTGGGATTCAACCGCCGGCAACCTATTGCTTTCGATTGTCCTGCGTCCATGCGTTAATCCCGCAAAGTACTCTGGTCTTGCCGCCGTCAGCGGCTTAGCGGTGCTCGAGGCGCTCGAAAAGCAGGGTCTTGCAAACGAGATTGGCCTCAAATGGCCCAACGACCTGGTCGCGCGAGGACGCAAGCTCGGCGGCATTCTGGTCGAGGCCGCACGCGATAACGAAGGCAGCCCCTTTGCAGTCTGTGGCATCGGCGTCAACGTGAACTATGTGCCCTCGGAGGTTCCCGATGGCGGCCTGCCCGCAATCGGTCTCTCGGATCTCAACAAGAACGTTCCCGCCGTCGATGTG
>UQXT01000158.1 GCA_900545075.1 uncultured Collinsella sp. | reverse complement strand
CATCGTCGACCATATTCTCGAAGAGCTTAATCTTGGCGAGTGCATAGTTCTTATGGCTCTTATGCCAGCCCAAATGGTCGGGGGTAATGTTGAGCAGCACCGCCACACGGGGGTGAAGCTCCTGGGTCGTTGCGATCTGATAGCTCGAAAGCTCCGCCACAAACCACTCGTTATGCGCGCGGCCATCGATCTCGTTTACCGGCGGCTCACCGATGTTGCCAACAGCAACGCTCGCCTCGCCCGCCGCCTTAAGCAGGTAGTCGGTCAGCGACGTGGTAGTCGTCTTGCCATTGGTGCCCGTAATGGCAATCCAATTTTGGGGAGACAGGCGGTAGGCGAACTCGGGCTCACCCATAATCTGGGCAGCGTGATCGCGGCCAGCCTTAAAGAATGCCGAGAACTCCGAGATGCCCGGACACGTCACGCATACATCAAACGCGCCCTCGACCTGCTCGGTTCCGTAGACAAACGATGCCCCGTGCGCCTCGAGCGAGCGCGTGGCATCGTTGGGCTCGGACGTGCCGCCACCGTAAACGGTAACGGCACTCACGCGCTCGGGATGCGCAAGCGCCCAGCGAGCGACATCAAGACCAGACTTACCCTGGCCCAAAACGAGCAAGCTAAAGACATCAGCAAGAGGCATGAAAGACCACTATCCCAACTGGAAGAACAAAGCGAGGCCCAGGGCTCCGAAGGCCGCGGCGACAATCCAAAAACGAATGACGACCTTGGTCTCGGCCCAGCCCTTCTTTTCGAAATGATGGTGAATGGGCGCCATGAGAAAGACGCGCTTGTGCGTAAAGTGGAAATAGACGACCTGAATCATAACCGACAAGGTCTCGACGATAAACAGACCGCCGATGATGAGGGAAACGACCTCGGTGTTGGTGATGATGGAGGTGCAGGCAAAAGCAGCGCCCAGCGCCAGCGAGCCGGTATCACCCATAAAAATGCTCGCCGGATAGCAGTTGAACCACAAAAAGCCCAAGCAGGCACCAGCGCACGCCGTGCAGAAGATGGACAGGTTCACGTCTCCGTGCAAAAACGCCATGGCAGCCATGGCCAGCATAGCAATCATGGAGGTACCACCGGCAAGGCCGTCCAAGCCATCGGTGAGGTTTACGGCGTTGGAAAGGCCCGCGATCATCAGCCAGCAAAAGACAAGGTAGAGCCACGGGAAAGAGAGACCGAAAATGGTGGTCGAGAGCACACCAAGGTCGATTGTCAGGCCACCGGGGAAACGAATCTCGGGGGCAACGCCGCACCAGTTGACAGCAAGCACGGTAAAGGTAACGCAGATGATGGTAAGGCCAATCATCTTGGCGTGAGGCGTCAGGCCGAGCGAGCGGCCGTGCGTGACAGAAGTCAGGTCATCGATGAGACCAAGAACGCCGGTTGCCAGCGTGGCGAGCAGCACAAGCACGAGCTCGGTGGTGAGCTTGCCCATCAAAAGGCACGTCAGCGAAACGGCGACCAGGATGATGACGCCGCCCATGGTGGGCGTGCCCTGCTTAATCAGATGGCGCTTGGGGCCATCGGCGCGAACCTGCTGGCCGATACCCTCGACCTTCAGGAGCTTAATCCACCACGGCATGAGCAGCATCGCGATGATAGCGGCGATACCCAATCCCAAAAAGGCCTGGTACGTAGGATACGAAGGATTGCCGAACATGGACTAGCACACACCTTCCACAAAGCGATCGAGCTCAACGAAGCGTGAGCCCTTGACCAGCACGACATCATGCTTCTCAAGTGCGCCACCCATACGGTCGAGCACCTGTTGATAGTCGGAGAACACCTGGATGCGGTCCTCATCCATACCCATCATGCGCGCGGCCTCGGCCATACGCTGGGCAAGCTCACCACCGACACATGCGAGCATATCGAGCTTCTTGGCCGCCGCATAGGCGCCCACCAGCTCATGCATGCGAGGGGCCTCGTCGCCCATCTCGCCCATCTCTCCTAGAACGGCCATGCGCGAACCCATGCACGAAAGCGAGCACAGCAGGTCGAGGCCCGCCGCCATCGATTCGGCGCTGGCGTTATATGAGTCGTCGATGACGCGGGCGCCGCTCTTGGCGCGCTTGATTTCCTGACGATGCCCGGTAATCGTGAGGCCCCTAAAGGCAGCATCGATCTGCTCGGGCGTCACGCCAAGGCGATGGGCAACCGCCGCGGCCTTGACGGCATTGGGAACGAACTGCACGCCGGGAATGGCAAGCAGGGTGTCGATGGTCTCGCCCGAGCCAAAATCGAGCGTAAAGACCGGACGTCCCTCGTCGTCAATGCAAATGTCGCGCGCACGGACCTCATCGTCGTCCGAGACGCCCGCAAGCATCACGTCGACGCCCGCAGGCGCGGCAAAGGTGTCGCGGATGAACGGGGTAAAGTCGTCCTCGCCACCCAAAACCAACAACGGGAGAAGGTCACCGGCGGCGCACATGCCGCCAACAATCTCTGATTTGGCACGAGCGATATTCTCGCGACTGCCCAGAATACCGATATGGGAGGTGCCGATCTTAGTCACGATGGAAAGGTTGGGATTGGCGGACTGAGAAAGGCGCTCAATCTCGTGGAAATGGTTCATGCCCATCTCGAGCACCAGGACCTCGGTATCGGCCGGAGCGGAAAGCACCGTGAGCGGCATGCCGATCAGGTTATTGAAATTGCCCTTGGTGGCCCAGACACGATAGCGCTTGGCGAGCACGGTGGCGAGCACGTCCTTGGTCGTCGTCTTGCCGATAGAGCCGGTAATGCCAATCACCAGGCAGCCAAGCTCCAAACGATAAGCGTGAGCCAGGCGCAGCAAAAACTCCTCGGGGTCATCGGTATGCAGGATGGCGCAGCCCTTCTCTTGGGCCAGCGAAAGCAGCTCGGCATCGGGCTCGCGCGTCATAACGACGGCGCCGGCACCCGACTGGACGGCACGGGAAGCAAAATCATTGCCGTCGACGTTTTCACCGGGAAAGGCGACGAAAATCGTCCCTTCCTCGACCTGGCGCGAGTCGATAACGCACCCGCGGCATACCCGATCGGCTTCTCCCGTCACGGGTCGGGCCCCTGTTGCGGCCGCGAGGTTGTTGACGGCGATCTCTATCATTGCAGCTCCCCTGTAAACCTAATAATGCTATCGGCGTATTGTATCCCAGCGCCGCACATGCGTGGTGCAGGGCATGTGAACACCCTCATATGGGACAACAAACAACGCCCCAAAGATTGTAACCCCCTACTTCG
>UQXT01000157.1 GCA_900545075.1 uncultured Collinsella sp. | reverse complement strand
CCAGAAGTTATCGGGCTCGCTCCACGCGTCGGCCGAATCGTCCGAGACATACATCGGGATATCGCCGATGACCTCGATGCCCTTCTTGTGCGCATAGTTCATAAGCTCGCACCAGGCTAGGTCAAAGCGATACTGCATGTACGCCTGCAGCTCGGACTCGTCGTGGAAGCGCTTGTCATCGATCAGGTGCTCGTTGTAGCGTGCGACATCCGCCGGCCAATCGTGGCGCGACTCGCCCTCAAAGTACTTCTTAACGGCCATGTAGACGCAGTACTTCTCGAGCCAGTCGGCGTTGCGATGTTTAAACGCGGTGTAGAGCGGGTCGGCATCCTCGCCGCCGCGGGCCTTCCAGGTGACGAAGTCGGCCGCCAGCTCCTCTTGGCTCTCGGGCAGCAGGTCGATATTGCCCGCAAAGGCCGAAGGCCCAGCGTAAGGGGAGCGGAAGAAGTCCGTCGGGTTGACAGGCAGCACCTGCCAGTAGCGCATGCCCATAGCGGCCAGATGGTCGATAAAACGACGCGTGGGCGCGCCGATCGTACCCGGCTTGCCGTCGTCGGTCGGCACCGATGTGATATGGCACACAACACCCGCACCGTGATCGAGCGGCTCCTGCAGGCGCTTCTCGGCATGGTGATAGATGATCGAAGAGCCCAGCGGGTACAGGTCGAGCGTAACCGTGCCGTTATGGATTTCGCACTCATGGCCGCTGATCACATCGCTCGCGCATTCGCCGAGCGCCGGGATCGTCACGCAGTGCGAATTGCGCAGGCTGCGGTTGATGATAACCGTCGCGGCCTCGCCGTCTTTGCCCGTGCGCGTATAGGCGAGTACCTCGTCGTTGAGCGCGAAGGCCTTGATCTCGCCGTCAACCATAAAGGGCAGCGCGCGGCGCACGGCCGAGGCGTTTTTAAGGATGGCGAGCGTATCGAAGTCGTGTAGGTCTTCCTTCATAGGCAGCGTGCGGCGGTTGCCCGGATCCGTGAGGCCCTCCAAGCCGTACTCATCGCCGTAATAGATTGACGGCACACCCGGGAAGGTCATCTGCATAAGCGTCGCTAACCAAAAGCGGCTCTTGGCCAGGCCCATGGAGTTGTCGTCCAAGCGCCACTTGCTGCGCTCGCTCTCGGGCAGTTGCGACTCGTCGGGACCACCGCCGAGCACCGAGATAATGCGCGGGCGGTCGTGGCTCGACAGCAGATTGAGCGCGCAGGATAATGCCTCGCGCGGGTAGTTCTCGCGTAGGCTCTCGATATCCTCGGCAGCCTGGTAGGCGTTCTTGTAGCCCATCAAAAAGCCGATGACCATGTTGCGGAAGGGGTAATCCATAGCGGAGTCCAGCTCGGAGCCCTGCAGGTAGCGGCGCAGATGGCCGTAGCTAATCTTATTGGAGGCGTCCTCCCAGACTTCGCCGAGCAGCAGTGCATCGGGTTTCTCGGCGAGCACGGCCTTTTTGATCTCGGCCAGGAAGTCATCGGAAAGCTCGTCGGCCACGTCCAGACGCCAACCATGGGCACCGGCGCGCAGCCACTTGCGAATCACGCCGTCCTTGCCCAGAAGTTTCTCGCGCACCAACTCGGAGTTTTCGTTGATGGCTGGCATGTTGCCCACGCCCCACCAGCAGTCATACGATCCGTCCTCATGGAAGTAAAACGCATCGCGCCACGGCGAGTCCTCGCTCTGCCATGCACCGACGCCGGGATAGTTGCCGTAGCGGTTAAAGTAGATCGAGTCGTCGCCCGTATGGTTGAAGACGCCGTCCAGGATGATGGAAATGCCGAGCTTCTCAGCCGCCTGACACAGCTCGGTAAAGTCCTGCTCGGTGCCCAGGATCGGGTCGATCTTGGTGTAATCGGCCGTGTCGTAGCGGTGGTTGCTTGCAGCCTCAAAGATGGGGTTGAGGTAGATGGCCGTAAAGCCCAGCTCGGCAATGCGGGGCAGGTCTTCTTGGATACCCTTGAGCGAACCGCCGTAAAAGTCCCAAGTCTTGATGGAGCCGTCTTCGGCACGCTCGTACACGGGCGGCTCGTTCCAGTCCTCGACCATGCGGCGCTGGATTCCATTGCGCGGTTTTTCGACCTCGGCCTGCGTGCGCTCTCGCCAGTTTTCGTCGCGGGCATAGCGATCGGGGAAGATCTGGTAGACCATACCGCGCTCGTACCACTTGGGTCGAACTTCGCGGTGCTTGTAGACGGTGACCTGGAACGACGGCACCTCGGCGTAGTTATAGGTCACGCCCTCGCCGCCGGTGCGGCCCTGCGGTGCGCCCAGGCGAACCTCGGGCTGGCCCTCGATATTGCAGATAAAGCTGTACCAGATAAGACAGGGCTCGGTGCACTCAAGCTCTACCGTAAATATGCCGTCGCCTTCGTGCGTCATGGGATATCGAGACTCACCGATCTCATCGACCCAGGTGCGCAGCGTAAGCGTTGCCTGTGCGGGATCGGCATCCTCCAGAATCACGGAGAGCGAAAGGGTAGTTCCTGTGGTCACAGCGCCAAACGGAGTGCGAAACTGCGGCAGACGGCTGTTGTGAATCAATCTCATAATACGGTCCAGTTCAATAGAATCATGGCCTGCTGGCCATGGGCTTTACGCACAGGATGTAAGTATATCTGTTGTACACAGGCTGTATAAACAACATCCGTTTACCATCGGCGAACGGTTGTCCTAGAAAATCGTTTTACCAACTATCTATAGAGAAGGGGCGCCCGGTTGGAGCGCCCCTTGCATAGGGTTTGATTAGGTTTTGGATCGTCTGTGGGCTAGCGGCGCTTGCGGGTGGCCGTTGCCTTGCGGACGGACGTCTTCTTGGACGGGGCCTTTTTCTCTGCCGGAGCGGCGGGGGAGACCGGGGTCTCCTTGGCAGGCTCGGGCTTAGTCTCTGCCTTCGGTGCGGCCTTGACCTCAGCGGCCTTCGGCACCGGCTTAGTCTTTACCTCGGCCTTGGGCTCCTCTTTGGCAGCAGCTGGCTTAGTCTCTGCCTTGGGAGTCGTGGTCTTTGCCGTGGTCTTCTTGGCCGTCGTCGTGCGCTTTCGCGTGGTGGTCTTGACGGCGGGCTTGGCCTCGACGGTTGCCTCCGCCTTGGACTCGGCAGGCGTCTCCTCGACCTTGGCGGCCGGCTTTGCGGCAGCCTTGGTCGTGGCGGCCTTCGTGGTCGTCGACTTCGTTGCCGTGGTCTTCTTGGCGGCCGTGGTCGTCTTCTTGGCAGCGGTCTTTGCCGGAGCCTTAACGGCAGGCTTGGTCTC
>UQXT01000156.1 GCA_900545075.1 uncultured Collinsella sp. | reverse complement strand
CGGCATGGGGGATGCCAAGGCGCTCTTCGCGCTTTGCACGCTTGACCCTCTGGGCGGCATCGTGGCATTTGCCGTCGCACTCCTGGTCCTTGCCCTCTCCTGCCTCTTCACAAAATCGCGCTCCCTGCCATTGCTCCCGTTTTTGGTGCCGATTTTTGCCATAATCGAGGTCGTGGGTAGTACGCTGTAATCGTTGCGCGCCCTTTTTAAGGAGCATGCCATGGCAATCAATCAACAGACAGCCGCCATCAAGGCGCGTATGGAGCGCATTCCCTCGGCGTTGTCGCCCGAGCTGGTCGAGCGTATCGCTGCCGACCGTGCCTCGGGTGTCGTTAACCCTTATCGATGCAACGATGGTCAGGTCATCCGCCGTGTTGATCGAGCCGCAGACCAAGGCACGCTCATGCGTCCGGCCTTTATGCGCGATGCCGAAAAGATTCTCCATCTGCCTGCGTACGCCCGATACGCCGGCAAAACTCAGGTTTTCAGCTTTCGCAGCAACGATGATCTGTCGCGTCGCGGCCTGCACGTGCAACTTGTTTCGCGCATCGCACGTGATATCGGTTGCGCCCTGGGGCTCAACTGCGATCTGATCGAAGCGATTGGTTTGGGCCACGACTTGGGCCATACACCCTTCGGCCACGCCGGTGAGCGATTTCTCAACGATATCTATCACGAGCGCACGGGTCGTTATTTTTTCCATAACGTGCAGTCGGTCCGCGTGCTCGACACGCTGTACGGCCGCAACGTGTCGCTCCAGACGCTCGACGGCGTGCTATGCCATAACGGCGAGTACGAGAAGCGTGTGTTTGAGCTGTCGGACATGAGCTCCTTTGACCAGTTTGACCAGACGGTTGAGGATTGCATTGCCACGGGCTATAGCGCAATTGAGCATCTGCGTCCCATGACGCTCGAGGGCTGCGTGGTTCGCATCTCGGATATCCTTGCCTACGTTGGGCGCGATCGCCAAGACGCCATTGCGGCGGGCCTGCTGTCACCCGACGCCTTTGATGATGGCCGGGGCGGTGCCTACAACAGTTGGATCCTCACGCACGCTTCCATCGATATCGTTGAGCACAGCTATGGTAAGCCGCGCATCGAGATGAGCGAGGACCTGTTTGAGGAAATCCGTCGGGCCAAGCGCGAGAACTACGAGAAGATCTATAGCAAGGGCGGTATCGAGGGCGACTCCGAAGCGGAGCTGCGCGAGGCTTTCGAAAAGCTCTACGACCGTTGCCTGCAGGATATAAACGAAGGCGACGAGTCCTCGTATATCTTTAAGCACCACATTTCTCGCATTGACCAGCAGCTTTCCTACTACGATCGCACCTATGCCTGGCAGGACGATAAGGACCAGGCGGTCGTGGATTATATTGCTAGCATGACGGACGGTTATTTCTGCGAGCTCACGAGCAAGCTGTTCCCGGGATTGAAGTTTCCGCACCGTACCTATATTAACGAACGGTAGTTCGTATTTATTCGGTATACTGTTAGTGGAAAACGTTTTGATTGATGCACGGGATGGTTATGGACGACCTTTTTTCTGCTTCGACGCGTGAGCGTTCCTTTCAGAATGCGCCGCTTGCGGTGCGCATGTGGCCCAATTCACTCGACGAGTATGTGGGCCAGCAAAAGGCCGTCGGTAAGGGCTCGTGGTTACGTGCCGCGATTGAGCATGACGTACTGTCGAGTGTGATTCTGTACGGGCCGGCCGGTACGGGCAAGACGACGCTGGCCCACATTATCGCCAACCATACTAAGAGCGAGTTTGTCGAGGTCAGCGCCGTCACGGGTACCGTGAAGGACCTGCGTCGCGTGATTGATGAGGCCAAGACGCGCCTGAATACCTACGACCGCCGCACCATTCTTTTCATCGATGAGATTCACCGCTTCTCCAAGTCGCAGCAGGATGCCCTGCTGCATGCAGTTGAGAACCGTACCGTCATTATGATTGGCGCCACGACGGAGAATCCGTACTTCGAGGTCAACTCGGCGTTGCTCTCGCGCGGTCGCGTGGTGGAGCTTGAGCATCTTAAAGACGAGGATATAGCCACACTCATTGAGCGTGCGCTCGAGGCTCCGCAGGGTTTGAACGGCAAGTTCTCGGCCGATGAGGATACGGTCAAGACCATCTGCACGCTGGCAGCGGGTGACGCTCGCTCGGCGCTCACGACGCTCGAGCTTGCGAGCGAGATTGCCGTCACGCGTCCTGATACCGAGGGAACGCCAGCGCCCGCGGCGGGGGAGCGCTATCCCATCACCGTGGATGACGTGAAGATTGCCAACCCGCGCCGTGGCTTTTCGTACGACAAAAACGGCGACATGCACTACGACATCATCAGTGCGTTCATCAAGTCCATGCGCGGCAGCGACCCCGATGCCACGATCTATTGGCTCGCGCGCATGATTGATGCTGGGGAGGATCCTAAGTTTATCGCTCGCCGTATTATGATTCACGCTTCTGAGGATGTTGGCAACGCCGACCCGCAGGCGCTTTTGGTGGCGCATGCCGCGTTTAAGTCTGCCGAGGTCATTGGCTATCCTGAATGTCGCATTAACCTGGCACAAGCTGCGCTCTATGTGTGCTTGGCGCCTAAGTCGAATGCCTGCGAGGCCTCGATCGATGCGGCTCTGGCGGATATCCATAGCAGTGGCCTTCGTGAGGTGCCCAGCTATCTGCGCGATCGTCACCGCCCTGGTAGCGATGAGTACGGCGTGTACAAGTATCCGCACGATTATCCCGAAGGCTGGGTCGATCAGCGCTACTTGCCCGAAGGCCTGGAGCGTGGTGCCTTTTGGCAGCCTGCCGGCCGCGGTTGGGAAGAATGGCGCGTAGAGCAAAGCGAACGCGACCGCAGCGGGAATTCACCGAAGTAGCTGCTGATAATTTTGTCCCACGTTGCTGCTCTTGGCATGTTCGGTCCCCTTTGGGGTACCATGAAAAGCGTCTGTATTTCGATTCTTCCGGGAGGCTTGTATGAGTCCCATTCAAATCGCCTTGCTGCTGCTCGCCGTTGCCGGCGTGTGGGCCATCGCTGAGCTCGCGCTTACCCTGCGCAAGACCCGCAATGTTGTCGACTCGCTCGATAAGACCGTGAACGACCTCAACAACACCATCGCCGAGGCTCAGCCTGTGGTGGCAAAGCTCGATGGCGCTGTCGATGAGCTTACGCCGGCGCTTGCCCAGATGGAGCCGCTCCTCAAGTCGAGCAAGACGGCAGTTGATGCCCTTACCTCCAATCTCGTAGAGGTCGAAGCCGTGGTTCGCGACATTTCCGAGGTTACGGGCAGCATGGCC
>UQXT01000155.1 GCA_900545075.1 uncultured Collinsella sp. | reverse complement strand
CGCAAACGGCATGGTCGAGGGCGAGGGCGACCTGCGCAACTTTGGCGGTCGCATCTATCGTGAGGCGGGCCGCTTGGCAGCGCTTGTCAACGATATCCTTACGCTGTCTAACTTGGACGAGGCCGAGCGTGCAGCTGAGGGCGAGGCGGTGCCCATTGGTTCCACGGAGCCTATTGAGCTCTCGCGTGCCATCTACGCGGTTGAGCAGCGTCTTGAACAGGTCGCCCGTCAGGCGAATGTGACGATAAGTCATGAGACCAAGCCTGTGGTCATCGAAGGCGTGTCGCGCTTGATTGACGAGCTCATCTATAATCTGGCGAGCAACGCCATCCGCTACAATCGACCCGGCGGTGCGGTTACGCTGCAGTGCGGCACCAACGACGAAGGCCATCCGTTCCTTGCGGTCGCCGACACGGGAATCGGTATCGCGCCTGAAGAACAGGGCAAGGTATTTGAGCGGTTCTATCGCGTGGACAAGAGTAGGTCCAAGGCGCGCGGCGGAACCGGTCTGGGGCTTGCAATTGTCAAGCATGCGGCCCTGTATCATCACGCCACGCTCGATCTGTCGAGCGAGTTGGGCGTGGGAACCACCATTACGGTGACGTTTCCCATACGGCAGGACGAGCCATTCGCATAGCGATACAACATAGATATTGATGCAGACGCCGCATTTGACTTTCGGGTGCGGCGTTGTTGTGCAATTTTACGATTGCTTCCGACATTTTTACAGGAGAGCCTGTTTCTTATGTATAGAGTTTGGTCTCGGTAAAAAGATGCGATAACATACGGACAGTTTTGTCAATCCGAACTGGGGAAATGAAAGGCAAGCTGCATGACCCTTCTCGAACTGTTCCAGCTGCTGAAGAAGCACCTTCAGCTGGTCATCACCCTTCCGGTGGTCTGCGCGATCGCCATGGGCATCGTGTCCTTCGTTGCGATGGACAACACCTATACCGCGACGACGAGCATGTACATTCTCGCCAAGACCGACGATAGCGGTCAGATGAGCTACAACGATCTCTCGGCGAGTCAGATGCTTTCCAACGATATCGCCACGCTGCTGGATAGCGATAGCGTTAAGAGCGGCGCAGCCAATGAACTGGGCCTCACCGATCTGGATGACTACAAGGTGTCTGTTTCCTCCGAGACCACCACGCGTGTCATTACGCTTTCGGTTACCGGCACCGATGCCAAGGAGACGGCTAAGGTCGCAAAGGCCATGGCCAGCTCGGTGAGTACGGTCGCTCAGAACGTCGGCGCTGCCCAGAGCATCAACGTTATCGACGAGGCTAAGACCCCCGAAGCCCCCAGCGGCCCCAAGCGCACGCTGTATATTGCCGTCGCGTTCCTCGCCGGTATCTTTATCGCAGTCGCCTATGTCGTTTTGGCAGACATGCTCAATACCCGCATCCGCGGTGCCGAAGAGGCAGAAGAGCTCCTGGGCATTCCCGTTGTTGGCCGAATTCCGGCTATGAAAGGTGGTAAATAGGCATGGCTAAGGCAAAGAACACCGACAAGCTCGTTGTACAGAATGCCGCCAAGACCCTTCTGGCCAACATCCGCTTTGCGAGCGTGGACGACCCCATCCGCACCATCACCATTACCTCCTCGATTCCCAACGAGGGCAAGTCTACGGTTTCCATTAACCTTGCTCAGGCAATCGCCACGAGCGGCAAGTCCGTGCTTCTGGTCGAGGCCGATATGCGCCGCAGTTCCCTTTCCGATATGCTCGGCGTTCGTTCGCGCGGCGGACTCTATGCGGTCCTTTCCGAGCAGATCTCCATTGACCAGGCAATTGTCGAGACGGGTCAGAAGAACTTCTACTTCCTCGATGCCGAGCCGCATATTCCCAATCCTGCCGACATCATCGTCTCTCACCGCTTTGCCAAGCTGGTAAAGGCGCTGTCCGCCAAGTTCCAGTACGTCATCTTTGATGCTCCCCCGGTCGGCACCTTCATCGATGCTGCCGCGCTCAACGCCATAGGTCAGCTTAAAAAGTCCGAGAAGGTCAAGCTCATCGGTACCGTTATGAACTACTGCGAGACCGAGACCAGCGAGTACTACTACTCCTACTACACCAAGGACGGTAAGAAGGTGAAGAAGGGCTCCGACGATCAGGGGACTTCCAAAAAGGGCATCTTCACCAACCGAGCAAACGTTTAGTTGATTAAGGCTGACCTATGCGTGACATTCATTGCCATATCTTGCCGGGTGTAGACGACGGCGCCGCCGATCTCGATGAGAGCTTGGCGATGCTCGAGGCTGCCAAGCGGGCTGGTGTAACCAGAATTGTTTGCACTCCTCACTGCCGTGATCCCTATTTTGATTACGACAAGATGTGGGATGCCTTTGAGCTGCTGCGCGATAACGCTGACGGTTTTCCGCTCCAGATGGGCTTCGAGGTCAACCATCGAAAGCTCGTTGAGCTTGGTATCGATGCCGCGGAGCACTTGCATTTCGATGGGACCAACGAGTTTCTGCTCGAGCTTTCGACGCATGCCGATGCGTATGCGTTTAGAGAGTACGAGAACACGATTTACGATTTGCAGTGCCGTGGCTACCAGGTGATCATCGCTCATCCTGAGCGCTATCGTGCGGTTCAAAAGGATGTAAGCGTGGCGGAGCGCCTGGTCGATATGGGCTGCAAGCTGCAGGCTTCGGCGGACTTTATTGCCGGCGGTCGCTTTGGTCGCGAGAAAAAGCCGGCACAGCGCCTGTTCGATCAGAACCTGTACAGCTTCATCGCGAGCGATGCCCATAACGTGGGTCATTATGATTGCCTGGCGAAGGCTCGCGCGAAGTTTAGCGTGCGCGGAGCTCATTTTCGCTAAAATCTGTCCCTAACGTTCGCATTGAATGAAAGGGCAGCCATGGATATCCAACTTAAGACGGGATGCTTTGATGACGCGGCGTTGGTGCGCCGCGTCATTTTTATGGACGAGCAGGGCTACGAGAATGAGTTCGACGCTATCGACGAGGATCCGAACTGCATTCATGTGACGCTCTATGTAGACGGCGAGCTTGCCGGTTGCTCGCGCGTGTTTCCCGAAGAGCTTGAGCGCGCGGCTGACGCAGAGGCTCCGGTGTCGCCGGCGTGCGACTTGGACGAAGGTGTCGCGGCGGGGGAGACCTACATTATGGGGCGCGTGGCCGTGCTGCCGAGCATGCGCCGTCGCGGTTTGGCGAGCAAGATTGTCGAGGCCAGTGATACGTGCGCGCGTGATGCCGGCGCCAAGCTCATTAAGCTGCATGCTCAGGAATACGTGCTGCCGCTCTATGCCAAGGCGGGCTACACGCAGATTGCCCCGGTGGACTACGAAGACGAGGGCCAGCCTTATGCCTGGATGGC
>UQXT01000154.1 GCA_900545075.1 uncultured Collinsella sp. | reverse complement strand
TATCTAGATAGGGCTACTTGAAAGGGGAACGCATGAGTGACTTGCTCAACCCTGCAGATATCATCGTGCTGGCCGTCATTGCCGTCGGCATGTTTTTTGGACTGCGTCGCATTGCCGCTTCGGCACACGGGAAGAGTTGCTGCAGCGACGGTGCGAGCGGCAAGAAGGCCAAAAAGGTTGTTGTGGTGGATACCGATGCGTCACACTATCCCTATAGCGATGAGCTGCTCGTCGGTGGCATGAGCTGTGACGGCTGCGCTCAGAACGTAGCCAATGCCCTCAATGCGCTGGACGGCGTGTGGGCAACGGTAACGTACGCGGACCACACAGCGCGCGTGCGCTCGAAGCGCCCGGTTGATCGCGACACACTCGAGACGGCGGTGAGGGGTGCGGGCTATTACGTTATGAAAATGTAGGCGTTGCCCTCTCCGGTGGGTACCAGCCTCCTGCCCATTGCGACTATCGGCATCCAAAAATTTGCGCAAAAATAACCTTTAGATGCGGCAAAAGTGGAGTTTGGTGACGGTTTGCGCGGAATTCGCTACCAATCGAGCATCTATGAACCCGTCCAAAAAATTACAGGTGTATATTTATACACTGATTATTGCTGTGCTCAGATTGCAATTAACCGTGGACAGAAATGAAGAATGCTAAAACTGGGCTTTAGGACAGGGGAGGCTATAACCTTATGAGGCGAGTGGGAACACTTGGCTTGGTGGCAGCGCTTGCCGCTATCTTGGTATCGCCGCTGCCGGCGCACGCCGAAGACGCATCGGGTGCCGTTACCTACAATGCGGGAAATGGGTATTCCTTTGAGAAGCTCTCGCATCCTACGGTAGGAACGTCGCAGCCGGATGGCATCGTCGACTACCAGGGTAACGGTGCCGTTGCCGTTCCGGGCGCCGATGGTAATACGGCCAACAACGAAGGCGATCGCGGCCAGAGCTACACTTGGGCGGCTGCGAGCTATGGTGACTGGCTTTATGTGGGCACCTGCTATGCGGCGATGGGCAACACGCTGACGCTCATGAACAGCACGCTGGGCGATTCCTTTGATGTCGAAACCATGCGCCTGACGCTGGAGGCCATGTTTAACGGTACCTTCTTCTATGGACAGCAGAAGGAGGACGGCACGGCCGACAAGGACAGCGGCGGCATCTTGGTCAAGATCAATACCAAGACCGGTGAGACCAAGCTGCTACTCTCTGAATCGCTCAACGGCGTCGCTCCTTTGTTCCGCAATGCCGTGAGCTATAAGGGTAAGCTCTATTTCTGCGGCAGCGTCAGGACCAATGGCGGCAAAGGCGGCCTGCCTGCTGTATATGAGATTGATCCTAAGACGGATGAGTACAAAGTTGTCTATCAGGGCCTTTCGAGCATGCAGGATTACGGTGCTGCCTACAAGCAGGGCATTTCTACCGGTATCCGCGGCATGTGCGTCCATGATGGCCAGCTCGTCATCAGTAATGTGGGTAAAGACGCGGCCGGTAAGTTTGTGTCGACAATCCTGACGTCGCCTGACCCGTCGAAGGGCCAGGACAGCTTCATCGAGATTGCTAACTCGGACACGTTGTTTAACTATCCGGCGATTCGCTATCAGGACAGCATCTACGGCGGCGCCATTTGGGATATGGTCTCGTACAATGGCCATCTCTATGCGACCATTTGCACCGGTACGCCCGAGAACGCTCCCGATGATAACTCCATGCAGTCGTTTGCCATGGTTCGTGGCGACAAGAATGCCGACGGCAGCTATTCGTGGACTCCCATTGTTGGCGATCAGAAGACGGACGGTGCAAAGTACTGCTTTGGCATTGATCCTGCCCGCACCCGTTCTGGTGCTGCCAACCTCATCGTCTACAACGACTACCTCTATATCGGTGAATACAACGACGAGGAGATTGCTCTCGAGCGCATCCTGTTCAACAAGTCCAGCACCGAAGAGGACGGCAAGAGCAGCATGGGCGGCGTTGACTGCTCGTTTGTGAATGCCAATCTTGAGCAGTCGGTCAACATCTATCGCATGGACAAGGACGAGAACATGGAGCTCGTCGTTGGCGATCGCACCGATATGTTCCCCGAGGGCGGTATTTCCGGCCTGACTTCGGGCTTTGGCCGAAACGAGAACCAGTACATTTGGCGCATGCAGAAGTTCGACGGCAAGCTGTATATCGGTACCTTTGATACCGCGAGCCTGCTTGAGCCGATCGGCCAGTTCTCCAATGGCGACATTATCGATATGACGCCCGAGGAGTGGGACTCTCAGGTTCAGCGCCTTAGGGACCTGCTCGATCACCTGCTCGACAAGAAATCGCCCGATGCCCCCATCGTTCCCGTGGACAAGCTTACGGACGATGATTCGAACGAAGCCGCCGATGTCGATGATTCGAAGGAGGCTGCCGATGTCGATGACGAGAAGACTGAGGTTGCTAAGGGCTTTGGCGATCTGAGCGATGCGTTAGATGAGGCTGCGGGCGATCTTTGCAATCAGGGCGCGACGATGTCCACGGACGTTGAAGACGACGCTGCTTATGTTCAGAAAATCGATAGCGAGATTGCGTACTTCAAGTCCTTTGCCGATCAGTATCAGGACATGCTCGATAGCTATGAGAGCCTGAAGCAGCAGTACGAGGATGCCTATGGCACCGAGTTGCCGAGCGATATTCAGGATGCGCTCGATAAGCTGCTGAGCGAGGAGAACCTCAAGAAGTTGCAGAGTGTGCTCGCATGCATGCATTACCTGCACGATGCTGAGCGCGGCTTTGATATGTATGTGACCGAGGACGGCGTGAACTTTACGACGCTGACGACCAATGGCTTTAACGATCCGTATAACCATGGTCTGCGCACCTTTGCGGTGACCAGCCAGGGTCTGTGCCTTGGTACCGCCAACCCGTTCTATGGTTGCCAGGTCTGGATCCAGCGCAAGGAGAATTCGGAGAATCCGGTTGATCCCGGTACTCCGGATCCGACGGAACCCACCGATCCTTCGCAGCCGGGTGGCGGCGATCAGCCTGGTGGCAGCCAGACGGGCGGCAACGACCAGTCGAGCAGCACCACGACCACCGTCACGACGACCGCTAAGAAGACTCCGAAGGACGGCTTGCTGCCTCGCGCTGGCGACTCGACCCTCGCGCTGGTCTTGGGATTGCTGGTTGCAGCTGCCGCAGTGCTTGGCATTGCTCTCGTTTTGCGCAAGCGTTCTCGTCGCTAGGCTCGACCACGCAGCTCGATGCCTTGGATATCGTCGAAGTTGATGGCGATATCCCTGAGTTTGAGCAGCTTGAATGCGGGTAATACTTCGTCGAGAATGCCCGTGCGGCTACGATAGCCGTACATATCGTAATAGGTGACGCGCACCAGGTCGCCGCGTTTGAGGCCCTCGAGCTTTTTTGAAAGCT
>UQXT01000153.1 GCA_900545075.1 uncultured Collinsella sp. | reverse complement strand
AGGAAAGCACTTAATGTGCTTTCCGTCTTGCGCAGGACTGTAGAGCAGGAAACTTCATATGCGTCCCTCCCGGGCGCAAGCAAAAGGGCGACCCCTGTCCGGAGTCGCCCTTGTTGAGCTGCTTATATGTAGCTGTTACTCGGCGTCGTGGTGACGGCGGGGCTTTCGGCCTCCGTTGTCGCCGGGACGGCGCGGACGGTCGCTGCGCTCGGAGCGCTCGCGACGCGGACGCTCACGACGCTGGAAGTGCTCGCCGTCGCCCTCGAAGGCGCCCTCGGCGCGAGCAGGGGCCTCGGGCTTATCCAGACGATCGAGCGAGATCTTGCCGCGATCGTCGACCTCGATGACGACGACCTTGACCTCGTCACCCACGTTGAGGACATCCTCGACCTTCTCCACGCGGCCCTTAGCAACGCGGGAAATGTGCAGCAGGCCGTCCTTGCCGGGCAGCAAGTTCACGAAGGCGCCGAAGGGCTGGATGGAGACCACGCGGCCGGTGTACTCCTCGCCCGGCTCGGGAACCTTGATGATGAGCTTGATGCGCTCGACGGCCTGGTCGACGGACTCGCCGGTGCCGCCGACAAAGACGGTGCCGTCCTCCTGGATGTCAACCGAAGCGCCGGTCTCGTCCTGGATACCGCGGATGACCTTGCCGCCGGAGCCAATGACGTCGCGAATCTTATCGGTAGGAACCTGGATGGAGACGATGCGCGGAGCGGTGCTGCGCGTGGTGTGGCGCGGCTCGGGAATCACATCGAGCATCTTCTGCAGGATGAAGGCGCGACCCTCCTTGGCCTGCTGCAGAGCGCGGGCCAGGATGTCGAAGGTTAGGCCGGTGGCCTTGTTATCCATCTGCAGGGCGGTGATGCCCTCGGTGGTGCCGGTGACCTTAAAGTCCATGTCGCCCAGGAAGTCCTCGAGACCCTGGATGTCGGACAGGACCACGGTCTTGCCCTCCTCCTGGATCAGGCCCATGGCGATACCGGAGACCGGGCGCTTAATGGGCACACCGCCGTCCATAAGGGCGAGCGTGGAGCCGCAGGTCGAAGCCATCGAAGAGGAGCCGTTGGACTCCATGACCTCGGAGACGACGCGGATGGCGTAGGGGAACTCGTTCTCGTCGGGAAGCACCGGAAGCAGAGCGCGCTCGGCCAGATTGCCATGGCCGATCTCGCGGCGCTTGGGGCTGCCCATGCGGCCGGTCTCGCCGGTGCAGAAAGGCGGGAAGTTGTAGTGGTGCATGTAGCGCTTGCCCTCGGTGGGCTCGATGGTATCCAGACGCTGGCCCTCGTTGAGCATGCCGAGCGACAGGACGGAGAGCACCTGGGTCTGGCCACGCTGGAACAGACCAGAGCCGTGAACGAGCGGCAGGTAGTTATCCTTCACCATGATGGGGCGAATCTCATCGGCGGCACGGCCGTCGACGCGCTCGCCGGTCTCGACGACCATGGTGCGCATGGCCTTCTTCTCGAGCTTCTTGAGCGCCACGGGGATCTCGCGCTCCCAAGCGGCCTGCTCCTCCTCGGTGAACTCGGCGCGGATGGACTCCTTCAGAGCCTCGACCTTGCCGATACGGGAGAGCTTGTCGGCGTCGCGCAGGGCTGCTGCCATCTCGTCGTAGTGGGCGAAGATGCGCTCCTGAACCTCCTCGACGGGCTGGTCGAGCGGGTACTCCTTCTTGACGATGGGGCCGTTGACCTGCTCCCACTCGGCGACGAACTCGTCCTGAGCTTGGCAGAAGGCAGCAAGGGCCTCCTGGCCAAACTTCATAGCGGCGAGCATATCATCCTCGGAGATCTCCTCGGCGCCGGCCTCGACCATCGAGATGAAGTCGGCAGAGCCGCCCAGCTCCAGGTCCAGATCGGAGTTCTCGCGCTCCTCGTAGGTGGGGTTGACGATAAACTCGCCGGTCTCCACGTTGCGGCCGATGCGCACGCAGGCAAGCGGACCCTCGAAGGGCACGCCGCCGAGCGTCATGGCCAGAGAAGCACCCATGACGTTGATGACGTCGAAGGGGTTGACCTGGTCGGCGACGAGCGAGGTAGCGACGATGTGCACCTCGTTGCGGAAGCCGTCCGGGAAGCTCGGGCGAATCGGGCGGTCGATCATACGGGCCGTGAGCGTGGCCTTCTCGCTGGGACGGCCCTCACGCTTGAGGTAGCCACCCGGGATGCGGCCGGCTGCGTACATCTTCTCGTTGAAGTCGACGGTCAGCGGGAAGAAGTCGTAGTTCTTGCGCTCCTTGGAGACGACCACGGTGTCGAGCATCGTGGTATCGCCCTGCTTGACCAGGCAAACGCCGGTGGCCTGCTTGGCAAGCTCGCCGGACTCAAAGGTGTAGGTCTTGCCGTACAGCTCAAAGGTCTTGGATACGAGTGTCATTGTTCTCCTTTACCCCACAGGCCCCTTGCCTGCGGGCTTCTCATGTGACGCGGGCCCCCTGCCCCCGCCACGCTTCAGAGCGTGATTATTCACGCCCTTACACAAAAAGAGCGCCCCGCTGCGCAGGACGCTCTTAGCATGTACAAATCCTTACTGGATGTTGTCGCGAATGCCCAGAGCCTTGATGAGCTCACGGTACTCGACGATGTCGTTCTTCTTGATGTAGGAGAGAAGACGACGACGACGGCCGACGAGCATGAGCAGACCACGACGGGTGTGGAAGTCCTTCTGGTGGGACTTCATGTGCTCGGTCAGCTCCTTGATGCGCTCGCTCAGGATGGCAACCTGAACCTTGGGGTTGCCGGTGTCGACCGGGGTGTTACCGAACTGGGCAGTCAGCTCCGCCTTGCGCTCTTTGGAAACAGTCATTGTTTCACCTTTCGTTTCTTGTCGCCCTAGGGCGACGATATTCGCCTCGGACTGGGAAGCCGCCGGTGGAGCGAGCATCCAAGATCGAGGTACCAACAGGTCGGTATGTTACCACAAGCAGCCCGCGCCTGCGCATCATCACCGACCCAACATGAATTCCATCGCACGGAGGCGCTGATCGGTGTGCGTAGCGGCCCAGACATGCGAAAGCCCCAACAAAAAGGCGGCAGTATGGGGATCGACCCTCTCGGCCATGAGCGCATCGAAGGTCATGGACATGAGGGCGCGCAACCAGGCGACCTCGCCGGTCGACACCAGTTCGGCACCCGGAACGCTCGACGCGCACGACCCGCACATGAGGCCGCCCGCCTGGGGCGAAAAATACGACAGCATGGGGTCTCCGCACAGCACGCAGGCCGAAAAATCGGGTCGATAGCCAACGTGCGACAGCAGCTTAAAGACATATGCCGCCACAAGTAGATCCATATGCGCCGTGTCGAGCCCGCTGCCCACCAGGGCAAGCGCTCGCTGCGTTATAGCAAAGGTAAACGGGTCCTCGGCGTCCTCGAACGAGCACACGCGCGCGACCTCGGCGATCGCGCTTGCGGCGCAGGTCGTCTCGTAATCGGGCGCAACGCCGAGCGGCGCCTCCATAAGCTCGGCCTGGGAAACCACGTCGAGTGACCGTCCATGTGCGAGCAGCATATCTACCGTACAGAACAGCTCGCAGCGCGCAGCCAGGCGTCCGCCGG
>UQXT01000152.1 GCA_900545075.1 uncultured Collinsella sp. | reverse complement strand
TGATGAACTCTTGCTTGTAAGCCTCCATGCGGGCTCCTCTCGTAATCGCGTACGTGCTCTTCAGTTTAGCGCAGGCGAGGCGTCGATGTGGGCGTGCTTTGAGGCCACATCCCCCGTTAGAGTAAGGGACTGGGCGGCGGCTCATACGCTAGTCCTTGGGTGTCCAGGACCAGAAAAAGTTGATAAGGGCCACGCGCGAGGCGGTACCGGCCTTTTTGTTGATCGAGGAAATGTGGCGATAGAGCGTGGAGCGCGAAAGAAAGAGCGTTGTGGCGATGTCCTGAACGCTCTGGTCCGAAACGACCAAGACCTCAAGAATATCGCGCTCGCGCTCTGTAAGCCCAAAGGTGGCGACGAAAGCATCGAGGCGTTCATCGGACGTGAGCTCCGCTGCCTCCACGGGCTCGGGGTCGGAGCATGTGGGCGCAAGATCCCCACCAAGATCGTCGGTGGCAAGCGGCGGTCCGTCCCGCATCGCGGCATCATCGGCTCGTTGCCCCAACTGCCCCAGCAGCGTAATCGCAATGCCCACAAACATCACGAGCGCCGCACCGACCGCAGCCGCACGTTTTGACTCGAGATGATCGCCACCGCCGGCGCCGTCACGAGCATCGAGCACACGTTGTTGACGACGCGACCCATGCACGGCCAAAAATATGACCAGCGCGCATAGAGCGAGACGGCGGCATATTTTGTGGTAAAGAACACCACGAAAAAGCCCGAGCCCAGATAAAAGATGATCGTGGCAGCAAGCTCATTGCCGCCATTGCCATCGACGATGAGCACAAAGAACGAAAGCGTGGACAGTATGGCGGCACATGTCATGCCGATATTCATATACGAGCGGCCGTGCAGGTCAAATAGTGCGCCAGCGACCAACGAGCTCACGACAAGCAGCAGGCGCGGCCAATCGCCCAAATCGACGGCTCCGACAGCATGCAGGGTCGTGAAGCCCGCGTTGAGAGCGGCGAATACGCCGGAAAGATACGCCGTCGCCACGGTCAGGCGAACTACGGCGCGACGGAATGCCGCCTTTGCCTCGGGATCGTCATGCCACTTGGCGCCATATTCCAGAGCATCTACCGAAAGCCCGGCAGCACTGGGTTCAAAGTTGGGATTGGACTCGTCGCGCAGCTTGGCGCGTCGGGCACCGTGGAGCAACGCCACCTGCGCGATCGCGCAGACGACCAGAACAGCCTGCTGAGGAATGCCGGCAGGCATCACCATGTGGTTGAGCACCTGCACCAGAACGCCCATGGCGTAGGAAAGTGCAGCCGCACGCGCCAAGCAGGGCGTCCGTGCAAAGCGCCGCGCAAAGTTTGCATGGGCAGTCGATCCGCAGTAGCCCAGCGCGCAGCACGCCACCAAACCGCCGGCAATTACCACCTCAACCTGAACCGCCATAATCAACAGCAGCAATGCCGCCACCAGCAAAACGCCCGTAACGTCACTCGTTGCTTCAATGGCATGGGGACGGCGATAGTACAGAATAGGACGCACAAAAAAGCCAATCACGCTCGCGCCGATAACAAGGCTCTCATAAATAACAACCTCGTCCGGAGACACGAACTCGGCCATGCGCGCATCAAAAAGATACTCGCACGCCAAAAACGTGAAGAAGAACAGCGCCAGGCATATAATCTCCCGAATGCCCCGACGCAGATATGCGGTTGTGTCTCCCATGTCCCTCATGGTTAACCCCCAGTCGCTCAATTGTCTGGAAAACTTTTGGCTCTGTTAGACTAGGATTGACATGCCGGCCTGCCGGCTATCTCGCCGTCTCCCCGTCGGGCGCCGGCGTCTTGACCCTCATCTCGAACGGCATCCCGCCCTCTCGGACGAGCGCCCTGAGGAACGCGTTGACGGCGGTGGACATGGACAGGCCGAGCTCGTCCAGGATGGCCGTGGCCTCCTTCTTGACCTCCGGGTCGATGCGGATCGTCGTGGCCGGTATGTTCGACGGCATGGCCTCACCCCTCCTCGTGTATCGCGGTGCGACCATTCTACCGCCTCTATGCGGCGGGCGCGGCCCAGTATTCCATGTAGGGCGGCTCCACGTTGAACATGTCGCGGACGCGGCTCCTGCAGACGCCGTGCGCGAGCTGCCGCGCGACCGTGCGCCCGGCGGCGCCGGAATCGGTCGCCATGAAGGTTCGGCACCACCTGAACCAGGCGAGGTAGGCGTCGAGGTGCTTTGTCGACACGCCCTTGAACGGCTCCATGAAGGCGCCGAGGAGCGAGTGGACGGCGTTGACCCGGTTGATGGTTCCCCCGGAGCGGTCCTTGGGGTCGTAGGCCGCGTGCGCGGCGACCTCGAGCTCGGCGAGGACGCCGACGTAGGCGGCCGCCCTGTCGGTCGCGATGACCGAGCCGGCCGCGATGCGGCCCCTCAGCGCGTCCATGGCGCGCTCCCTCGAAAGGGCGCCCCGCCCCGTGACCTCGAGGAACGTCTCGTTCGAGTCGTTCACGCCGGTCATGACGCAGATCCGCTCGCGCGACAGCCCGCGTCTGTGCACCTGCTTGCCGCGGTGCCGGGAGGGGCGCGGCATCGTGAACGACCCCTTCGCGTGGTTGCCCTTGAACGACTCGGGGAAATAGGTCTCGTCGAGCTCGCAGCCGCAGCCCCGCTCGACCCTGAACGAGGGGGAGTAGGCCGAGAGGCACTCGATCAGCCTGTGGCGCATGGTGTAGGCGGTCTTGAGGCAGACGCGGCAGCGCCTCGCGCATTCGCGCAGGGGCAGCATGAGCGCGAAGCACTCGGCGTAGGCCATCCAGGTCTCCTTCGGGAGCTTGCTCGTCCCCAGGATGCGCTCGCTGCCCATGCCGAAGGTCCTGCCGCAGCCCCGGCAGAGGTAGCGCTGCTCGCCGTTCTTCGATTTGCCCTTCTTCACGACCGCGGCGGACCCGCAGCGCGGGCAGCGTTCGATTTCGTAGGCGGAGTCGGCCGCGTCGTCGAACGCCGCCGCGCGGATCACGTCCCTGACGGACTCGATAGCGCGGCGGCGCTCGGTCTTGCTGAGGTTCGCCATGCCCTTCTTGAAGTTGAGGACCAGGTCTTCGGCGTTCATGCTGCCCCCATCATCGCGGTCTACGGGGTCAACGATATGGCACCGTGGGGACACATATATGTCAATCCTGGTCTAACAGAGCCAAACTTTTTTAATAAAGAACCAGTCTCAATATCGAAGCCGAGCTCGAAATGCTGCAAATTTGACCCCAGCCGTTCACGTCACACCGCGGTTTTGAGCCTCATGGACCAGAAGGGACACGCGCGGCCTCTAGCTCGGCAAGGAGTGTCTCCAACTGCCACTCATTTAAGTACGTCCCCAATGAGTGCCTTCGGCAAAGAGTGTCCCCCGCGACTAGTCGTTTAAGAACGTCCCCGGCGACTAGTCAAAAATGGGCCATGTGTCCCAGTTGTGGAGACTCCTTGAGCCGTCTGGGTATCGCGAAGGATCGCGCACTCCCCCATCATCAAAAGTGACACACGCTACCAGTTGATGGGAGGCAGCCATGGGCTTCTTTGACAAGATGTTCGAGAAGAAAGAGTGCGCGATTTGCGGTAC
>UQXT01000151.1 GCA_900545075.1 uncultured Collinsella sp. | reverse complement strand
TCTCGGGAACGCCGGCGCCGCGAGCCATACGGACATAATCCTTGTCGAGCTCCTCGACCATGGCGGTACGCACGATACGAGTCATCTGGCCCGTCAGCGGAAATGCCAAGGCGATAGCGGGCATGATCATACGTCCCAGATAGCCAACCGGATTCGTGGTGAAGTGAGGCAGAGCGCCCGATGCCGGGAGCACCTTAAGGTAGGAAGAGAACAGCAGGATCAACAGAACGGCAAGCCAGAACGACGGGGTTGCCAAGCCGGCGATGGAAAAGACGCGGATCACTTGGTCCGGCCATTTGTCGCGATACAGTGCCGCGATGACGCCGAGCAAAAACGAAACGACCGCACCGATGGCAAGACCGATGAAGGTCAGCTGCATCGTGACGGGCAGGGCCGTGGAGATGCGCTTGGCAACGGAGTTGCGAGCAGCACCATAGGTGCCCATGTCGCCATGGATCAGATCGCCCATATAGCGCACGTAGCGCACGGGCCAGGGGTCGTCCAGACCATACTTCTCATGGTACTCGGCAACCGCCTCGGGCGAGGCACCGTCACCCAACGCCGTGTAGGCGGGGTCGGTCTTGGAGAACGACATAAGGAAGAACACCAGGACGGTGACGCCCAATGCCATGATCGGCAGCGCCACAAGACGCCTTCCAATCAAACGTAGCAAGTTGTTCACGTTCTCTCCCCTTTCTTTTGTCGGTAGGACCAACTGGTATATGAGTACGGATACTCATTACAAGACCCGAGCGACATCGTTGCCGCCCGGGTCTTTGTTTCAACTATGAGGATACGGTCCCAACGACCGACATCCTGCATACAGACTCAAGCGAGTCTTACGCCTTGACGGTCGCAACGCCCCTGAAGGACATGCTCGTCGTGCCGATGCCCTTGAAGCCATCGAGGGCCTCGCCGTTGGGCGCAGTGGACGGATCGTCCCAGGAAGCGGAGACGGTCTTGACGTGGACAACGGGGTACAGAACGGCGTTGTCAGCAATGATGTCGAAGCACTCGTTCCACTTCTTCTGCTGCTCGTCGCCCTCGGCGGCAAGAGCCTCGTCCATGAGACCGTGGAGCTTCTGCCACTCAGCGGACTCCTTCCACGGGCAACGGGTCTGCATCCAGACGTTGTCGCCGTACCACCAGTTGAGCAGCAGGTCGGGGTCGGCGCCGAAGCAGGAAGGATCGCCAGGGGCAAGGAGGATATCGTAGGCCTCGCCGCCGTCGATGGCAGCGTAGGTGGCCGGCGAGGTATCGGTCTGGATGGTCACATCGAAGCCGAGAGCGTCGAGGTCGTTCTTGACCTGGGCGGCCATGCCCTTAATCTGCTCGTTGTCGGTGGTGCGCAGGGTGATGGCACCCGGGGTGATGCCAGACTCCTCGATGAGCTTCTTAGCCTTCTTGGTGTCGGTCTTGTACACCGTGGAAGCCTCATGATAGTTGGTGAAGCTCTTGGGCAGGTAGCAGCTGGCAGCGGTGGCAAGGCCGGCGAAGGTGTTGCTGACCATCTTCTCGGTGTCGAGCGCATACATGACAGCCTGACGGACCTTGACGTTGTTCCAAGGCTCCTTGGCGACGTTGAACATGATGAAGCGGGTGCCGAAACCCTGAACGTTATCGATCTTGCAGCCGGCGCTCTCGAGCTGGTCGACGGCGTCAGCGGTAACGAGCTCCATAACGAGCGTGGAGCCCTCCTGCTGAGCGGTAACGCGAGCGGTGGGGTCGGTCAGGATGCTGTACTGGATCTTCTTATCCTCGGCAGCATACTCACCGTTGTACTCGGGGTTGGGAACCAGGGTGATCTCGGTATCGGAGATAGAGTCGTACATCCAGGGGCCGGAGCCGATCGGCTGCTTGGCGCGATCCTCCTCGGTCTGGGTGGCCGGGGTAACGCGGACGATGGCCAGACGATCCTTGAGCAGGGAGAAGTTGGGGACCTTGGTCTTGACCGTCACGGTGCTGGCGTCCTTGGCCTCGATGGACTCGAAGGGCTGGAAGAACGGAGCATAGGTAGCGGAAGCGGCGCAAGCGGTGTAGGAGGCGACGACATCGTCAGCGGTGACCTCGGTGCCATCGGAGAACTTGGCGCCCTTGCGGATGGTGACCTCGAAAGTGGTGTCGTCCACAGACTTGGGATCGTCGGTGGCGAGCTCGTTGAAGGTGCTGTAGTCGTGGTAATCGATGCCGTAGAGGCCCTCGACGACGTGCCAGTTAGCACCCAGGCCCACAGCGGAGCCGGTGCTGGCGGGATCGAAGCTGGACGGAGCGTAAGCGGAACCAGCGGTGATCACGCCGCCGCCACGGTTGGCGGAATCGGTGGAACCGGAAGCGGAACCCTCGTCGCTAGAGCTGCCACCGCAGCCGGTGAGACCAAGCCCTGCGACAGCAGCGACGCTGCCGGTGAGGCCGAGGAACGAACGCCTGGACATACCCTTGTTGATGATGGCCATGTCTTCTCCTATCAATAGAGAATCTTACTCGGGAGCACCTAGACGTGCCCCCGCGCAACTTGCGGACGATATATACCTTACCTACCGACGAACCCAACTGAGGTGCCGCGCTCGGCGACCGATACATACATACGCTTGAACGGTATTTACTACCGTTCACCGAATTCATTGACAAATGATTCGCCAGACAGTATGTATCGGCGAGGTGAGATATCAGTCTTCGTCAACCCGCAGGATAGCAGGGTTTTCGCTTGGGTTAGTCAAACGTTTTAGCGTTAATAAAACCCGAAACCAGCAGGCAATCATGGCGAAATAAATGGTTGAAAATCGCGCAATCATGTATATCAGTTGTTTAGGCTCGTGTTTAGCTATCGGAATGGCCAGCCGCCGCCTCGGCGCGCTCGGCATTCCATGCAACGAGCGCCTCGTGGACCGCCTTGGCAACATCGGCAGGTATGCCGCGAACTTCCGCGATCTCTTGCTCGCTCGCCGCGCGCAAACGCTTCATCGAGCCAAAATGGCGCATAAGGGCACGTTTTCTGGTGGGTCCCACGCCCGGAACGTCATCGAGTACCGAAACCGTCATGGCTTTATCGCGCAACTCACGGTGGAACGTGATGGCAAATCGGTGGGACTCATCGCGTACCTGTTTAATTAGATAGAGCGAAGCAGACCCGGTCGGCAGCACGACAGGAGTCTCGTCCCAAGGCACAAAAACTTCCTCGTCGGCCTTCGCCAAGCCACAAACTGGTATATCGAGCCCAAGAGCCTCAAGTTGCTTGATCGCAGCGGTCAATTGCGGCTTACCGCCATCGACAACGAGCAAATCGGGGCGCGAGCCAAAGCGCTCATCGGCCATGTGCTCGGGAGCGTAGCGCCGACCAAGGACCTCGGACATCGACACGAAGTCGTTCGCCTCGTCCAGTTCGGCCTGGATTTTAAAGCGTCGGTACTGGCTCTTGTCGGCACGGCCGTTGGTAAACACCACCATCGAGGCGACCGTAAAGGTGCCATGCAGTGTAGAGATATCGAAGCACTCGATACGCAACGGCGGCGATGGCAGCGCCAACGCACTTTCGAGCTCCAGAAGCGCTTGATTGGTGCGGTCGTCAGCGTACCCCGTTC
>UQXT01000150.1 GCA_900545075.1 uncultured Collinsella sp. | reverse complement strand
TTTTTTGTGGATGTTGAAAACGAAGGTGAATACTTTTCCGCGAAGTGAACGACCTGTTTTGAGCCCCTGAAGCATCCACACTTTTTGGCGGCAAAACCGCAGGAAAAACTCGACGAAACCGCAGGAAACAGCGCCTGAAAAATGTCGATGCTTCGGGGGTCCAATTTTGCTCGTTCACTTCGCGGAAAAGTATTTAACTTCGATTCGTATGGGCACTGCGTGAGTCAAAAATGCGGGCCGCTCCGGTAGTATTCCGGCGCGGCCCGCTTTGCATGGCGTCCGTATGAGTGAGGTGTCGCGTTAAGCGGCGGACTACTTGGCGTCGTAGGCCTCGGCGTCCCACCAGTCGAGCTGGGCGATGTTGTCGCGGATGTGCTGGCAGCTCTTGTGGAAGCCCTCGAGCTCGTACTCGGACAGGTCGAGCGTGTAAACCTCCTCGACGCCCTCGGCGCCGATCACGCACGGCAGGGAGGTAAAGATGCCCTCCTCGCCATACTGGCCGGTCATAAGCGTAGAGGCCGAGAGCACGGCGTGCTCGTTGTGCAGCACGGCGGCGCAGACGCGCGCGGCGGAGTTGGCGACGGCGTACTCGGTGCACTGCTTGCCCTGGTAGGTCACATAGCCGCCCTTGCGAGCGAGCTCCTCGACCTCCATGTGGTCGAAGGCGTACTTGTCGGGGTTCTCGGCCTGGAGCTCGTTGAGGCTCTTGCCGGCGATGGTTGCGGCCTTAAAGGCGGCCAGTTGGCTAAAGCCGTGCTCGCCGATCATGTAGGCGTCGATGGACTTGGGGCTCACGCCGACCTTCTTGGAGATCTCGGTGCGCAGGCGAGCGGAGTCCAGACCGCAGCCCGAGCCGATGATCTTCTTGGGATCGTAGCCGGTCAGGTGCCACAGCTCGGTACACACGACGTCGCAGGGGTTGGAGATGCTCACGAAGATGCCGTCAAAGCCGGCGTCGACGATGCGCTTGGCAAAGGTGCGGGCGGCGTCGGTGGTAAAGAACAGCTCGCCGTCGCGGTTGCCGGCGGCCAGCGCGACCTTGCCGGCGGCGTTGACGATGACGTCGCAGCAGGCCAGCTCCTCGTAGTGGTCGTAGCAGTTGACGATTTTGGTGTTGTACGGGACAAACGAAAGGGAGTCGCGCAGGTCCTGGACCTCGGACGTCACCTTGGCCTCGTTGATATCGCACAGGTACAGCTCATCAGCAATGCCTTGCATAAGCAGGCTGTTGGCGACATGTGCTCCTACGTGGCCCTGGCCGACCACACCGATCTTACGCGTCTGGTACATATATGTATCCTTTCGGCCGAGTTTTTCGCGTCGAACCATTGTAGCGTCCTGCCGCCACTTTGCTAGGCTAAAGCGCCGTAGATTTTTGGGACATGCCTTAATCTCTACTTTTGGAGTGATTTGGGCCGCTGACGGCATCGCTGGGCGATGTGCTCGCGCGGATGGGGCCGCTCGTTGTACCATAGCTGCAACTGACTCGTAAGGAGCATCCATGCCCATTCGCATTCCCGACGCCCTCCCTGCTGCCGCGCAGCTCGAGAGCGAGAACATCTTTGTCATGACCGAGTACCGCGCGCTGCACCAGGACATCCGTCCGCTGCGCGTGCTCATCCTCAACCTCATGCCCACCAAGATCGCCACCGAGACGCAAATCATGCGCAAGCTCTCCAATACGCCGCTGCAGGTGGAGGTGGACCTGCTGCGCACCAAGACGCACGAGGCCACGCACGTGAGCGCCGGCCACCTGGAGACGTTTTACCGCACGTTCGACGACATCCGCGACATCCACTACGACGGCCTGATCATCACGGGCGCGCCGGTGGAGCAGATGCCGTTCGAGGAGGTCGACTACTGGCCCGAGCTCTGCCAGATCATGGATTGGTCCACCACGCACGTGCACTCTACGCTGCACATTTGTTGGGGCGCGCAGGCTGGCCTGTACCACCATTACGGTATCCAGAAGTACGACCTGCCGGCAAAGGCGAGCGGCGTGTTTGAGCATTATCTGGTGAAGCCGCAAAGCCCGCTGGTTCGCGGCTTTGACGACCGTTTCTATGCCGTGCATTCGCGCAACACCGATGTGCGCCGCGAGGACGTGGAGGCCGAGCCGCAGCTTGAGGTCGTGGCCGTGTCCGACGAGGTTGGCCTGTACATCGTCAAGTCGACCGACAGCCGTCGCTTCTTTGTATTTGGTCACCCCGAGTACGATACCGACACGCTGCGCCTGGAGTACGAGCGCGACGTGAAGCGCGGCCTCAACCCTCAGGTGCCGGCGCATTACTTCCCGGGCGACGACCCCACCGCCGAGCCGCGCAACGTCTGGCGCAGCCAGGCTCAGCTGTTCTACACCAACTGGCTCAACTACTACGTCTACCAGACCACGCCCTACGACCTGGCCCGCGCCGGCGAGGAGCACTAGACTGCGATGGTACTGCTGTAGCCGTGGCTGCGGCTGTGCTCGCGGCATGACGAGCGTGGATTATCGGACACACGAGCGTGGATTTTCGGGCGTTTACAAATCGAGCGTGGATAATCTCCCACTTTTGGCTTGAAACTAGACTCAAAACGGGAGATTATCCACGCTCATTTTTTATATGTAGATGCCGATGGCTCGGCTAAGAGACGGTGCGTGAAGAGGCCAAGTCGCATTCGGCGTAGTCTCGTATCTCGACGGGTTTTTCTTTCTGATAATCCGATGGACATAGGCATCTAAATGTGGAGACAGGGACCTCTCGGTAAGGCTTCTGCCTGCAGATATAAGCCATCAGCCTAAAACGTCCAAAACCGTCAAGCATTTGGTCAGTGCCTGGACAGCATTTGGTTAGACTTCGCATGAAACCGTCTGGTACGTTTGCGCCGTTCCATGAGTTGGGAGGCGACATGGGAAACATGACGGCGAATCAAAGACTTACAAGTCACATTAAAGCATGCGAACAGCAGATGAGTTGCGTGTACGCGCGCACGGCGGCGGAGGCAAAGCAGATTGAGCGGCGGGTGGCGGCGGGAAGTCTAGAGGCGGTCATGCCGGGGCTGTATGCGCGTCCGGAATACTGGTCCGAGCTCAAGTTTCGGCAGCGTTATCTGCATCGAGTGCGGGCCCTTGCGCAAAAGCACCCCGACTGGACATTTTGCTCCTATACGGCGGCTGTTATCTACGGTCTTTCGGTTTCGCATGCCAATTTGACGCACATCCATATCGCCGTGGCACCGGCACAATCAACGACGCCGGGCTCTCAGGTCGTTCGCCATCGTTATGTTCGTCAAACACGGGCCACCCAGATGGACATTGCCGTGACCGATATCGATCAAACGATTACGGATTGCCTGGTCGATGCATCGTTTGTCGAGGGCTTGATCATTGCGGACTCGGCGCTCCATGAGCAGCTTTTGTCGAAGGAGCATCTCGTTGAGACGGTCGACAAGCTTGGCCTGAATCGACGCGGTGTTGTGACGGCGCGAAGTGTTGCACGGTGTGCCGACGGCCTGTCGGAAAGCGGTGGCGAGTCCAAGGCGCGCGCCCTGATGATCGAGCGCGGCTGGCAGACGCCGGAGCTGCAAATTGAGCTGTTCGACCCGGTTGAGCCGGGAC
>UQXT01000149.1 GCA_900545075.1 uncultured Collinsella sp. | reverse complement strand
AAAGAAGGCCACTTAATGTGGCCTTCGTCTTGCATAGGACTGTAGAGCAGCAAACGTAATGCCCGCCCGCCTCCGACCGACGGTCGAGTGAGATTACTTCGCGGCGCCGGGGATGCCGTGGGAGGTTTTGGCGGTTTTGGCTCCGTTTACGATGGCGGTTTCCAGGGCCCTTACGGCGAGCATGCCCAGCAGGTCTAGGGGAACGGCGGCGCTTGCCTGGGCGCCCGGTTTGCCGCTGGCGAGGGTGTAGATGGTGTCGCCGTCGTTGGTGGTGTGCGTGGGACGGATGGCGTGTGCGTAGGCGTCTGCGGCCATCTGGGAGACCTTGGTAGCTTGTGCCTTAGTGAGTTCCACGTTGGTGACGATGCAGCTGATGGTGGTGTTGGTGCGGTCGAGCGGCATCTGCATGGATCCGGCGGCGGCAAAGGCTGCGAGTTCCATGTCGACGATCTGGTCGCTATCGGCCGCGGCGCGCATGCCAGCGACCCACTCGCCAGTGAAGGGGTCGACGACGTTGCCGCAGGCGTTGACCGAGACCACGGCGCCTACCTTAACGGGACCGAGCGCCACGGCGGCAGCGCCAAGGCCGGCCTTCATGCAGGTGGCGGGCCCCATGAGCTTACCCACGGTGGCGCCCGTGCCGGCGCCTACGTTGCCCTGTTCGAGCTTGGTGGGGGTGTGGTCGAGTGCTTCGCGCACGGCGGCGATGCCGGCCTCAATGTCGGGGCGTACAGTGGGATCGCCAAAGGCAAGGTCGAAGATACAGCTGGAGCACACGATAGGCACCTGCGTGGGGCCGACGGGAAGGCCGATGCCGCGGCTCTCAAGCTCGCGAGCGACGCCGCTTGCAGCCTCGAGGCCAAAGGCCGATCCACCCGAAAGGCAGACGGCGTGGACCTTGTCGACGGTGTTCTCGGGTCGCAGCAGGTCGGTTTCGCGCGATGCTGGAGCACCGCCGCGAACGTCAACGCCGCCGGTGGCGCCCTCGGGTGCCACGATTACGGTGCAACCGGTGCCGGCCTCCTCGTCCGTATAGTTGCCATAGCAAAAGCCATCGACATCGCAGACGTCAATGGCCTCGAGCAGTGTATCCATGTTTAACTCCTATCGGTTTTCCGCCGCGCCTTGCGCCCGGTCGGGATCCGTACGGTACGCCAAAATTGTAGGCGCTGGGGGATACCCAGCGCCAGATGCAATTACGAGAGTTTTTGAATCGCGCGCGCGACGCGGGCGATGGGTAGGCCCACCACGTTATAGAAGTCGCCCGAAATATCGTGCACGAGCATGCGTCCTCCTGTGCCCTGAATGCCGTAGGCGCCGGCCTTGTCCATGGGCTCACCCGAGGCGACGTAGTGCTCGATCTGCTCGTCGGTGAGCTCGTAGAACGTCACGTCGGTCACATCGACAAAGGACAGGCTCTCGGCGGCATGCGGGGCTGTAGCGTCGCCGGCTTTAACGATGCAGACGCCGGTTGCGACCTGGTGCGTGCGGCCCGAAAGCTCACGGAGCATAGTGCGCGCCTCGTCCTCGGTTGCCGGCTTGCCCAGAATCTTGCCGTCAAAGGTGACGATGGTGTCGGCCGCGACCGTCAGCTCATTGGGCTCGGCATACTCGGCAGCAACGGCAGCCGCCTTGGCGCGTGCCAAGCGCTCGACAAGCGTGAGCGGGGCCTCGCCATCAAAGGGCGTTTCGTCGATATCCGCGGGAATCACGCGAATGTTGTAGCCTGCCTCGCGCATCAGCTCTATGCGGCGCGGCGATTGCGAAGCCAAAATCATAGTTGGATGCCCTCGGCGACCTTCTCGACGGCCTTGTCGCCGGCGAGCGTGCGCAGCAGCTCCAATGCAAAGGGGAGTGACTGTGCCATGCCGCTGGCAGTGATGATGTTGCCGTCTTGCGTGACCTTCTCGCCGGTATAGGCGCCTTCGGGGAAGCTTTTCTCAAAGCCAGGGAAGCACGTGGCGTGGCGCCCCTCGAGCAGGTCGAGCTCGCCCAGGATAAACGGGGCGGCGCAGATGGCGGCGACGTGCTTGGTCGCGGCGAACTCGCAGACCACGTCGCAGACACGCTGATCGGCGCGCAGGTTGGTGGCACCGGGCAGGCCGCCGGGCAGCACGACGCAGTCGTACTCGTCAAAGTTGATCTCATCAAAGAGCGCATCGCAGGTCACGGGGATCTGCAGCGAGCTTACGACCTCACGCGTGGGCATAATCGAGACGAGCGTGGCACGCACGCCGCCGCGACGCATGACATCGACCATGGTCAAGCATTCAATAGTTTCAAAGCCATCGGCGGCGAGAACGGCAACGCTGGGCATGAGGGTTCCTTTCATAGGCGGCATACAATTAGCCGTCTTATACCCCGAAGACCTCCGCTTGCCACGCTCGATTTCCCAATGATTTTTCTGAGCAATGATTAAGTGGCTAGTTGCGCCTAAGGTGGACGACGGTCTCGCAGTGGAAGGTTTGTGGGAACAGGTCGACTGGCGTGATCTTTACGGGGGAGAAGGTGCCTTCTTCGACAAAGCGTTTGAGATCGCGCGCCAGGGTGGCCGGGTCGCAGCTCACGTAGGCGACATCGCGGGCACTCGTGCTGGCGATAAGGCCGATCGCCTCGGGGGCGAGGCCTGCGCGCGGCGGGTCGACCACCAAGATGTCGGCATCCTGGTCGGGGAACTCGCGCACCGCGTCTCCGCCAATGACGTCGACGTTATCAAGCTTGTTGATTTCCAGGTTACGGCGTAGATCGCGCACGGCGGGGCCGTAGGCCTCGACGGCAGCGACAAAGTCGCAGCGGCGGGCGAGCGGCAGGGTAAAGGTGCCGGCACCGCAGTACAGGTCCACGGCAAGCTCGTCTTCCTGCGGGTCGAGCGCTTCCATGACAAGATCGATCAAAATCTCGGCACCCTTGGTGTTGACCTGGAAAAAAGACGGGGCAGACAAGCGCATCTGACCCTCGGCGATATTCTCGGTCCATGAGCCCTCTCCGGCGAGCATTTCGACCTTGGAAACACGGCGGGCCTTCTTTTCGCCCTTGCTCATCACGCGTACGATGCTCGTAGGATGAGCGGCGTCCGCCAGCACGCGGGAGACCTGCGAGCGCGGAAAAGAGCCTGTGGGCGTCCAGAGTGCGACCTCGAGTGCCTTGGTGCGGCGCGATGCGCGAATGCCCACGCGTTCGAGCCCCAAGTCATGGCTGCCGCTTAGATAGTTGAGTGCGCCGACGACCGATTTGAGTGCCTTCGGGAAGCGCTTATCGAACAGCGGACACATATCGACGGTCACGATTTTGCTGGGGTCGACACCGTGCATGCCAAGGCGCACGCGACCGTTGACGACGGTCGGTTCGAGCTCGATTTTATTGCGGTAGCCCCAGTCGTCCTTGGTGTGGCAGATGGGCTGTACCAACTCATCTGCCAGCTCAGGAGCGAACTTGCCGATGCGCTCGAGCGTGGAGCGCAGGTTTTGCTCCTTGGCGGCGAGCTGTGCCGTGCGTGAGAGATTGCCCCACGAGCAGCCGCCGCAGATGCCCACGAAGGGGCAGGGAGGCTGAATGCGATTGGGGCTTGGCTCCAGAATCTCGGTGGTGCGGGCGCGCATGAATGACTTGCCGTCCTGTACGACCTCGGCCTCGACGGTGTCGCCTGCCACGGCACCCTGC
>UQXT01000148.1 GCA_900545075.1 uncultured Collinsella sp. | reverse complement strand
AGCTCTCGGTTTTGCGTGTACGAGAAGTCGCGCGGCGGTTTGCGCAGCTTTGCGGCGGCTTGCTTTTTTTCGATTTTGCTCGGCATATGCATCTGTCCGTTCAGTCCCCGCAGGGGACGGTAGCCTAACTCTAATTCACTATTGTCTCAATTTAGTCGACCACTGGCACGGACGTATCGCGTGAACGGTATCTTTACCTACTTCTTACGCTGACAAGTCATAGGACTGACGTCCTGCTCGTCTGCAAGCGGTCTATATCCTCACTCAACTGGTACGTAAGTGTGAATAAGAATGATGGATAGCTGAATATCATTGAATGCAGGCGGAAACGTAAACAAACATCATTTATATACATAAAACCGATTTAGCTATGCAATTCTGAATCAAAAGTTTAGAGATGCAATTGCAAATAGTTTTTAGGAAAAAAGAGCGTTTACCTTAGAAAAGTTACTTTAGAACGCCGAAGTACATTATGGGGGAATCTCATGCGATATACCGTTCATCGCACTTTGTTGACCGTTCGGGGGCGAGGTGGAATTGCGGGTGGAATTTGGATATAACTAGAGCTGTCAGCAAGCAGCGTCCGCTATGGAAGGGCGCTGAGAGATTCGGCCGAAAGGCCCGAAAGAAAGGTAGGAGGCCATGACGAAAGGTCTGCACGTGCCTTCCGAGATCGGCAAGCTCAGGAAGGTCTGCCTGCACCGTCCCGGCGACGAGCTCCTCAACCTGCCGCCCGACGAGCTCGAGCGACTCCTGTTCGACGACGTCCCGTTCCTGGAGGTCGCGCAGCAGGAGCACGACACCTTCGCCCAGATCCTGAGGGACCAGGGCGTGGAGGTCCTCTATCTCGAGAACCTCGTCGCCGAGGTGTTCGACCAGGTCCCCGGCGCCCGCGCCGAGTTCACCGACCAGTACATCGCCGAGGCCGGCATCCGCGGCCAGCACATGCCGCAGATCGTCCGCGAGAAGCTGGACTCCATCGAGGACAACCTCGAGTTCGTCAAGAAGACCATGGCCGGCATGACCAAGTCCGAGATCGACATGCCCCTCACGGCCTCCACGACCCTCGACTCCCTGGTCAACTCCGAGTCCGAGTCCGACCTGATCATCGACCCGATGCCCAACCTCTACTTCACCCGCGACCCGTTCGCGGTCGTCGGCGAGGGCGTCAACCTCAACCGCATGTACTCGGTCACCCGCAACCGCGAGACCCTGTACGGCAAGTACGTCTTCAAGTACCACCCCGACTACAAGGACGTCTCCCTGTACTTCCGCCGCGACTGCCAGTTCCACACCGAGGGCGGCGACGTGCTGAACATCAACGAGAAGACCCTCGCCGTCGGCATCTCCCAGCGCACCCAGGCCGCCGCGATCGACGTCATGGCCCAGAACATCTTCTGGAACTCCGACTCCAAGGTCGAGCGCATCCTGGCCTTCGACATCCCGGTCTCGCGCGCCTTCATGCACCTCGACACGGTCTTCACCCAGATCGACGTCGATAAGTTCACGATCCACCCCGCCATCATGGGCACCCTGCGCGTCTACGAGCTGACCGCCGGCAAGAACCCGGGCGACGTGAACATCCGCCTGATCGAGGACACCCTCGAGCACGTCCTGGAGGACGCCACCGGCGTCGACCAGGTCAAGCTGATCCCCTGCGGCGGCGGCGACCCGATCGCGGCCTCCCGCGAGCAGTGGAACGACGGCTCCAACACCCTGTGCGTCGAGCCCGGCAAGATCTGCGTCTACGCCCGCAACACCGTCACCAACGACGTGCTGTACAAGGAGGGCCTGGACCTTCTCGTCGTGCCCTCCGCCGAGCTCTCCCGCGGCCGCGGCGGCCCGCGCTGCATGAGCATGCCCTTCTGGCGCGAGGACCTCTAGGGTCTTCTAGGACCCGTACAGGTCATAATACATACATCTAGCTGCCATTAGATGTCTCCCATTGGGGCGGTGCGGGTTTTCGCACCGCCCCAATCTTGTATGAGGAACGTCAACACGATTGGATGACTGCTTTTGTAAGGAGCTTGGCCATGGACATCAAGACGATTGGCGTTGAGGAATGGCTCAACGTTTGGGAGAAGAGCGCCACGTGGGACATCGCCCAGTCGACGATCTCGTCGCTCACCATGGGCGAGCTGCGCGCGCTTGATGAACAGGACGGCGCCACGTTCTACGAGCGCCTGGATCGCGAGAAGATGAACTACGGCTGGATCGAGGGCTCGCCGGAGTTTAAGGCCGAGGTTGCCAAGCTGTATCGTCGGGAGGTCAATCCCGATCACATTCTGCAGACCAATGGCTGCACGGGCGCTAACCTCAACGCCATCATGGCTGTGGTCGAGCCCGGCGACCATGTTATCGCCGAGTGGCCCACCTACGCGCCGCTCTACGAGATTCCGCGCACGCTGGGCGCCGAGGTCGAGTATTGGGAGCTTCGCGAGGAACTCGGCTGGAAGCCCGATATCGAGGAACTCAAGCGCTTGGTGCGCCCCAACACCAGACTCATCTGCATCAACAACGCATCGAACCCCATCGGTACGGTGCTCGATGCCGATATGCTCGGCCAGATTGCCGAGATCGCCCGTTCGGTGGGCGCCTACGTGCTGTGCGACGAGGTGTATCTGCCGCTTGAGAACACCGAGGCCTTTATGTCGATGGCTGACGTGTACGAGAATGCCATTGTCACCAACTCGGTGTCCAAGACCTATTCGACGCCTGCGGCCCGCGTGGGCTGGGTCCTGGCCGACAAAGAGGTGTCCAACCGCATCCGTACCTATCGCGATTACACCATGATCTGCGGCGGCGTGTTCAACGATGCCCTGGCGACCTATGTGCTTGAGCACAAGGACAAGATCCTTGAGCGCAATCGCAAGATCGTGTTTGGCAACCGCGATATCGAGCAGGCTTGGATCGATACGCAGCACCGCGTTTCCTGGACGGCGCCGCAGGGCGTGTCCACCTCGTTTATCCAGCTGGATATTCCCGAGGATAACGAGGAGTTCTGCAAGCGCCTGCTGTCCGAGAGGGGAGTGCTGCTGGTCCCCGGTAGCCGTTTTGAGCTTCCCTGCGGCGCACGCCTGGGCTACTGCGCGAGCGAGGACGTTCTGCGCGAGGGCCTGAGGCTTTTGGGCGAGGCACTGGCGGAGTTCGATCGCTAGGATTCCGATGGTCTTCGGGGGCCTTATCCAAATTAGCCGAAGATAATCGAAAACGGACCCGTTTCCCTAGGGGAAGCGGGTCCGTTTTTCTATACCGAGAAGTCAAGTTGTTACAAATGGGGCCGTAAAGCGAGGCGGTATCCGCTGGGCCTTATACTGAGTTTCCGGTGAACGGTATCAAGCGTCTGGTAAACGGTAATTTATTTACCAGAAATGAATAGGACAAACTTTTTTCTGAATAAAAATGAAAATGGTTGAGACGCGGTGTGAACCGCTAATTCTATTCATAGCTTTATTGGAAATATGCAATATGAGGGTGGTTTAGCAAAGTTTAGTTCCATTTGATTTTAGGATTGAAAACGCGTTTAAGCACGTAAATACGCTTTATTAAGATGAAGTGTGCCATGCGTGAAGTATATGTGTATGCCGTTCACCCCCTATAAAAAACCGTTCGGGGGCAAGGTGGAAGTATGAGCTGATTTTGGATATAAATATGTCGTCAGCAATAACGCCTCACACGGAGGGGCGCTAACGAATCGGCCCTGACAAGGGCCCGAAAGAAAGGTAGGAGGCCATGACGAAAGGTCTGCACGTGCCTTCCGAGA
>UQXT01000147.1 GCA_900545075.1 uncultured Collinsella sp. | reverse complement strand
GACAACCTCGGCTGTACCCGCCATCACGTGCACACGCGCACCCGACTCGAGCACACGCGGCTTGGCTCCCTCGCGACCCAAGTAGGTAAACGTCATCATAAAGCGCAACGTCTGGCCAAAGCGGTCCACCACGCCCAGCATCTCGCCACGGTCAAGCGCCGCGACTCCGTCGCCGACCAGGTTGAGCGCCACACGCTGACCGGGCAACGCCTGCGGCGTATCGCCATGCACCTGAATTCCACGCACACGACAGACCGTACGCGACGGCAACGCGACAAGCTCATCCCCCACCGCGACGGGCGCATCGTGCAGCGTTCCCGTCACGACGGTGCCGACGCCCTTAATCGTAAAGCAGCGGTCAATCGGCAGGCGAGGCGCGGCATCGCTCCGCTCGGCACGGTCGCGACAGGCATCCCAGCAAACACCCACCTGCTCGTCGAGCACCGCAAGCAGCCCGTCGATCCCCTCGCCCGTCTTGGACGACACGGGCACAATCGACGCGCCCGCAAACACGGTACCCGACAAAAAGTCATCGACATCGAGCTCAGCAAGCTCGGTCATCTCGACATCGGCCAGGTCACACATCGTCAGCGCCACCACCATATGCGTGACGCCCAGCAGCTCCAGCACGTGCACGTGCTCGCGCGTCTGCGGCATTACACCCTCAACGGCAGAGACCACCAGCACGGCAACGTCGATGCCTGTCGCACCCTGCACCATGGCACGCAGGTAGTGCGCATGGCCCGGCACGTCGACCAGGCCGACGATCTTGCCGCTCGGCAGCGCCAGCTCGCCAAAGCCCAGCTCCACGGTCATACCGCGACGGCGCTCAACCTCCAGACGGTCGGGATTCTTGCCGGTCAGCGCCTCGATCAGCGCGGACTTACCGTGGTCGACGTGGCCCGCCGTGCCAACGATAACGGGGCACTCCACCAGCTTCTGAACCTCACTCATCGAGCAATCGCCTTCTTAACGCACGCGACGAGCGTCGATGCCGCCGTCTCGATATCGCGGTCGCCCACAAGCGTACGGACGTCAAACAAAATGCGATCGTGCGAGGTTCGCGTGACGACCGGCGTGTCGAAATCTTGGACGAGCGAGCGCTTGAGTGCGTCAACGGAAAGACGCTCATCGACGAGGCGCACGGCAACGCACGTGGTGGGCAGCTCCACGGTAGGCAGCGAGCCGCCACCAGGGGTCGACGATTCCTCGACGATCTCCACCTGAACGGCACATGGGTAGCCAGCCTTATCGAGCCCGGCGACCATACGATCGCGCAGCTTGCGGGCACGTCGCTCCAAATGGGCCTGCGGCAGCGTAAGCATGCTGAGCACCGGAATATCGCGATGGGCAACATCGGCACCGTCCATGTAGATACGCAGCGTGGCCTCGAGCGCCGTCAGCGCGAGCTTGCCCGGGCGCAGGGCGCGCATAAGCGGATGTGACCCACAGGCCTGGACCAGATTGCGACGGCCCATGATAATGCCCGCTTGTGCGGCACCGAGCAGTTTATCGCCCGAGCACGACACCAGATCGAGCCCCGCCGCAACCGAAGCCGGCGTGGTTTCTTCGCCGCCGCGCACCAAGATGTCGTCGGGCAACAGCGCGCCCGACCCCTGGTCCTCGTAGAACAGCAGGCCATGCTTGTGGGCCAGAGCGGCAAGCTCCCGAGAGCCCACCTCCTCGTGAAAGCCCTCGATGCGATAGTTGGAAGGATGGACCTTGAGGATCATCGCCGTATCGGGCGTGATGGCGCGCTCGTAGTCGTCCAAATGCGTGCGGTTGGTGGCGCCGACCTCGACGAGTTTGGCGCCCGAAGCCGCCATGACATCGGGGATGCGGAAGCTGCCGCCAATCTCGACAAGCTCGCCGCGGCTGACGATGACCTCTTTACCCGCGGCATGGGTGGCAAGCACCAGCAGCACCGCGGCGGCATTGTTGTTGACCACGAGCGCGTCCTCGGCACCGGTGAGCGAGCGGATCAGCTGCGCGGCGTGCTCCTTGCGCGACCCGCGCGAACAAGTGTCCACACTGTACTCGAGCGTGCTGTACCCGCGCGCAACCTCGGCCACGGCCTTGGCGACCGACTCCGCGAGCGGGGCGCGGCCCAAGTTGGTATGGATGACCACACCCGTGGCATTAACTGCTGGGCGCAGGCTCGGCAGCGCGGAGCGATGCGCACGCCACTCGATGGCCGAGGCCAGCTCGCGCTTGGAACGCGGGGCGGCGCCGGCACGAATGGCGGCGCGCTCCTCGTCGAGCTCGGCCGTCACGGCGGCATGCACCACCGCGTCGCAGGTCTCCCCCGCCGCCTTCACAACTGGCCACTCTGCGAGCAGCTCGTTGACGGAGGGAATGGCGCGCAGGCGGGCGCGCACCTCATCGGACATGTTCTGGCTATCGCTCATGTACGGCCTTTCAAAAGAAACGTGGATCAGTCGAATGCATCAGCTGAGTCAATTACTCGTTATTATCCTCGCGCGCCGCGATCTTTTCCACGCGAACGGCGTTTTCCTGGGTGAGCGCGGCGCCCGTCAACGGGTCCCAACGCAACGGTGTATGGTCGAGCGGGCCCACGCCCAAGGCTTGAGCGCCACCGGCATCGGCGCCAAACGAACGCCCGCCGGGGGCGGCCGAGGTGAAGATGCACGCCGGATGCAGATACGGCGTCGTCTCCACGCGCACGCGGTCGCGGCCCAAATCGCTCACGAGTTCGACGATCTCGCCGTCGACGATGCCCATGCGCGCAGCAACATCGGCATTCATCTGCACGGCATCCAGGTCCGATCCGGCCTCGGCGGCACCTTGGGCCGCGAGCCTTCGCGAGGTATGCGACTCAAAGGGACGGTTGCCGCTAATGAGGCGAAACATCCCCGGACCGGGCTCCACCATGGGAGCGATCCAGTTGGGTACACGACCCAGACCGGCTCGTTCCCATACGTCGCTTGCCAGCGCAATTTTGCCGCCATCCAAGGGAATCGCCGGCTCGCCCGTACGCGACGGCAACGCAACACCCGTGTCGGCCCAGCCGCGCTCCTTGAGCTCGTCCAGATCAATCCCAAACGGAGCCACCTGGGCAGCCGCCAGGTCGTCGGACGTAAAGTCGAAGCACTCGCCCACGCCACACGCCTGCGCCAGACCGGCAAAAATCTCCCGACCGGGACGTGTGTCGTCATGCTGCACAGGCAGCACGGCGTTGCGGTAGAACACGCGCGCATCGTTGGCGCCTGTCACCGTTCCCACGCCGCGGTCAGCCTCCAGATACGTCACGTCGGGCAGCACGAAATCAGAAGCACGCGCCGTCTCGGACCAGCGAATATCAATCGTCACGAGCAAGTCGAGCTGCTGCAAAATACTCAACCAAGCCTGTGCATTGCCATAGCCCGCACCGGGGTTACTGGCATAGACGATGAGCCCACGCAAATCGCCGGCAAGAATCGACTGACCGATGGTCGTGCACAGGCCGCGCTCGGGATCGACGAGCGGATAGCGCTCGGACCCCAGCTTGGGCCCACGCGGCACCGGCGGCGTCGCAAAGCGTGCGGGATCGAGGTCGCCCAACACAAGCGGCGTCGGTGGGTTGAGCGCTCCGCCCGCATGTCCAATACAGCCCAGCAGCACATCGACCAAGCAGATAGCGCGCGCGGTCTGGGTGCTATTGGCATACGCGATACCGATGCCACCATGAAAGCCCGCATCCACCACAGCGGCAGGCGCGGCAGCAGCGAGATCGCGCGCCGTGGCGACAATCTCTGCGGCCGGCACGTC
>UQXT01000146.1 GCA_900545075.1 uncultured Collinsella sp. | reverse complement strand
CATTTCCTCCAAATTTCAAACAGTCCTATGCAAGACGAAGGCCACATTAAGTGGCCTTCTTTGCATGCGGAACTCGCGACAAACGTAATGCCCGCCCGCCTCCGACCGACTACCAACTAATATTTTTTCAGCCCAGGCCCCTGTGTACCGCGCGTCTAAGATCTTCAAATTCAGGCAGCCTGACAATCGATTCTTATAGCAGAAGCCCCTTGGCCTTTAGTTTGATACAAGTTCCGCACGAGCCGGAAAGCACTTAATGTGCTTTCCGTGCGAGCAGGACTGTTCGCAGTAGCAAACTAAAGGCCAAGGGGCCCAGTCAACCTATCAGCAGCGATTACTCGGCAGCTAGTTGAATTTGAAGATCTTTGAGGCAAGACGGTATAGGCCGAGTGTGGTTTTGTCTCCGGCCCGTCCGCGCAGATTGGTGAAGAACCCGACCACGCCGTAGCGGGCACGACGATACATGCGCTCGTCGTAGGCCTTCAAATCATTCCACAGCGTCTTTAGGCGCTCGTCGGCGCAATCTTCCTCGGAAAGCTTGGTGAGCACCGAGCAGATCGCCATCATCATGGTGAAATAGCCCATCATGTACGAGCGCAGACGCGACGACTCAACATCGCTGTACAGGTGGTACGACTCCATCATGATGCGCGTCACACGGAACTGCTGGTCCAGACGCTTGACCATCGTGGCCTCGTTGACACTCTGGCCCTCGCGACCGATAAAGTAGCGATAGAGGTCGATGTCGGCGTAGTACATGGTCTTGCAACGCGGCAGCGGCACGTAGGCGTAGATGTTGTCCACATAGAACGTGTGCGGCGGCATGGGAAGGTTGGACTCGCGCAGCACATCCGTGCGATAGCACAGGCTGTGCATGAGTAGGTTCTGGTCCAGGCGGAAATGACCGATCTGATCCCAGGAAAAGATCTTTTTGCGCGGCAGGGCAAATTTGTAGCCAATAGCGGTCTGCGTGCCCTCGTAAACCTTCTCGTACACGTAGTTCGAGATAAACAGGTCAACGCGCTGGTCACGCTCTTCAAAGCCACGCAGAATCGACAGCATAGTCGAAAGAGCCGCAGCATCGAGCCAGTCATCCGAGTCGACGACCTTGTAGTAGGTGCCCTGCGCCTCGCGCAGACCCGAAAGGACGGCAATACCGTGGCCGCCGTTCTCCTGGTGTACCGCGCGAATGATACCGGGATAACGTGCCTCCCACTCATCGGCCTTATCGGCCGTCTCGTCCTTGGAGCCGTCGTCCACTACGATAATCTCGATATCGGTGGCGTAATTGCTCCCCTCCAAGATGGAGGTGATGCAATGGTCCATGTCCTTGGCGGCGTTATACGAGGGAATACCGAATGTTATGACTTTATGCATGGCAGGCGATAATCTCATCCGAAAGATCGAGGGCGGAATTGGTCACGGCGTCCATATCGTAGTAACGATACTCGGCCAGACGACCCACCGGGTGGAAGTTCGTCAGGTTCTGGACGCGCTCGAGATAGCGCTCATAGAGCTCGCGGTTCTCGGGCTCCAGAATGGCGTAATAGGGCGTCTCGCCCGAGCCGGGCGTATAGGCCTTGGAATACTCCTTCATGATGGTGGTCTTGCCGGGCAGGACCTGACCGGTCATGTTCTTGAACTCGGTGATGCGCGTGTAGTCCTCGCTCGTGGTGTAGTTGACAGTGCCCACGGGCTGGAACTGGTCCATATCGAGCGTCTCGAACTTCATATCGAGCGTGCGGTACGGCAACGCACCCAAGTCGAGGTTGAACAGCTCGTCGAGTGGACCGGTGTAGACGATCTCGCCACCATAGACCTTGCCGTCGATCTTGACGGTAGTCTCGTCGATTTCAAAGAGATCACGGGCGTCCACGTCGCAGAACACGTCGATCAGGTCGTGGTCGAGCATGTGCTCAAAGAGCGCCGTGTAGCCCTCCTGCGGCATGCCCTGGAAGGGAGCTTGCGGGAAGTAGCGGTCATCATCGCCCACAAAGACGGGAACGCGGCCGGTGATCGAGGGATCGATCTGATCGGGCGTCTGGCCCCACTGCTTCATGGTGTAATGCAAAAAGACGTTCTCGTAGACGTAATCGGCGACCTCGGCAAGATCCGGGTCGTTCTTCTTACGCAACTCCATAATGGGCACCTTGACATCCTTGCCAAAGGTCTCCACGAGCTTCTGATACAGCTCCTCGCCGCGCTCGTCACCAAAGGCGAGCTTGAGACTCGCATGGTTGAAGGGCACGGGCATAAGGGTACCGTTGATGTTGGCGAGCACCTTGTGCTGATAATCCGTCCACTTGGTAAAGCGCGACAGGAAATTGTGGACGCGCTCGTTAAAGGTATGGTAGATGTGCGGACCATACTCGTGGACCAGGATCCCGGCCTCATCAGCGCAGTCGTAGGCGTTGCCCGCAATGTGGCTACGGCGCTCCAGAACGGCAACGCGATAGCCGATGGTCTCGGCAAGACGGCGGGCACAAACGGCACCGGCATATCCGGCACCGACGACAATCATGTCGTATGCACCGGCGTTAAAGCCTTCAGGCAGGCCTGAGGTAATCTGCATCGATACTCCTTGTCAAAAGCCACGGGCTCGTTAGCTGGGCTTTTCTCGAACATTCTTCGAGACATATTTATCAGAGCGATTATAGCGCTAATGCGTCCTATAATGAGCTTGCCACACAAGGAAAGCTCAAGCACCGCGGCGTACATAATTGAAAGGTAAACCCGCTAGCAGCGGGTTTATTCGTGAACAGCCGGGCGCCTGGAGCTTAGTGAAACGCTTGTAAGGAGTAACATGAGCGATTTCCTAAACCGTATGAAGTCTGCCGCCAAGGCCGACCTTAAGACGATCGTCCTGCCCGAGGGCGAGGATCCGCGCACTATCGTCGCGGCCACCAAAATCATCGAGGAGGGCCTGGCAAAGATCGTCATCCTGGGCAACCCCGACGAGATCAACGTTCCCGGCGCTACCGTCATCGACCCGCGCAATGCCGAGAAGCACGAGGAGTACGCGCAGAAGTTTGCCGAGCTCCGTGCCAAGAAGGGTGTCACCATCGAGCAGGCTCGCGCCCAGGTGATGGACGCCACCTACTTTGGCACCATGATGGTCAAGATGGGCGATGCCGACGGCCTGGTCTCCGGCGCCTTCCACTCCACTGCCGACACCCTGCGCCCCGCGCTTCAGATCCTCAAGACCGCCCCGGGCACCAAGCTGGTCTCGGCCTTCTTCGTGATGTGCACCGACACCCCGCAGTTCGGCACTGACGGCACGCTGATCTTCGCCGACTGCGGCCTCAACATCAACCCGTCCTCCGACGAGCTCTCCGAGATCGCCATCGCCTCCGCCCACTCCTGGTCCACCTTCATGGGCAACGTTGAGCCGCACGTGGCCATGCTCTCCTACTCCACCATGGGCTCCGCTGGCGGCGAGGTCGCCAAGAAGGTCCAGGAGGCTGTGAAGTTCTGCAAGGAGAAGGCTCCCGAGCTCGCCATCGACGGCGACCTGCAGCTCGATGCCGCTATCGTCCCCACCGTCGCCCAGCTCAAGGCTCCCGGCTCCTCCGTTGCCGGTAAGGCCAACGTGCTCGTGTTCCCCGACCTCGAGGCCGGCAACATCGGCTACAAGCTGGTCCAGCGCTTCGCCGGCGCCGACGCCTACGGCCCCATCCTGCAGGGCATCGCCAAGCCGGTCAACGATCTGTCGCGCGGCTGCTCTGCCGACGACATCGTGGGTGTCGTGGCCATCACCGCCGTCCAGGCTCAGATGGCTGAGTAGCGGACATATCCCCTCGGGACCCTACAGGGTAAAGCTCTGAAAACGTCCTCGGACATGCATG
>UQXT01000145.1 GCA_900545075.1 uncultured Collinsella sp. | reverse complement strand
TGCCGGTAGGGGCGGTAAGCGTGCCGAAGAGGTCGTTCTGGAACCGGCGCTTATCGTGAAGGGCAGTGTGCTCGATCTTACCGAATTATAGTTAAGCACACTTGTTTGTTTGCATAGATTGCATGCGGAGTGTCCGCTATTTGCCGGCGAGGCCGGGGTGCCTAGATTTGAGAGGTTCGCTAAGCCCACTTCTCAAAACAAAGCAGGCACCCCGGCCCTCGTCCGTAAACTCTTCCGCTGGGCGAGCCATAGACGCCGCGCACCGATAGGGTAAGGCAGCGGCTTGAAATTGGTGCTATATTCGGCTTGAGTTGTTTAATGCTAGTACGGGAGGCTGATATGGGGCTGTTCAAGAAGAAAAACCCGCAGGATGCCTTTGACCTCAGCGTGTTTACCATTACGGATACGATTTTGGACCCGCCGCGGTTTACGTTTTTGCCGGCTATCTACCAGGATGCCACGAGTCGTAAGTGGGCCGTGCATCAGCTCGGCGGCGAGCCGAAGATTTTTGACTATGCGGACGTGTTGCAGTGCGAAGTAGCCGAGGCGGGCGATCCGGAGGCCGAGGAAGTGGTCTCAAAACAGGAATTTGCCCAGCGTATCCTGGCAAATCCCGCTAAGGCGGCAAAAATGAATGCCGCCAAGCGTAATATGTGTCTTGGTATGGGCGTTGTTGTGGCGGTTCAGACGGGAAAAGACGAGGTTTCCAAATTAGAGATTCCCGTTATGACCGACGAAGTCAAACGCGATTCAAGTCTATATAAGTCGTATCGGAATGTCGCCGAGAAGATCAAGGCCGAATTTGATGCCATGGGAGGGCTGGCCTAATTATGGCGGCATACGTTTCTGAATGAGGAGTCTGTGCAATGGCAGGCGAATCTTATGCAATTCCCCCCAAAGATCGTGCTGTTGAGGGAATTCTTTGGTATATCCAGCACCACCAGCTTGCCGGCGGCGATCGCCTGCCGGCCGAGCGTGTGCTGTGCGAAGAGATCGGCGTTTCGCGTACGGCGTTGCGCGCCGGTATCACGCGGCTCATCTCGTGTGGAACGCTCGAGAGCCGTCGCGGATCGGGTACGTATGTGTGTCCTCCCAAGCCGCTGAACATCTTCCAGGAAACGTATAACTTTTCCGATGCTGTGCGGACTGCCGGCCTGCACTCCTCTTCTCGTCTGGTTTCCACCGGGACCATCGAGGCGGATGAGGCGCTTGCCGACAAGCTTGGGGTGTCTGTAGGCGCTCCTTTGCTCCGCATGCAGCGCGTTCGACTTATTGAGGGCGAGCCGGCGTCAATCGAGACGGCTCACGTTAACCTGTCCCTGTGCCCATCGCTTACCGAGCACGATTTTGAGTGCGAGAGCCTTTACGATGTCTTGCTCAAAGAAGGCGGCGTGCGTGTTGAGCATGGACGTGAGCATATTTCCATCTCGCGTTTGAATGCCGAAGAGGCCGAGCTGCTCCAGCAAGAAGAGGGAACGCCGGTGTTCTATGAGAGCTCGATCGAATTTGATAAGGGCATGCGTTTTGTGGAGCATTGCAAATCGGTGATTTTGCCCACAAAGTTCCGCTTTGCCGATAACGGCGAAGAGAACGGCATGAGGAGCGTGGCAGGTGAACAATGGCTGAAACAGTAGATGCCACCCCGGTTTATATGCGCATTCGACGCCGCATCGAGGAACGTATCGAGCGCGGTATATATCCCACGGGTTCCATGATTCCGTCCGAAAAAGACCTTGCCGAGGAATTTGGTACGACACGCTTGACCATCCGAAGCGCTGTCGATGAGCTGGTTCGACGCGGGCAGATTCGCCGTGTTCGGGGAAAAGGTGCCTTTGTGGCGCAGAAAGTACCTGCTTTTTTTGAACGCACGGTCGGTTTCCGTGAATCGGTCCGTGCTTCGGGCGGCGAGCCGTCCGTCCGTATTCTCGCGCGTTCCAAGCGTTATGCGGGGCCATATTACGCCGACCTGTTTGGCATCGCCGAGGACGACCTGCTCTATTCCGTTCGACGCCTGAACTGCATAAACGGCAGCCCCGTATCGATTGAGACGGCGCTGATTCCCTGCCTGCTGTTCCCAACCATCGAAGATATTGACGTGTCGGTCTTCAGTTTGTACGAGACCTATGAGATGCTGGGCCGAAAGCCAGTCATGGCACAGGAAAAGCTCGATATCGAAGCGCTGGGCGCACGAGATGCCGGCCTCCTTGGACTGGAACAGGGCGATCTTGTTTTGCTTTTGGAATGCGTGAGCTATGACGCGAGCGGTCAGGCTATCGAGTATGTAAAGTCCTTCAATCGTGGCGATACGGGCGGCTACACCTATACGTACTAGCTGGTATTCTGTGAATAACGGCTGGGAAACTAACCAGTTTTGATCGTTGGGTCAGCTGTATATACAACCTTACAGGGCTCAAAATCGACCGTTCGCCGATGGGGATAAATTAATCGACAAAGAGGTATCAAAAAGCTGTAACCTGTAACTGTGATTGGTATCAAATACTAATGATTTGTTACGAGGTGAGACGATGAAGATGCTCGATTACGTTCAGCTTGCCCATGTGCGTATGGGGGAGAACCTCGAGCGTTCGTCTGAGCTGGTAGCGCAGCTCGTTGATATTTTCCAGTCCGGTTCTTTTGACGCGCTGCGCATCGTTGCTTCGGGTTCGTCGCGCCATGCCGCCGATTGCGCCCGCGATTACCTGCAAGATGCCCTGCAAATGCAGGTGTCCGTTGTGACGCCCGAGGCCTTCGTCGATTTTGAACACACCTATCCGCAGCATGTGCTCAACATTGCCGTTTCGCAGAGTGGCTATTCGACCAATACGATTGCGGCGCTCGATTACATGCGCGCACACGATATGGCTGCAGTTGCGCTCACGGCAAACGTCGAGGCACCCATCAAGGAACACGCTGACATCGTTCTTGACTACGGTGTGGGCGTCGAGTCGGTGGACTTTGTGACTCTGGGCGTCGAGGTGCTCGTTGAGTACCTGGTGCTCTTTGGCATTTACGGCGGTCAGGCGCGCGGAACGATTGACGCCAAGGGCGTTGCCCAGCGTCTTGACGACCTGCGCGAGGCTATCCATGCCAATGCCGTGATGTGCAAGACCGCCGAGGCGTATGTCCAAGACCACATGCTCGAGTTTTCTGAGCACACGCCCGCCATGGTCGTCGGCAACGGCCCCAACTATGGCGTTGCCGAAGAGGCGGCCCTCAAGCTGAGCGAGACCATCAAGATTCCTGCCATGCATCACGAAGGCGAGGAGTTCGTCCACGGTCCCGAGATGCAGATCGTTCCGGGCTATCTGGTGTTTATCGTCGACGATCCGCAGGGGTCGGAGCGTCTTGCGAATATCGCTGATGCGCTATCGAACGTTACGACAAAAACGGTGCTGCTCACGGCCCATCCCAAGGGTAGGGCTCACGAGGTTGCGGTGCCTCAGGTGGCTCCGCTGCTCAGCGCAATTCCCAATCTTGTGTTCTTCCAGACGATTGCGGCCATGATAACCGAGCGTCTGAAGTCATGGGACGTGCACCCGTATCTTGATGCCGTCTCCAAGCAAATGGAGGTCAAGGCAGAGGGCTACGAAGAGTCAGTCAATGCGCTTAAGGCCAAAGCGGCCGAGTGTTACGGAATGTAAGCGGGTTTTGATGCCCGTTGGCATGGGGGATGTGGAAACAACCCCAGAAAGGAGAGACAAATGAAGGAAACCGAGAAGATCGAGATCATGCATTTCGACCAGGAGGGCTATCTCGAGGACGGCAAGGCGCTCTATGAGACCGGCAAGAAGATGACCGCGCTCGCCGACAAGGTCGCCGACGAGGGCTACGACGCCGTGTTCCTGATGGGCGTCGGCGGCACCTGGGACGAGCTCATGCAGCTCGAGTACCTCATGAACAAGTTCGGCGACCGCGACCTCGAGGTCTACCTGATCCACGC
>UQXT01000144.1 GCA_900545075.1 uncultured Collinsella sp. | reverse complement strand
ACATCTCGTTGTGCTGAGTGCGCTGCGGAGCCTTTTTGCCGTCCTTGCCCTCGACTTTAACAATTTGAGTCTGCTGCTCCTTAATCTTGGAGAGTGCCATTGGCGTAGGAACGACCTTGAGCAGCTGCCTGCCCAGGACACGTGCCAGAGCAAACGCCGAAACCTCGCCGTGAGCGGGCGGCTCAGGCTGCTGGGCGGCCGCATCGTTTGCAGTCGGTTTGGGCTGCGCCTGGGATTTGTGCTTGGAATTTGCCTGAGCTTTGCGCTCTTGCTTTGGCGTGGACGAGCTCTTTTGCGAACGTTCGGACTTGCCTCCCTTCGCCGGCTGGCGCTTGGGCTGCTCCATCGGGGTCTCAGCCTTCGCATCCTTGTTTTGCGTTGTCGCCTTCTCGGCCACGGCCTCGGCATTTGAGCCACGGCCGCCACGGTGACGACGACGGCGGGGCTTGCTCGAAGCGCTCTCCCCCGCCTGCTTATCAGCGGACTGTTGGGCTTTGACCTCGGTGTCAGCCGCAGGCTGCGACTCGGAAGGCTGCTGCTCGCGAGCCGCCGGCTCAACGGCTTTCTCGATCTGTTCGGCCTTCTCGGCCCGAGCGGTCGAAGCCGGCTCGCCCTTCTCCTGACGCTTTACGGGATACGCGCGCCCCGCAAAACCGCGGCCGGGACGACACGAACCCGGAGCCCTCTTGGCAGACTCCTCAATATCGTCTGCAACCTCGGAAGGCTCTTCAACCTCACGCGCGACATCCTGCTGCGCAGCCTTGAAGTGAGCACCACGACGACGTTTGGGCTCTTGGGCCTCCACGGGCTTTTGCTCCTTCGTGGGCTTCTGCGACTCGGCAGCAACCTCGGTCTCAACAGCCTCGGCATCCGTCTCGCCCTTTTGAGCAACGGCGCGACGGAAGCGCTCCTGCTGGGCGCGGCGCTGCGCATCGCGCTTGCCACCCCCGCCAAAACCGCCGCGTCCTGCCTTGGCCGTAAAGGCACGCACGACGTTCTCATCGAGCAACTCATCGGTATCGACATGCTCACGCGGAGCAGTTTCTTCCACAGCAGGCACGTCAGCGGAATCCTCGACGACAAAATCCTCGACGGACTCGGCAGGCTGCTCCTGGGCATCGCGGATCTCGGCATTGATGGTATAGAACGCCGGGCGCCCGTTAATGCCGCTGCCCTCGATCTTGGTAACGATCTTTGCCGCGATGAGTTCGTCGCGCATCGCCTTGGTGTCGCATTCCTTATCGACGGAGCGGAAAATCTGCGCCAGCGCGCTCGATTTGATTTTGAGTGCCTTGCGGCAGAGCAGGTCGTAGGCAACCAGCTTGGCGCGCTCGGCAGAAAGCGACGTCTGGCTGCTCAGACGCTCAGCTAGGGCATCGACATTATTTTGGTTATCGGAATATACCGTCTTGGCCACGGGGCCCCTTTCATATGTACACATATACGTTTATATGGTACAACGCGCGAGCCTATCCACGCAAAACATCTGCGAGAACGCCCTTGCATCACCCGTTCTCACAAAAAAAGACCGAGTCCGCGTCGTTGCGGGCCCGGTCTTTCCGAGTCATATGGATGGAACGGTTAGCCCATCAAGCTAACTAGGCCTTGGCAGCCTCGGCGTCGGCAGGAGCCTCGGCGACAGCGGCGCGGCCGTACTCGGCCTTGCCCATCTCGGACCACTCGGGCTCCTCGTCGGGCATGGAACCGGCCTCCTTACCGAAGAACTCCTTGAGGCAGTTGACGGCAACGATGAGGCCCAGGACCATCAGCAGGACGGCGAAGACGAGCTGCAGGCCCTTGGTAGCGGCGACGGAGACAGCAGCCGTGGTAGCGGTAGCCGGGATGATGCCGAAGAAGCCGTAGGCCTGGACGGCGGCCATGCAGCCCATGGCGCTCTGGACCAGCGAGGTGAAGGTGCAGCAGAGCAGGAAGGCGACGGGCACGTAGAGCATCCAGCCCTTGCGGCCGGTGCACTTGCAGAACACGGCGAGGGTGATCATGGTCATACCGCCGAGCAGCTGGTTAGAAGCACCAAAGAGCGGCCAGATGTTGGCATAGCCGCCAAAGGCGAGAGCGAGGCCAGGAAGCAGGGTAACGACCGTGGCGAACCAGGGGTTGCCGAGGACCTTCATGTAGCCGGCCTTGGACTCAATGGCCAGGGCGTCGTTGGTCTGGGCAAAGAACTCGGAGAACGAGGTGCGAGCGATGCGGGCGACGGCATCGAGCGAGGTCAGGGCCAGAGCGGAAACGTTCATGGTCATGAATACGGTTGCGAGCGTGCCGTCAACACCGAAGGCCTGCATACCGCGGGAGATGCCGGCGGCGAAGATCTGGAACGGGGTGGAAGCGACGCCGGCGTTAAGGGCGCCGGTACCGGCGGTGTTCATATCGGAGAACATGATGCCGGCGACGATGATGGCAAGGATGCCAACGAAGGACTCGACGATCATGGCGCCATAGCCGACCTTGACGGCGTCCTGCTCCTTCTCTACCTGCTTGGAGGAGGTACCAGAAGAAACGAGGCTGTGGAAACCGGAGAGAGCGCCGCAAGCAACGGAGACAAACAGGACCGGGAACATCATGCCGGAGGCAGTGGAGAAGCCGGTGAAGACCGGAGCGGTGATGGTGGCCTGGCCGTTAACGCCCAGGACGACGATGCCGAGGACAGCACAGACGATCATGACGATCATCATGATGGAAGTGAGGTAGTCACGCGGGGTCTTGAGCATCTGGATGGGCATAGCGCCAGCGAAGACCAGGTAGACCATGACGACGGCGAACCACTGGAACTTATCCAGGTAGACCGGGAACTGCATACCGACGGCGAACATGAGAACCATGAGTACCACGCCGGTGACGAACTCGGCAGCGCCGGTGAGGTTGAACTTCTTCTGGGCCCAACCAAAGGCGATAGCGACGAAGGTGAACAGGATGGAGATGGTACCAGCGCAGCCGGCGGCATAGGACTTGGTGAAGTCGATGGCACCGGTAGCGGCACCAGAAGCGTCAACGGCCGGGGTGAACATGAACGTCTTGCAGACCATGTCGGTGAAAGCGGCGATAACGATGATGCAGAACAGCCAGCAGAACAGCAGGAACAGGCGACGGCCGGTCTTGCCGATGTACTTCTCGATGAGCTGAGCCAGGGACTTGCCGTTGTTCTTCATCGAGGCGTACAGGGCGCCAAAGTCGTGGACGGCACCAAAGAAGATGCCGCCGACGAGGACCCAGAGCACGACGGGAAGCCAGCCGAAGGCCATGGCGACAATCGTACCCGTAACAGGGCCAGCACCGCAGATCGAGCTGAACTGGTGCGAGAACGCAGTGAAGGCGGAAACGGGCGAGAAGCTGTTGCCGTCCTTCATGCGCTTGGCCGGCGTGAGGGCCTCTTTGTCAACACCCCACTTGTTGGCCAGCCATCGGCCATAGCCCAGATAGCCGCAGGCGAGCACCGCCGCGGCCACAACCATGAGCAAAACTCCGTTCATTACATTTCCTCCTCTAAAAAGAACTTCCCAGACATAAAAAATGAGGGCCGTCGGTTGCGCTCGACGGCCCTCATCTTCATCAGCCGCCCGTTATCGTACGGGCTAGCTGTATGTGCTAACCCGCATCAGATAATTACTACGCTGATAATGTTTAGCTGATGCGTGAACATGTCTAAGAAATCCTCTTCAATCATGATGTGAACGATCCGTGCGTGTTCACATCCCCCAGTGGTTGAAAAGGAGTATGAAACTTTAGTTACCTAAAGTCAACGCAAATATGTAATGAATTTTCAACTTTTTTTGAATTTCTCGGCATAAAACGCCACTGACCTCGGACTTTACCCGACAAAAGTTTTTGCACGAGAGATGCCCCTGGGAGCGGCGGGAGCCGGGCGGCGTATATGAACTTTCCTGCTCTACAGTCCTGCGCAAGACGGAAAGCACATTAAGTGCTTTCCTTTG
>UQXT01000143.1 GCA_900545075.1 uncultured Collinsella sp. | reverse complement strand
GCAAGACGGGGGCCACATTAAGTGGCCCCCTTTGCGTGCGGAACTCGCGACAGACCTTTCCCATGCCTCCGCCTGCCGCCGCCCCTCACCCGTTGCGGGTTGAGTGGGCTGATAAGTAACTACGCTCGCCTCATTGCAGATGCGTGGTCTGTCATGCGTATCGCGGAAAGTGCGTCCCACTCTGAATGCACCAGCGAACGCATGCGAGCGTGTCGTCCAGGACGGTCTCGTCATCGGGGTGATGGAAAATGTCGTCCCAAACGCTTGCCACGGTTGCGCCCGCGAGTGTCAAGAAAAAAGCCTCGAGAATTTCGAGGCTTTCACATTTGTATTGTTTTGTGCGAAGGACCGCGAACGGCGAAGCTACTCGCCCAGCACGGCCTTCTTGGCGACTGCGGCCATGTTGTCCAGGTCCTCCTTGGTGGGATGGTCCTTCGCGGCAACCCAGTTGTCGAGCAGCATCTTATAGCGCGCGTTTTCGGGTTCTTGCTCAAGCATTGCCTCGTAGCGCTGCTTTACGGCAGGACCCATCTTGCCCTGGCACATTGCCCAGCCCACCAGCTCGGCATCCCCAGCCAAATTAGAAGTTACGCGATCAATAATCTGCTGGTAATAGCTCTGGTCGGCGCCAAAACCGCAGGTGCCAAACAGGAAGACGCGCTTGCCGTGCAAGGCGGAGAGCAACGTCGCGACCGAAGGCGTGCACGCGCCCTTGTCGCACCAAAAACCGACGAGCACCGTGTCGGCCGCGCAGGCGCCCTGCGCCTCGAGCGCAACCTGATCCGCATCTGCATCGTCGCTCAACGCCGCGGCATGGACAAACTCAACACCCGCAGCCTGCAGAGCGCGCTTGATCGCGCCCGAAACCATCCTGGTATTACCGCTCTTGCTGTTAACCACCAAAGAGCACGTCATAGTCACGTTGCCTCGTATCCCCCAAAACTAAAGCCACTAATGCAATTTATTAGATGAATATCTTAGTACTAACGTGACAGATGTAAACCACCGTCTGTCGATTGATTAATTTACCCCACGGCCGTGCTCACTGGGCAAACTGGCTGCGGTAGAGTTCGGCGTAGAAGCCGCCTGCCGCCAGCAGCTCGTCGTGCGTGCCGCGCTCGATAATCTGCCCGTCGCGCATCACCAGAATGCAGTCGGCGTTGCGGACGGTGCTCAGGCGGTGCGCCACGACAAAGCTTGTGCGACCGGCCATGAGCTCGTCGAATGCCGCCTGCACTTGCAGCTCGGTGCGCGTGTCGATACTCGAGGTCGCCTCGTCCAGCAGCAAGATAGCCGGATCGGTGAGCATAACGCGCGCGATGCACAGCAGCTGCTTTTGGCCCTGGCTAAACGTGCCGCCGTCCTCGCCGATCACCGTATCGTAGCCGCCTGGCAGCTGCACGATAAACTTATGCGCATGAGCGCGCTTGGCGGCCTCGGCAATCTGCTCACGCGTAGCATCGGGACAACCGTAAGCGATGTTTTCGGCCACGGTGCCCTCGAACAGCCACGTATCCTGCAGCACCATGCCAAAGGCACGGCGCAGGCTTGCGCGCGTGTAGTCACGCGAAGACCGGCCATCGACCATGATGCGGCCGGCATCGATATCGTAAAAACGCAGCAGCAGATTGATGAGCGTTGTCTTACCGCAGCCCGTGGGGCCGACCAGGGCAAAACGCATGCCGGGCTTGGCCTCGATGCAGATATCCTGCAGCAACTTGCGGTCGGGCACATAGCTAAAGTCCACGTGTTCAAAGGTCACCTCGCCACGCTGGACGGCAAGCTCCACGGCATCTGACGCATCGGGCTCCTGCTCGCGGGCGTCGAGCAGTGCAAACATGCGGCGCGCCGAGGCGTACGCGGTCTGGATCTGCGTAATGACGTTGGTGACCTCGTTGAACGGCTTGGTGTACTGGTTGGCGTAGGACAGGAAAACCTGCACGCCTCCCACCGTGAGCGCCGCGGGCACGCCCGTGATCACGCCCACGCAACCGATCACAGCGACCACGGCATAGATGATGTTATTGATAAAGCGCGTGCCGGGGTTGGAGAGCGAACCCATAAACTGCGCGCGCTCGCCCGCGGTGTAGAGCTCGGCATTGAGGGCATCGAAGCGCTGCTGGGCGTTGGGACCATAGGCAAAGGCGTCGACAAGCTTTTGCTCGCCTACGTACTCCTCGATATGACCACCGAGCTGCCCTTGAATGCGCTGCTGAGCCGTAAAGCTCTTGTTGGAGAGCTTGGCAATAGCACCGGCAGCAAAGATGGAAAGCGGCGTGACGAGCACCACCACGAGCGTCATGGTCAGGTTAATGGAGAGCATAAACGCGAGCGTGCCTACGATGGTGATGACGCCGGTAAAGAGCTGCGTAAAACCCTGCAGCAGGCCGTCGCCCACCTGATCGACGTCGTTGACCACGCGGCTCATAAGGTCGCCGTGGGCATGGCTGTCGATAAAGCTGAGCGGCATGCGGCTGAGCTTGTCGCTCGCCTCCACACGCATGTCGCGCACCGTCTCGTAGGACAGGCGGTTGACGCAGTAGCCCTGTAGCCACTGGAAGGCCGCAGCACCTACGACGACAATCGCGAGCTTGGTAACGAGCGGCAGCAGCGCATCGAAGTCCACCTGCCCGGTGGCGACGATGAGGTCGATGCCCTCGCCGATGAGGATGGGCGTATAGAGTTGCAAGATCACCGAGATGGCGGCGCTCACGAACGACGCCGTAAACGAGGCGCGGTGCGGGCGAACATAGCCCAGCAGGCGGCGGGTCACCGCACCCACGGGATAGCGCTCGGGGTCGCCGGGCTGGCGCGGACCGTCACCCAGGTCGTTGAGGTTATCGTTGCCGGACACGTTGGCCGTCATCGTGGCGACCGAACCGGAGGAAGTGTACGGATTCATTTAGCAGCCCTCCTTTGCGCAGACGGATGCGGGGGCGCACACGGCGCCTGGGGCGGACGCGGGTCTTGGGGTGGGCGTGGGCGTCGTGCTCCCCTGCTGGCCCTCGAGCTCCTCGCGTCGCAGCTGCGACTGGCAAATCTCGCGGTAGAGCTGGCAGGTCGCGTACAGCTCATCGTGCGTGCCCAAGCCCGCGACCGATCCGTGATCGAGTACGCAGATCATGTCGGCGTCGCGCACGGTCGAAACGCGCTGGCTTACGATCACCGTCGTCAGCGGCAGCCCGCCCTCGGCGGCACCGCGCACACTGCGCTCGCGGATGGCATGGCGAAGCGCCGCGTCGGTCTTAAAGTCGAGCGCCGAGGCAGAATCGTCCATGATCAGAACCTGCGGCGAGCCCACTAAGGCGCGCGCGATAGTCAGACGCTGACGCTGGCCACCGCTAAAATTCCTGCCGCCCGCCTCGACCGGGGCGTCGAGCCCCTGCGGCTTGTTGCGCACGAACTCGCTCGCCTGCGCCATGTCGAGCGCCGCCCAGAGCTCCTCGTCGGTCGCTGACTCGTCACGCCAGGTCAGGTTACTGCGGATCGTGCCGCTCACCAGCGACGCGCGTTGCGGGACGGTCGCGACCACATGGCGCAGCTGATCGAGCGGCCAGGCGCGCACGTCGGAGCCCATCACGCTCACGCTGCCGGTGCTCGCATCGTACAGGCGCGGGATGAGCGAGACGAGCGTCGACTTACCGCTGCCCGTGCCGCCGATAATGCCGAGCGTCTTGCCCAGCGGGAGCTCCAGGGTCACATCGTTGACGGCATTGGCCGCGCCCGCGCCAAACGAAAAGCTCGCATGGCTAAAGCTCAGCGCAGGAACGGGAGCGACATTGCCCGGCTCAGGCAGCGCGACCGGCTGGTTGCCCTCGTCGGTGATGCTCGGCTCGCAGTTGAGCACCTCATTGATGCGCGACGCGCTGGCGCTCGCCTTGGTAAAGACCACGACCAGGTTGGCGACGTACACGATGGAGGTCAGGGTCTGCGTCATGTAGTTGACGAACG
>UQXT01000142.1 GCA_900545075.1 uncultured Collinsella sp. | reverse complement strand
CGGCGCGCTTACACCAACATTTCCGACGCGATCTTTATATAAGGGCTCGGCAAGGCCGAGCCACTAAATTTATATCAGCCCAGAACATGTTTGAGAACTGTGCCCGAACAGGTCCGTCTACCTGCGCATTTACAAATTCGTCAACTTTTTTGAAAAAAGTGCTTGCACAGTTCTCGAATCATAGGTTATTATCTTCCTCGTTGAAAGCGCGGGTCCAACAAAACGAACTGCAAATCAACAACATAGCATGTCGGAGTGGCGGAATTGGCAGACGCGCTAGCTTGAGGTGCTAGTGACCGCTTTTTGGTCATGCGGGTTCAAGTCCCGCCTCCGACACCATCGCATTTGAGAAGCCTCTTCGGAGGCTTTTTTGTTACCGATAGACGGTGGGGTCCACGATGGAAACGCTTGAACGCAACGAGTGGGCAGACGTTGCCCAACTAGTCGAGATCACGAGCGATGCTGTCATCATCTGCGAGCTCGACGGAACCATTCTGCATGTGAATAATCGCTTACTTGGTTTGATGTGTGAGGAACGCGCCGACGTCATCGGTGGAGATGTTAAAGACGTTCTGTACTCATCCGCTTTTGAACGTGCGACAGAACATCGTCTGCCATTTGAAACTGATGGCTCCGAGAGCGAACTGATGCTCAAGCTGAGCGACGGCTCCTTTATTCCCGTCTTGGTTCGTGCAGGCTCCGTAACGCCTCCACGCATCTTTGGGCGCCGCGCGCCACGTGTCCTGGTTGCACTTCACAGTATCGAGGAACAGTATTCTCATGATCGTCAACTCAAGCGTGCGTTATCGGAGCTTAGAGTGGCAAATAAGCGTCTCTCTGGCACGCTCTCGGTCATTATGAGCACGGTGGGCTCCGATGAGCTGCCTAGTTTGCTTGATACCGTTTTGAACCAGCTTGTAGGAACCCTCGACGCCTCGGGTGCTGCCATCTATTTTTCTGAGAGCGGCGGTTTTAAGCTTCGCGGTGTTTCCAAGGAGCTGCACGACAGCTACCTGCCCGAGTTTATGCCGTATGGCGCGGGCATCCCGACGTACGTGCTTCGCGAGTCGCGCGCTTGCCGTCTGTCGATTCAGCAGGATCTTGAGGGCGATCGTGTCGCCTCGGGCATGTTTATGGATTTGGACAATCGTTCTAAGCACCTGTTGCGCATGCAGGATATGCCTCCGTACCGCAGCGAGATCTGTCTTCCCGTTTTTTACGGTACGCAGATCCTTGGTGTGCTGGAAGTTGGTTGGAAACGCCCTCAGGCACCGCTCGCCTATGACGTTAATGTACTTGAGGTCATTTGCGATTACCTGTCTATCCAACTGGTCGGCATGGCATCGAGCCTTCGCTCTCGTCGCACGGCCGAGCTTGGCCGCTCGCTCAATGTCTTACGTGATGAGTTGTTTACCTTTCTAGACGATTCCGCCGCGGCTACCCAGGCTATATCGTCCGAGATCTGCAATATGCTCAACTGCCATTTTTGCCCTGTTGAGTATGACGCCAGTCTGGACTCCTATGTCATAGATTTTGAAGGCGGCAGTCGCGTTGCTTTGCCGGACGATCCCGAGAAGCTTTTCTTTTCTACGACGGCGCCAGCGGCACGTCTGGGAGCTGGCCCTGATGGCTTTGAAGCATCTGTTTTGGGCGGTACGAGTGCCGAGGACCTCAAACACGTCCGTATAACTCGCGTTGACGAATCGATGCCTATGGGAGGCTGGCTTAGGGCGCATGGCCTGCCTTGCCAGGGCCTCTACGTCGACTCCGGCATCGAGGCGGGGCGTCCGCGCTCTGAGGGTGATGGCAAGCACAGCAACGACGCGATTGTTCCTGCTTCTGTTGCGAAGGGCCCGACGACGCGCGCGCTGCTGCTTCGTGATGGCAGTCAAGAGCCGATTGACGACCTTGAATATGACTACTTGGTGCACTTGGCGCATGACTTTGAACTGATCTACGAAGGCGAATCTCAAAAGCGCGAGGAGCGCCATATCGCTCAGACCCTTCAGATTGGCATGAGAAATTCGCTTGGTGACGTTCCGGGCATCGCAACCGATTCGGTATACCTATCGGCAACGAATTCCGCGTTGGTCGGCGGTGACTTCTATACGCTTGTCCGTCTTCCCGATGATTGCGCTGTAATGATTTTGGGCGATGTTTCCGGCAAAGGAATCGAGGCGGCGTCGATGTCAGCGCTCGTCAAGACGGCGCTGACGGCCTATGCCTGGGAGGGTGCGGGACCCGCCCGCATGGCCCGCTCGCTCAATAGCATGCTCATGGGCTTTTCGAGGGTCGAGACGTTTGTGACGGCGTTTATCGCCAAGATTGATCTTAAAGCGGGTCGCGCTACCTATTGCTCTGCGGGACATCCTCCCACTATGGTCATTAGACCCTTGTCGACGCCGCTTGGCGGCGGAGAAACCCGAGGGGGAGAAGTGGAGCTCCTTGGGTGCCAATCGGGCGTGATCGGTGCCTTTGAGAGCATGGTGTACGAGACAGGCGTGTTTACGTTCGCTCCTGGTGACATGCTATTTATGTATACCGACGGAACAATCGAAGCACGTGATCGCTCGGGTGCTTTCTTTGGCGAGCAGCGCCTTCGTGACCTTCTGCTTTCTGTCTCGGGTGAGGGCGTATCGGGAATCTGCGGTAAGGTCTTGGGCGAGCTTAATCGCTTTACCGAGTCGGCGCTGGACGATGACATCGCGCTGGTTTCCCTTGAATTTCTACGAGGTCGATCGTAGATCGCGACGCTTGACGGGCAAAATCTTCGCAGTTACAGATACGTATGCATCGAGCGAACTCTTTTGGGGAACCATGGTCGTATGAATGAGTGGAATGACATAGCGGTTTTGACGCCACCGGGTGATGTCGACATCGCCTCGGTGTCCGTGCTGCGTCCACGGTTGGATAATCTGATCGACCGGGGCGTGCGTCGTGTTGTCATCAATTGCCAAGCCGTGGGCTTTATCGACTCGACGGGTTTGGCGTTTTTGCTTACACGTGCCAGAGAGCTCATGAGGCGAGAGGGCCTGCTTTCGCTCGTTAACGCTTCCGATGAGGTCATTCGCTTTTTGGAGATTGCCCGACTTGTCGACATCCTTCATGTTGCGGGTTCGGCGCGTGAATCGATTCCCGCCATTCCGGTGGGAGAGCTGCCGCGATGGAGCAAGAGCATCGAAGTGCAGCGAGGCATCGAGAACCTCCCGTATTATCGGCACCGTGTGGCCGAGCTTCTCGAATCGCTTCCCCTGAGGCGTGATGAGCGTTATGACGTCGCATTGGCGCTGGGGGAGGCATTGGGTAACGCGTATGACCATGCGGGTGGTGTTGGCTGCATCCTGACAGTTCAGGCCTACGGGGACCGTGTTGTACTCGAGGTGCTTGATCGGGGCGCTGGCTATTCTATCGATGGGGCGAGCGAGCCGGTGGCATCCGAGGAACGCGGACGTGGTATCAAACTTATGCGCATGCTCGTCGATAATGTGGAGGTTGCCCGTCGTACGGATGGTGCCGGCACACGCGTTCGGATGGTGAAGCTGTTTAGCTCAGCATTGGAATCGTGCGCTTAGCGCCTTGGGCTGACATGATTTCCCTGCGTGAACTTGCTTTGAGCAACTTTTTTGAAAAAAGTACTTGCGTCTTTTGGATAACTCGCGTAAATTAATAACCCGCAAGCGGACATGGCTCAGTTGGTAGAGCACAACCTTGCCAAGGTTGGGGTCGCGGGTTCGAGCCCCGTTGTCCGCTCCATTGCATTTCCGGACCGTTTAGGCGGTCCTTTTTCGGCGAAGTGGCCAAGTGGTAAGGCAGAGGCCTGCAAAGCCTTTACCCCCGGTTCGAATCCGGGCTTCGCCTCCAGGCAACATCCGGGCGCTCCGGCGCCCGTTTTGTTTTACATATGCGGACATGGCTCAGTTGGTAGAGCACAACCTTGCCAAGGTTGGGGTCGCGGGTT
>UQXT01000141.1 GCA_900545075.1 uncultured Collinsella sp. | reverse complement strand
TAACCCCCTACTTGGTGCGCGGGATGCCCAACACATCGAGCGCGTTGGCCATAATGGACTGGAACGGCACAGCGGCGGCATGCGAGCTAGCTGGGGTTCCGTCGAGGGTGATGTAGCACAGAACCTTGGGCGACTGCGCCGGGGCAAATCCCATAAAGGATGACATGTAATTATCTTTGAGGTAGCCGCCGTTCTCATCGGCGCGCTCGGCCGTACCGGTCTTGCCCGCCACGTCGTAACCGTCCACAGCACCGCCATCGCCCGTTCCCTCGGCAACGACTGTCTGCATACACGATGTCACCTGCGAGGCGGCCTCCTCGGAAATCGCGCGATCGCCCTCGCCCCAATCCTTTTCATCGCCCTTGCTGGACTTATAGAAGTGCGGCGTCATCATCACGCCGCCGTTGGCAATACCGCCCACGGCACGCGCGACCTCAATCGGCGACACGGACAGCGCCTGGCCAAAGCTCATCGCACCCAAGGTGGCACTATCATACTGATCACGTTTCTTGACAATACCCAAACTCTCACCCGGAAAATCGACACCTGAGCTATGACCGATACCCCACTTGTCCACATAGGTGGCAAAATCATCGGCACCGATCTTGCGCCCCACCAGGACAAAACCGACATTGGACGAACGGCGCATCATCTCGCGCACGTCCATTGTCATGGTGTAGTCACGCTTGTCGGCATCGGTAACGGTATCGTCGCCCACCTTGATACTCGCGGGAACCTCAAACGATGTGCTCGTGCGCACAACGCCCAAATCAAATCCGGCGCCCGCAACCAGCGTCTTAAAGACCGATCCGGGCTCGTAGGCATCCGTCACCAGACGAAGGTTCATGTCCTCGGTCTTGGCGTTTTCCAAATTGGTCTGGTCGTAGGTCGGATACGAGCAGGCGGCCAGGATCTCCCCAGTCGTCGGGTCGGTCACCAGGGCCGACCCGTTTTTGGCCTTCGTCTTCTCGACCGCCTCGGCCAAGGCATCTTCAGCGGCGCGCTGAATGTTGACGTCGATCGTCGTCACGATATCCACGCCATCGATCGCGGCAACCTTTTTATAGGCACCGCCCGCGATGTAGCCGCCATCTCTTGCGCGCTCGCGCACAAGAGAGCCATTCGTTCCGGTCAGAAGCTCATCGTATTGTTTTTCGAGTCCCGTCAGGCCAGCGTTGTCCACGTTCACGACGCCCAGCACCTGAGAAGCTAGGTTTCCATACGGGTAAACCCGCTTCATCGCCTGCTCAAAGAGCACGCCGGGTAGATTCTTCTTTTCCAGGGCGGCAGCGTCATCCTCGTCGACCTGGCGCTTGATATACACCCAGGAACCATCAGACAGCACCAGCTTGCGGCAGGTCTTTTTATCGATTCCAGTTGCCTTGACCAGCGCCGACACCGTCTTGTCAACATCCTCGACAAGCTGCGGGTTCACGGCGATGTTGCGACATTCGACCGACGACGCCAACACGTTGCCGTTGCGGTCGTAGATAGTGCCACGCTTGGCATAGAGCGTCTGTGAAAGCAGGCGACGCGCGTCCGCACGCTCGCGCAGCTTGTCAGCATTCACGATCTGGTATTCGGCAAGACGGAAGACGCCCGCGGCAAGGCCAACCCCGATACAGCCCATAACGACATCGCGGCGAGGCAGCGGCGTTCCCGTAACCCATTCAGACGACGACCCCTTGCGCGCGCCCGTATTGCGCACCCGAGGTCCGCCCGAGCTACGAAGACGCGACGCAGGGTCGTTGCCATAGGACGGCCCCGCGTTGTAAGATGGCCGACCCGTTCCTTGATAACCAGAACGCCCCTGCGAGGAGGGACGTCCAGACCCGCGGTTCCCGTCGGGACCGCGGCGATAGTCATTTGTCATACTCAGCTACCGTCTAATTTAGTGAGCGGCCGCAGTCGAGCTAGCGCCCGCGGCTGCATCCTGCGAAAAGTCAAGCGTAACGCTCTCGCTGGGCTCCACCATGCCATAGGCGCCCGCAAGATCGCGAATGCGTGTGTCGGCGCCATAGACCGAATGCATGACCTCAAGGTCAGAGCTCTCGTCGGTCGCCTTCTCGAGCGTGCTGGTAAGCTCCGCGTTGCCGTTGAGCACCTGGGCCGTAACACCGGCAAGTGCCACGCGCGCGACACCGATCGTCATGAAGATGGCCGCAATGATGCAAACCGTTTTAAGAACGCTCATGAAAACCGGGCTTACCGCCTGGTTTGCCTGACGGCCCGCGCCCGTGTAGACATCAAAACGCGGCGTGCGCTGCTCACGAGGGGCAGCGGGCGCCTGCGGTGCCTCGCGGTAGGCGGGCATGGCGTTCATATCATAGGCGAGTGCTGCGTTTGAGGTGTTATAGCCCATGATATGCCGCCTCCCATCCCGAGTACGTTGGTAGTGTGTTTAAGCTTCATTTATGGTGCGAGCGGGAGGTCCAATTTCGCGCGGTCGCGCCTACAGGCGCTGCGCCACGCGGATCTTGGCTGATCTCGCCCGAGGGTTGCGCGCAACCTCATCGGGTTGGGCAACCAGGGGTTTGCGGGTGATGACCTTGAGTATCGGCACGTTGCCGCACACGCACACCGGAATCTCCGGCGGGCACGTGCACCCCTGGCTCATCTCCTTAAAGTGGTTCTTTACGATACGGTCCTCGATCGAGTGATACGAGATGACGCAAATACGTCCGCCCGGGTTGAGCCACCTAGTGGCGGCGTCAAGCCCTCTCTCGAGCACATCGAGCTCGTGGTTGACCTCGATGCGAATGGCCTGGAAACTTTTCTTGGCAGGGTGCCCACCATGCCGACGAGCGGCAGCAGGTATTCCCGCCTTGATGATCTCGACAAACTGGCCGGTGGTTTCGATCGGCTCATGCTCACGGCGACGCACGATCTCACGTGCAATCTGCGAGGCGAACTTCTCTTCGCCATAGACGCGTAGAATCCGGGCGAGGTCGTGTTCGTTATAGGTGTTGATGACCTCAGCTGCGTTTAAGGTGTTGTTACCCGGATCCATCCGCATGTCCAATGGGGCATCTTCGTTATACGAAAAGCCCCTGCCAGGGATATCGAGTTGCGGTGACGAAACGCCCAAATCGAACAGGAAGCCATCGACCCCGGGCACCTCGGCCGAGCAAAGCAGCTCGTCCAAGTCGCCGAAGTTGCCCTTCAGCAGCCGGTGCGGAACGCCGGGAACCTCGCGGTCCAGACGAGCGCCAGCGGCCTCGAGGGCCATGTCGTCCTGATCGACGCCGAGCAAAAGGCCCGTCTCCCCCACCTGCGCGGCCATCTTTACCGAATGGCCGGCACCGCCAAGGGTGCAATCGCAGACAACGGAGCCGCTCTTGAGCTGCAGCGACTCAAGCACTTCGCCGAGCATGACAGGTTCATGCCGATATTCTTGTGTCAAGATCCCACGCTCCATCCGTTACTCGTGCCTTGCCCTTACGAGAAGAAGAGGTCCAGCAGAGCCTCGTCGTCATCGTCCTCATCGGCCGTAGCGCGGTCCCAAACCTCAAGGTGGTCGTAGTTACCCACAACCGTCACCTCGCGGTCGAGGTTCGCCTGCTTGCGGAGAGACTCAGAAAGACCGATACGACCGGCGCTGTCCACATCCATCGACGTGGTGCGCTTGTTGATCGCCCTCATGAGCTTCTGGTCGTTGATGTCACGCGGGTTAAAACCCTCGTGGCCCTCACGACCCGCGAAGAGTCCTTCGACCCACTTATCGAAGGCCTCGGCAGAGAACACGTACAGAGCATCGACATCCAGGGCTTTGAACACGCGAACGTGCTCTCCAAGCTCCTCGCGAAGGGGTGCAGGCAGGGACAGACGACCTTTTGCATCGAGATTGCGCTCGTATGCACCAGTCATTCCCATGTGCGCCCTCCCCTCGGTTACTCAGATGGCACGTACGCGGGGAACCACCCCGCCTGTCGACGTCATTAATAATATGGGGAACCGCCCCATTTTTCAACACCTTTCCCCACCCCTTCCCCC
>UQXT01000140.1 GCA_900545075.1 uncultured Collinsella sp. | reverse complement strand
CCATGAACCAGGCCCGTGACCTTGGTCCTCGCATGGCCTATCAGGTGCTGCCGATCAAGAACAAGGCTGACAACAACTGGAAGTACGGCCTGCTCGTTCCTGGCATCGCGCCGTTTGTCGGTGCTGCTCTGGCCGCGCTGTTTGTGCATGGTTTCTTGGGCATGTTCTAGTCAAAGGACGGCTCTATAAGGTCCGGGCTCGGTAGGGGTTAACTTTCCAACGCGTCCTCGGACATGCAAAAAGGCTCGCTGCGCACTTCGTGCGGCGAGCCTTTTTGCGTCCTGCGGAGTGCGTTGGAAAGTTAACCCCTACCGAGCCCTAGGCATTCTTGGCTGTGTTCGAACAAGCAACCCAACATATATATCTGAATTTGGATGTGGTGGGCGCTTGGCTGTTGGGTGCTTTGAAATGCAAGCGGTACTTTGGGAAGGGGCGACGCCTTGGGATGGGATGGGGCGTTTAGTTGAAGAGGGCTTTTATGGCTGAGAGGTAGTCTTTGGCTACGTCGGCTTTGTTTGCTTCGAAGTTGTGCCAGGCCCACCATTGGACCATTCCTACGAAGCTTGAGGCTATGTGGTGTAGTAGGAAGCTTCGGTCCATGGTGGCGGCGGGGCCGTTTGGGTCGGTAGGGACGGTTTCGTCTGCTCGGGCCATGATGGTCTTGCGGAGGCTGTCGGCGAAGATGCGTGAGCCGGCGCCGGCTACGAGGGCTCGGACGCCCTGGCGGCGCTCCCAGAGGTTGTTGAGGATATGCTCGACTTGCACGAGTGGGTCGTCGAGCGGCGTACCATCGTCGTCGAGGGCGTGGGCGCAGATGTCGTTCACGAGCTCGGACAGTAGGTCGTCTTTGCTCTTGAAGAGGCCGTAGAACGTCGCGCGACCTACGTGGGCGCGCGCGATGATGTCGCCGACGGTGATCTTGCTGTAGTCTTCCTCGCGCAGGAGCTCGGAGAATGCTGCGACGATGGCGGCGCGGCTTTTTTCCTTGCGGGCATCCATGGCTATGCGTCCGCGTGAACGAGCAGACAGCGGAGCGTGCCGGAGCAACCCTCGTAGGGGCGCTTGCCGGCGCCGTAGCCGACGGCTTCGATGCGGTAGCGTGAGGGCAGTTGGTCGGACGTGCGCAGAGCAGTGACGATGGCGGCGCCCGTGGGCGTCACGAGCTCGCCGGCGACCGGTGCAGGCGTGAGGGCGATATTGCCCGCCTGGCACAGGTTGACGACAGCGGGGACGGGAATGGGCATAAGGCCGTGGGCGCAGCGAATGGTTCCGTGGCCTTCGGAGAGCGACTCGACCACGATGTCCTCAATACCTAGGTCATCGAGGCAGATGGCGACAGAGCAGACGTCGACGATGGAATCGACGGCGCCTACCTCGTGGAACATGACGGTCTCGGGCGTTTTGCCGTGGGCCTTTGCCTCGGCGGCGGCGAGCGCGGTAAAGATGGCGAGCGCACGACGCTTGGTGCCATCGCTTAGCTGCGAGCCGTCGATGATAGCGGTGACGTCCGCCAAAGAACGGTGGTGATGGTGATGGGCGTGATGGTGGTCCTCGTGGCCATGGCCATGGGCCTCATGGTCATGCTCGTGGCAGTGCTCGTGTTCGTGCTCGCTATGGTCATGATGGTGGTGCTCATGCTCGTGCGTGTGCTCGGCAGCTGCTTCGTTGCCGTAGAGCCAGGCCATATCGTGATCGTGGTTCTCGAGCTCCTCTGCAAGCTGAACGTCAAAGTCGCAGGCGTCGATGCCATGCTTGTTTACGCGGGTGACGGCAATCTCAAAGCCGCCGACCGGCAGCGTGGCGAGCTGTTCGCGCAGGTGCTCCTCGCTGGCGCCCAGGTCGAGCAGGGCTGCGACGGTCATGTCGCCGCTGATGCCCGAGGTGCCGTCGATGATAAGCGTGTGCTGATGGTTGGACATAGAATGCTCCTTAACGGGCGCAGGGCGTGCCGGCGCTCAAATGATTGATAAGACTTGCCTGGTAGGCGGCGCCGAAGCCATTGTCGATGTTGACGACTGAAACGCCGCTGGCGCAGGAGTTGAGCATGGCGAGCAGTGCGGCCACGCCGCCAAAGCTCGCGCCATAGCCCACGCTGGTGGGGACGGCGATGACCGGACAGCTCACAAGACCGCCGATAACGCTCGCCAGGGCGCCTTCCATGCCGGCGATGGCGATGACCACCTGCGCCTGGGCAAGTTCCTCGGCATGAGCGAGCAGGCGGTGCAGGCCGGCGACACCCACGTCGTAGAGGCGGTCGACCTCGTTGCCGTAGAACTCGGCCGTCAGTGCCGCCTCTTCGGCGACGGGCAGGTCGCTCGTGCCGGCGCAGGCGACGACGATGTGTCCGTTGCCGGTGGGGGAGGGCTTGCCACCCACCAGGGCGAGCTGGGCGTTCGGGGCATATCCCAGGTCGATGTCGTTGCCAAGAAGCTCCGTGGTGCGTGCGGCTTTTTCGGCATCCAAGCGCGTGACCAGGATGCGCTCCTGGTCTGCATCGAGTAATGCTTTGATAATGGCGGCAATTTGCTCGGCGGTTTTACCGGCACCGTAGACAACCTCGCCGGCTCCCTGGCGCACTCCGCGCGAAAGATCGAGCTGCGCAAAGCCCAAATCGGCGGTCGGAGCCGTCTGGATGCGCGTAAGGGCATCGGCAGGGGTGACTGATCCGCCGGCAACATCGCTCAGCAGCTGCTCAAGATCTCGCTTATCCATATATGTTCCCTTCGACGGCGCAAAGTCTAGCACTCAAAGGGTATGTTTCCGAACACTAAGACAAAATTGTTCGGAAACTATAGGACGGACTGATTCAATTGTTAGACGGATCGGCTAGTCGCGCAGGATGATGTCCATGGCGAGCATCAGGTTGCGCTCATCGATGGCAAACGGGGCGGCTTCGCGCGTCTTGGGCTTGGCGCAAAACGCGATGCCCGTGCCCGCGGCCTGAATCATGGGGATGTCGTTGGCGCCGTCACCGATCGCGACGGTGTGGGCCATGTCGACACCGCACTCAACCGCCCAATCCAGCAGCTGGATGAGCTTGGATTCCTTGGTCACGATGTCTGCCGCCAGCTTACCGGTGAGCTTGCCGTCCACGACCTCTAGGCGGTTAGCCAGGCAAAAATCGATGCCCGCGGCGGCCACGATCTTGTCGGCCACCTCATGGAAGCCGCCGCTTACCACGCCGACCTTCCAGCCCTTGCTGTGCGCTGAGCGCACAAGCTCCAGCGCGCCAGGAGTAAACGTCACGCGCTCAAAGGTACGCTCGAACACACTCTCGTCCAAGCCGGCAAGCAGCCCCACGCGCTCCTCGAGCGCCTGCTTAAAGTCCAGTTCGCCGCGCATGGCGCGCTCAGTGATCTTCGCCACTTGCTCGCCTACGCCGGCCTCCTCGCCCAACAGGTCGATGACCTCCTGGTTGATGAGCGTGGAGTCGATATCCATAACAATGAGCCGTGCAGTCATGACGGGCCTTTCCAAGTGCTGTTTTATTGGGGCATATTGTCGCACGTGACGCGTGCAGACGGGTGCCGCGACGCATCAATTGTTTCGTCTCCGTCAAGTCTTTGGGCAGGAGCCACTTTTCCGCGGCACATCGACACAGGTGCGATAAGATAGAACGCCATGTCTGGCTGCGCGGTTTACGCAGGCTGGGCAAATCTGTACGACGCCGCCCGGAACGACACGGGGCGGCACAGATCCATAAAGGAGGATCACTGGTATGAGCCAGACCCGTCCCATCGATGAGCATTCCATGCACACCCGTACCTGCGGCGAGCTTCGCTTCGAGAACGTGGGCGAAGAGGTCACCCTCACCGGTTGGGTGAGTCGTCGCCGCGACCACGGCGGCCTTATCTTCTGCGACCTTCGTGACCGCGAGGGCATCACGCAGCTCACCTTCGACCCCGAGCACTCCGACGGCGATGCCTTTAAGATCGCCGAGACCATGCGTCCCGAGTGGCCCATCAAGATTCACGGCGTCGTGCGCGCCCGTGGCGAGGAGACCACCAACACCAAGCTCGCGACCGGCGAGATCGAGGTCCTGACCGACCACGCCGAGGTGCTCAACACGTCCGTCAC
>UQXT01000139.1 GCA_900545075.1 uncultured Collinsella sp. | reverse complement strand
AGGATTCTACACGGTTTATTAAGGAGGGTTACTTATTCCGCAAACGGTCGCTATATGCGGTAAGCGGTAGTTGGCCGCGACAACTGCGACACATTCCGTCCAGCAAATCCAATCGTGCTCCACGCACGGTTAATGCACGAGGCGGTAGAAATTCATCGATGCCGCACCCTCGGCGTGCAGCTCCATCGCCGGAACCGCCGGCGAATAGGTACGGCTCGTAAGTGCCGCCTCGCCACCATTTGCAAAAATCTCGACCATCGTAGTGTCCGAAAGCACGCGTAGGTCGCGAAGCTCGCCGAGCTCAATCGACCTCTGGTCGCGCCCATAGCCTTCGTCACCCATATCGAGGGTAAGCATCCCGTCCGTATAACGCACAAAGACACCCTTGCGGATTTCGAGCTCGACCATCTTGGCGCCCTCACAGGAAACCACAAGATCAAACAGGCGGCCCGGCTCCTCAACGGTTTCACCGCCTGTCGCGCGAACGCAGTCGTCGCGCATCTTCTCAATCTCGTGCGCCGGCTGCTGACAGAGCTTACCATCGCGTATGCTCAGCTCTCGCGGCACCGTCAACGCGCACTGCCACCCGCGTGCCACCGTCGGGTTTTCTGCCGTCGCATCGGGGCAACCAGACCACCCGATCATCAAACGCCGACCCGCAGCATCCTCAAAGGACTGCGGTGCGTAGAAATCAAAGCCGGCATCGACCATCGGGGGCATGCCCTGCCCGGTGATCTTAAAGCTCGGCGCCTCCCAATCGGCCTCGATGGAGAACCACACGCACTGGTGCGGATTGCGGTAACGCCAACCATCGGCGGGCACGCCCTGCGGACAGCAAACGAGAATTAGCTCGCCATCAAGCTCAAATAGATCAGGGCACTCCCACATAAAACCAAACTTCTCGCCCAGCTCAATGCGCGTCGCATAGCGCCAATCCTCTAGATCGCGCGAAGTATAGACAAGCACGCAGCCGCGGTCGTCTTTCGTACGAGCGCCCAGAACCATGTAGTAAATACCATCGTGTTCAAGGATCTTGGGGTCGCGTACGTGCGTACCGATATCGTCGGGGTAATCGACCGGCCCAACAGCCACACGCTTCTTGCCCAATTCGTCGGGATTCTCGGTAACCATATGAATTTGGTTTTGCTCACGGCCCGTCAACACGTAGTCGTAATCATCGCGGTCAAAATGCTTGACGTTGCCGGTATAGAAGTAGTGAATCTTGCCGTCGTGTACAAAGGCAGAACCAGAATACGCTCCGCTCGAATCCAAATCGGAATCGGGGAACAGCACAGGGCCGCGATTCTCGTACGTCACAAAATCCTTTGTTGTCAGATGATTCCAAAGCACTGGACCGCCATGCGCAGCATCGAATGGATCGTATTGGTGATAGATGTGATACGTATCACCGATCTGCACCAAACCGTTGGGATCGTTGAGCCAGCCAAGCTCAGGCTCCACATGGAACAGGAGCCTATCGGGGTCGGACGCGATGCGACCCGCCGTCTCATCCTGTCCAGCTCGCCACTGCTCATAGTCCGCACGCATCACCTTGTTTTTTTGATTTAACATCGCCATTGACTTTCTCGTCTATAGGGAAGGACGCCCGACTCACACGAGCCGAACGCCCTTCCTCAAATGGACTTATCCGCACATTGCACTGAATGGCTCAACTAGAAGCTGACATCGAAGCCTGCGCCAGCGCCCTCTTCATCGGTGGTCGGCACGCCCTTTGCCTTGTTGTAGGCAAAGATCAAGACGATCGGCACGATGAAGGCGATGAGATTGCCAGCCACATACCACACGAGAGTCTCGGGTGTGACGATGAGCAGGCCAAGCACACCGGTCAGACCCTGACCGATGGCGCGCACCTCAAAGAGCTTCACGAAGGCACCGCCGCAGCCTGCACCGATGCATGCGCAGATGAACGGGATGATCGAGTAGCGCATGTTTGCAGCGAAGATTGCGGGCTCGGAGATACCGACCAGCGTCGGGATAAAGGACGACATGCAGATGTTGCGCTCTTTGGAATGCTTCTTGTGAATGAGGTACATGCCGATGGCGCCGCCGCCCTGGGCGATGATGGAAACCGACCAGATGGCCTGGATGTAGTTGAAGCCAGTCGTGGCAACGAGGTTTGCCTCGATACCCTGGATGAACTGATGCGTACCGGTAACGACAAGCGGCTGCAGGAACGCGGCGAAGACAAAGGCACCGAAGACGCCCATCCTGTTGTACAGGATATCGATTACGCCGGCGAGGACGTCGCCGATCAGGTTGCCGAGCGGGCCGAACACGGTGAACAGGGCGACGTTAGCAAGAATCAGGGTAACGGTCGGGACAAAGACGAACGAAACGACCTCGGGGATGTACTTCTGGGCAATCTTCTCGACCTTGGCCATAAACCAGGCAGTCAGGATTGCAGGGAACACGCCGCCCTGGAAAGCAACCATGGGAATGGAGAGCGGACCGAAGTTCCAGTACTCAGCACCCGTCGGGTCCATAACGAACGTGTTACGGTTCATAAGGCTCGGGTGAACCATGACGATACCGACGAGGATGCCCAGGATCGGGTTACCGCCAAAACGCTTGACCGCGCTGTACATAACCAGGACAGGTAGGTAGTCGAAGGTGGTGGCGATAATGGCAAAGAAGCTTGCGAGGTTCTTGAGGAACTCGCTGTGATCGGCGAGGCTGCCCTCCATGCCAAAGAGGCCGTTGGCAACAATCAGCGACTTAAGGCCGATGATGATAGCAGCGCCGACGAAAGCGGGAATGATGGGGATAAAGATGTCCGAGAATACCTTGAGGACCGAGAAGAACTTGCCCTTCTTGTCCGCCTCGGCGCCCTTGACCTCGGAAGCGCTGATCTCCTTAACGCCCGTCAGAGCCATAAACTCATCGTAAACCTTGTTGACGGTACCGGTACCGAAGATGATCATGAGCTGGCCGCTGTTGTACAGCACGCCCTTGACGCCATCGATGTTCTCGAGCTCGGCCTTGTTGTATTTGCTCGTATCCTTGAGCACCAGACGCAGACGCGTAACGCAATGCGTGGCGCCCTCGATGTTCTCCAGACCGCCGACGTTATCGACGACTTGCTGAGACACTACTTTGTAGTCCATGTTCCTCTCCATTCCTTTACGAAATCATAAGACGTTTTGATGCCATTACAGAGACGCGATCGTTGCATTTGCGCACTTAAGCGTACCGTCGGTGACCGTCAGCGCCACACCCTGGCCCTGCTTATTGCAGAAGCGCGCGTTAAGCGCAACATCATCGACAAAGATGGTCGCGATATCGTCGTCAACGACCAGGCGCACATGATGAGTGCCCTCGCCCTTAAAGAACAACGGACGCTCGAGGCCCATGTTGTTGACCTGGAACCACGGATACTGGGGGGCCGCCGTAAACTCGAGCTTGCCCTCACGCAGGTTGGCGCGGAACTCATAGGCAAGACCGGACTCGGCGTCCTCGGCAAGCTTCACCGAGAAGCCGGCAGCGTCACCGGCGAGCTCGATGTCGGCATCGAGCATATAGGTGGAACCGGCATCCGCGGCGAGCACCTGCTCGACCTTGCCCGACTCGCAGGAGAGCTCAAAGGCCTCGACTGCCTTAGCCTCGCCAAAGGCGCCAAGCATGCTGTCAGGAAGCTTGGTGCCGAGCGTTCCGTCGGCACGCTGAACGATCTCGAGGGGCATAAAGGTGCCACCCCACAGGTAAGAGCTGGGGTCGCCGCCCTCGTCACGCGTAGGAACCCAACCAAAGAGAACGCGGCGCTCGCCGTCAAATGCGGTACGCGCGGCATAGTACGCGCGGCCATCGAAGGAATCGTCCGCAGGAGTGATCCAAGGACCGTTGATAGAGCGAGACATGCGGTAACGGGTCTTGTTGCCATCACTGTACTCGGAGAACACCAGATACCACCAGTCGCCCATCTTAAAGAGATCAGGCATCTCGAACATGGTGTACAGGCCCGGATTCCACCAGTCGCCCTGGAACTCCCAGGTATCCAGGTCCTTGGAGGTGAACTTGACCAGACGACCGGTCATCAGACGCTTGTCCTCGCCCACACTCG
>UQXT01000138.1 GCA_900545075.1 uncultured Collinsella sp. | reverse complement strand
GTCAATGCCGCCTTGTTTCAAGGCACCTTGCTCGCTCTGGCGGGCTTTCGCTGTCGTTGCCAAAACAACGGCGTTCTCTTGGCTGGCTTAAAGTGGCACTTGTGCCTGTGGCGTTGCCATCGCTGTCGAAGGCGGCACTTGGGGACGTTCCTTTTCTGCCGGCAGTCGGGGACATTTCTTTGTTGCGGGGGCAGCTAAAAGAGTCCCGTCCCACATTAGCTGCCCGTGGGAGGGATGAGCGGTTACTCGCCCAGTACCAGCGCCGTGAGCTCTGCCTGGCTGTCCACCACGTAGTCGGCGCCGGCGGCTTCCAGCTCTGCGCGGCCGCGGAAGCCCCAGCTGACGCCCGCACTCTTAAGGCCGGCGTTGTGACCGGTCAGGATATCGACATTGGAATCGCCCACATAGAGCGTGGTCGACGGATCGGCGCCTAGCTCTTTCATCACATGCAGTGTAACAGGCGCCTCGGGCTTGGGCGGAAACGCATCGACGTGGCCCTGCACCAGCGCAAAGCGCTCGGAACCAAAATACTTCTCGATAAGCGGAGCCGCCGAGACGTGGTCCTTGTTAGTGAGCACGGCAAGTTGCACACCCGCGGCGCGCAAGCGGTCGAGCATCTCGATCGTGCCGGCATAGGGGGCGGTGTGGTCCTCCTTGTGCTCGCCGTAGTAAGCCCTAAACTCGGCAAGCGTCTGCTCAAACATGCGGCCGTCGCCCGCATACTCGGCGGGCATAAAGCGCTCAACCAGCTTGAGCATGCCGTTTCCCACCTTGTAGCGGTACTCGTCGACGGCAAACGTAGGCCAGCCGTGCGTCTCGCAGGTATGGTTGCCGGCGGTCGCCAGGTCCTCGAGCGTGTTGAGGATGGTACCGTCCAGATCAAAAATCACATGGGAAAAAGCTGCTGCCATGAAAGCTCCCGTCATTGGGTTTCAAAACGCACCCCATGATACTGGGCATGCGTGCCGGGCATGTTTGGAATCTGAATATCTTTAATAGCCCTGAGCCTTTGTCGTTAGCAAATTCTCGGCAGCTGCTCTCCTACGAGCATGTCGAGGATGCGGGTCGAGCCCCAGCCGGTACGTACGCGCACGGCGGGGCGGGTGCCCTCGGCAAGTGGCAGCACGCGACCGATGACGGCGGCATTCTCGCCGTAGCGGGCGGCGCGCATGGCGGCCAGCGCGGCATCGGCTTGCTCGGCAGGCACGACGGCAACCATCTTGCCCTCGTTTGCCACCTGCAGTACATCGTAGCCGAGCATTTCGCAGGCGGCCTGCACGTCGGGACGCACGGGCACGGCATCTTCGTCGACCTCCATGGCAACACCGCTGGCCTGGGCAAACTCGTTGAGTGTGGACGCCAGGCCACCGCGCGTGGGGTCGCGAAAGCAACGCGTGCCGGGCGCTGCGGCCAAAACGTCGGCAATCAGGTGGTTGAGCGGCGCGGCATCGCTTTCGATGGTGCTCGAAAACGCCAGGCCCTCGCGTTGGCTCATGATGGCGATGCCGTGGTCGCCCAGTGTGCCCGATACCAGAATGACATCGCCGGGCTGGCAGTTGGCACCGCTGAGCGCCACGCCCGTGGGAACCTCGCCCACGCCGGCGGTATTGATATAGACGCCGTCGGCCCCGCCGCGCTCGACCACCTTGGTGTCGCCCGTGATTATGGACACGCCCGCCTCACGCGCCGTCTCGGCCATCGTCTGCACAATCTGGCGGAGCTTATCCATGGGATAGCCCTCTTCGAGGATAAACCCGCACGACAGGTAGCGCACGTTGGCGCCCGAGGTCGCGACGTCGTTGACGGTTCCGCATACGGCGAGGCGGCCGATGTTGCCACCGGGGAAGAACTGCGGCGAGACTACAAAGCTGTCGGTCGACATGGCGATGCGCCCGCTCGCGGGCAGCGTGGCGACGCCGGCGTCGTTGCCCGCGAGCAGCTCGGGCGATCCAAACGCATCCAAAAAGACCTCATCGATGATGCGCTTCATCATCTGACCGCCAGAGCCGTGGCCCAACAGGACGGTGCTATCGGTGGCAGTACGGGACATATCGAAAACTCCAATCGTGGGTGGTGCCAGTGTGCGGGTGCGTCCGGACTAGTTACGGTAGCGGTAGTACGCCGCGCAGCTGCCCTCGGAGCTCACCATGCACGGGCCGACGGGGTGCTCGGGCGTGCAGGTGCGGCCAAAGAGCGGACAACTGCTCGGCGTAATGGCCCCGCGCAGCACGTCGCCGCAGCGGCACCCACGCGGCTCGACCGTCGCCTCAACGGGCACGTCAAAGCGAGCGCGGGCATCAAAGCGCGAGAACTCGGGGCGGATGGAAAGGCCTGAGTTAGTAATCGGCCCCAGCCCGCGCCACGTGGTGTCGCATGGCTCAAACACCTGCTCGACCAGCTGGCGCGCTACGGGGTTGCCGTCTGCGTTGACGCCACGGCGGTAGGCGTTGTCGATCGCGGGCCTGTCCTCGACAACCATCTGGACCAGCATGCAGATGCCCTGCAGGATATCGACCGGCTCAAATCCCGTGACCACACCCGGGGTATTGAATTCGTCGACCAAAAAGCTAAAGGGCGCCAAGCCCGTGATGGTGGCGACGTGCCCCGGCAGGATAAATCCGTCGATGGCGGTCTCGGGATCGTTGGCGATGGCGCGCAACGCCGGCGGCGTGGTCTTGTGGGCGCAATAGACCGAGAAGTTCTGGAGCCCGCGTGCATCGGCCTCCAAAATGGCGGCGGCGATGGTGGGCGTCGTAGTCTCAAAGCCCACGCCCATAAAAATGACCGGGCGATCGGGGTTTTGCTCGGCAATGTCGAGCGCGTCGAGCGGGGAGTACACAATGCGAATATCGCGCCCTGCCGCCTTTTGCGCAGCGAGCGAGGTGGACGATCCGGGCACGCGCATCATGTCGCCAAAGGTGGTGATGATGGCGCCGTCTATGTTGGCGAGCGCGATCGCGTGGTCGATGTCGCGGTTGGCGGTAACGCAGACGGGGCAGCCCGGTCCGCTCAGCAGCTTGAGCCCGGCCGGCATAATGGAGCGAAAGCCATAGCGGCCGATGCTCACGGTGTGCGTGCCGCAGACTTCCATAAGGTTGATGGTGCGGTCGCCGACGAGTTCATGGATGCGTTCGATGAGCTCGCGGGCCAGCTTGGAATCGCGAAATGCCGAAAAGTCGATACCGGAGCGAGCCGGCTGTCCGGCCGCCACTAGTATGCCTCGGCCGGGTTGCTGGCCAGTTGGTCTTCTTCGGCCAGCTCGGTCATGGCATTAACGAGCTCGAGCGTTTCTTGCGCTTCCTGCTCGTCGACGATCTGGATGCCAAAGCCGGCGTGTACGAGAATATAGTCTCCAACCTGCGCCGTCGGCACGAGTCGTAGCGACACGGGGCGCTCGATGCCCATCATGTCGACGGTGGCCTTGAGGTCGTCGTCGCGTTTGACTACTTTACCGGGAACGGCAAGGCACATATTGTTCCCCTTTTAGACGCTTTGCGCTGGATAGGCGCTCAATAATCCATCAGTTGATGGTAGCGCTCGCGGGGTTTGCGGGCAAACGCGTTACGCCTGTGAGACGGCTGGGCGCGGCGGCGTGCGAGGAAGAGCTACTGTGGTGCAATCTGCGCAAGACGAGCGCTTGCGACCGCCGCCTGACCGTAGGCGATGCAGCCGTCATTGACGGGTACGGTGTGGGGGACCAAGACAGCAAGGCCCGCGCTTTTGAGCTCGCGGGTGAGGAGCTGGAGTAGAAGTCGGTTCATGAACACGCCGCCCGAGAGCGCGACGGTGTCGATACCCTCGCGCGCGCATATTTCGCTGGCGATGCGCGCCGAGGCGCGCGCGACGGCGACATGGAAGTCGAGTGCGAGCCTGTCGGCGGGCGCTCCGGCTTCAATTCCTCCCAAAAGTGCCTCAAAGAGTGTTTTCTGGTCCAGAACATCGGGACCGTCCAGCCACGATGGATCAGATGCGAAATAGCCGGCGTTGTCGTCGGAAAAATAGGCACCTTCGCTGTCGAGCGCGCGCCAGGCGGCGGCTTCGAGTTCTATGGCGGGTTCGCCCTCGTAGGTTGCCTTGTCGCAGATGCCCAGAATTGCTGCCG
>UQXT01000137.1 GCA_900545075.1 uncultured Collinsella sp. | reverse complement strand
TCCAAAATGAGAGCGGATAATCTCCCGTTTTTGGCTCGGTGACGGCCTCAAAGTGGGAGATTATCCACGCTTGTTCGGCAAGTGTCCGAAAATCCACGCTCGTTCCCTTTGGATTGCGTCGCCCGTGGTCGACAGCCGGGCGGCGCCGGTCCGCGTGGCGGCGTATAATCGGCGGCAGATGACTTGGACGTTAGGAAACCATGACCGATAGCATGCAGCAGATGGCGCTCGACACGCTCGGCGTCTATTTTGGCTACACCTCGTTTCGCCCGGGGCAGGACCGCATGGTCGATGCAATCCTTGCCGGTCGCGATGCGCTGGGTGTTATGCCCACGGGCGCCGGCAAGTCCATTTGCTACCAGGTGCCCGCGCTCATGCTGTCCGGCATCACCTTTGTGGTGAGTCCGCTGCTGTCGCTTATGGAGGACCAGACCCGTGCGTTGCTCGCGGCGGGCGCGCGGCCCAGCTATCTCAACTCCAGCCTTACTCCGGCCCAGCAAAACACCGTGCTCAAGCGGGCGCGCGAGGGCCGCTACCAGCTTATGTACGTGGCGCCCGAGCGCCTGCTCGAGCCACGCTTTTTAGCCTTTGCACAGGAGGCCGCGGCCGACGGCGGCATTGGCGTGCCGCTTGTGGCCATTGACGAGGCCCACTGCGTAAGCCAATGGGGCCAGGATTTCCGCCCCGCTTACCTGCAGATTCGCGAGTTCATCGATTCCCTGCCGCAGCGCCCCATCGTGGCGGCCTTTACCGCTACGGCGACTGAGCGCGTGCGTGCGGACATTCAGCAAATGCTCGGCCTGCAAAATCCGGCGACGGTGGTGACGGGCTTCGATCGCAAGAACCTCTACTTTGGCTGCGAGGAGATGGGCGACAAGGCCAAGGCCGCATGGGTGCGCGACTATGTGATCGCGCATTCGAGCGAGAGCGGCATCGTGTATTGCTCGACCCGTAAGACGGTCGATGCGCTGGCAGGCGAGCTTGCCGAGGCGCTGGGCCCCAGCGGCATTCGCGTTGGCCGTTACCATGCCGGCATGGGCAACGACGCCCGCCGTCAAAGCCAGCGTGCCTTTATCGATGACGATATCCAGGTGATGGTTGCCACCAACGCCTTTGGCATGGGCATCGACAAACCCAACGTGCGCTACGTGATTCACAACAACGTGCCCGAGAGTATCGAGGCCTACTACCAGGAGGCTGGCCGCGCTGGCCGCGACGGCGACCCGGCCAGCTGCCACTTGCTGTGGAACGGTAACGATTTTCGCATGCGCCGCTTTCTGATCGACCGCGGCGATGCTGCCGACGAGGCGCTCGACGACGAGCAGCGCGCGTGGGCGGTCCAGAATCGATATCGTCTGCTCAGCCAGATGGAGGGCTACTGCAATACCACCGGCTGCCTGCGCGAATACATGCTGCGCTACTTTGGCGACGAGGCCGCGGCCGAGCATGCCGCGGCCGGTACGGGCGGCACCGCCACGGACGAGGCCGAGGGCTGCGGCAACTGCAGCAACTGCCTCACGCAGTTCGAGGTCGAGGACGTCACCGATATGGCCCGCGCCGCCGTGCGCTATGTGGCCACGCGTCCCATGCGCTTTGGCAAGTCGCTCATCGCCGACGTGCTCCACGGCGGCAACACCGAGCGCATTCGCCAGATGCATCTGGACGAGGACCGCGGCTACGGTGAGCTGTCGAACGAATCCGTCGGGCGCATCAAGGACATCATCGGCCAGCTGTGCGGCCGCGGTTATTTGGCCACCTCGCAGGGCCAGTATCCGGTCGTGGGGCTGGGCCCGCGTGCCGGCGAGGTCGAGGACGAGGCGTTCGCCTTTACCGTTAAGCGTCGTGCGTCCAAGCGCAAGGCCTCGGCCCGCGCCCGCCGCGCCGTCGATCTGCTGCGCGAGGAGGCCGAGCTGGATCAGCGCCCGCGCGTGGGCGACGATGCCGAGCTGTTCGAGCGCCTACGCGCCCTGCGCAAGGAGATCTCGACCGAGCTGGAGATGGCGCCGTACATGGTCTTTTCCGACAAAGCCCTGCGTGGTCTGTGCCGCCTACGCCCGCAGACGCGCGACGAGCTTATCCAGGTCAACGGCATCGGCGAGAAAAAGGCCGATGCCTTTGGCGAGCAGTTTATGGCGGCGATTGAAGAATTTGAGTCCGAGCATGCACGGAATGGAGCATAACGATGGCATCCGACAATAAAACCGAGCGCACTGAGGTGTCCGCCGTGCCGCTGTACCAGCAGGTTATGGACGACCTAAAAGGTGAGATCGCGCGTGGCGTGTACGCATCCGGCTCGCGCATTCCTTCCGAGATGGAGCTCGCGAAGTACTACGGCGTGGGACGCATCACCGTGCGCCGCGCCATCGAGGAGCTATCGCGCGCGGGATATCTCAATCGCCAGCAGGGGAGGGGCACCTTTGTATGCGCTCCCAAGCTCAAGCGCAAGATTCGCCAGAAGGGCGACGTCCAGAGCTTCACCGAGGGTTGTGCTGCCAACGACATGGTGCCGGGTGCGCGTCTGGTGTCGCGCACGGTGGTCGCGGCGACGCACGAGGATGCGGCGTTCTTTGGCGTGGAACCCGGCTGCGAGCTCATCGTTGTCGAGCGCGTGCGCACGGCAGACGGCGTGCCCGTCATGCTCGAAAACAACGCTTTTGTGCTGGCTGACCATCCCTATCTGCAGACGCTTGCCGACAAGGATCTCACGGACAATTCCATCTTTGCGCTCGTTGCCGAGCATTCGGGCCGCGCGCCGCTCAAGTCCGACCCCTGTACTGTGGAGATTGCGCTTGCCGATGCTCAGGCGGCCTCGCTGCTGGAGGTGCCGGTCGGTGAGCCGCTCTTCTATATGGAGGCGTACTTTACCGATGAGGGGGAGCGGCCCTTGCTGCTCGGACGCCAAAAGATCGTGGGCTCGCGCTACGTGTTCGACATCTAACGTCCACAGATAGAACGATATAGAACAAATTTGGTGAGATGGCTTCACGGGCGTCGTCATGCGTGCTATAAATAGGACAACATAGAACGACAGCAGGTACGAGCTGTCGTCGTTCAAAGCCGCCCCACAAGGAGGAGCATCAGCATGAACGCACATGATCTGGTTCAGGAAATTATCGAGCGCAAGGGCAAGGTCGAGAACGTCTTTTGGATTGCCTGCGGCGGTTCGATGATCGACCTCATGCCGGCTAACGAACTGCTCAAGCGCGAGGCCACCACGTTTACCTCGACGGTCTACACGGCGCGCGAGTTTTGTCTGATGGCCCCCAAGAGTCTTGGCGAGAAGTCACTCGTCATCGCCTGCAGCCACAGCGGCAACACGCAAGAGGTCGTCGACGGCTGCGAGATGGCGTTGGCTGCCGGCGCCGAGGTCATTGCCCTTACCGACTGCGAGGGCTCAAAGATCGACAACGGCAAGTGGACTACCTGGGTCTATCCCTGGGGCGAGGGCGTGCCGCAGGCCGAGGTGCCGCAGGGCATCGGCGCTCTGATCGCCGCTGAACTGCTCGACCAGCAGGAGGGCTACGAGGCGCTCACTGACATGTACGCCGGCCTTAAGCAGATGGACGCGCTGCTGCCCGCCGCACGCGAGAAGGTCAACGCCGAGCTGGGCGCCCGCTTTGCCGAGCTCTGCCAGCAGCACGAGTTCTTCTACATCCTGGGCTCCGGCCCCAACTTTAGCCAGACCTACGCCATGGCAATCTGCTCGCTCATGGAGATGCAATGGCAGCACTGCTGCTACATCCACTCCGGCGAGTATTTCCACGGCCCGTTCGAGGCTACCGAGCCCGGCGTGTTCTACTTTGTGCAGCTCGGATCGGGCGAGTGCCGCCCCATGGAGGAGCGCGCGCTGGCGTTCCTCAACACGCACACCGACACGATCATGGTGCTCGATGCGCTCGAGTACGGCGTGGGCGAGGTGCCTGCCAGCGTGCGTTCGTACCTGGAGCCGATCTTCTTCTATGCGATGAGCTGCGAACTGCGCGCCGCCCGCGGCAAGGTGTTCGACCACAGCCCCGAGGTTCGTCGCTACATGGGCATCGAGCAGTACTAATCGAGTGGTATAAGGTTACCGGGTTAACAACTTTTCACGACGGGGCCCTTGCCAAACGCGGGTCCCGTTTGCGTTGCGGTGCCCTTTCCTGTTTGTTGGAAAACGAAGTCTAATACTTTTCCGCGAAGTGAACGACCT
>UQXT01000136.1 GCA_900545075.1 uncultured Collinsella sp. | reverse complement strand
TCCGCGTCATCGTCTCCCCGTGGATTCTGACGGTGCTCGTGACCGACCGCCTGGCTCGCTACTACGAGACGGTCACCAAGCACAACCTCAAGTATCGTCGCTACTATCACCAGTTCGACTACTAAAGAAAACGGGTGCGGGAACGTGCCGGGCTATTGAGAGGAACACAGAATGAGACAGTACATCATCGCCAGCCATGCGCACTTCGCCACCGGCATCAAGGAGAGCGTCGAGCTGCTCTCGGGCGCTCGCGACAACGTCCACGATCTTTCGATGTTCGTCGATGGCCGCATGGACGTGGCCGAGGAGGCCCAAAAACTGCTGGCAGGCATGTCTGCCGACGATGATGTCGTTGTCTGCACCGACCTCTTTGGCGGTAGCGTTAACAACGAGTTCACCAAGATCGTCCAGACGCGTCCCCGCACGTACCTCGTTACCAACATGAACCTTCCTCTGCTCATCCAGCTGCTGTTCTCTGACGAGTCGGCGCCGGTTGAGGAGACGATTCGCGCCATCGTCGCTGCGGACGATACGCGCGTGAAGTTTGTCAACGATCTTTTGGTCGATGACGAGGAGGAGGAAGAGTTCTAATCCGCAGCACCTACTGACACGCCGTATGACGGCACAAGACCTTTGGGGGGTCACATTATGATTCAGCTACTTCGCGTTGACCATCGCTTGCTTCATGGCCAGGTCGCAGTTTCCTGGGTTCAGGGCCTTGGCTCCAACTGCATCTTCTGCGTGGGCGATAAGGTCGCTAACGACCCGGTGTGGAAGACGACGCTCAAGATGGGCAAGCCTGCCGGCTGCAAGCTCGTCATCAAAGATATGGAGCATGCAATCGAAGCTATCAACTCGGGCGTGACCGACAAGTACAAGATGATCATCTGCGTCGCCACTATCGCTGAGGCAAAGCAGCTTGTTGAGGGCTGCCCGCAGATCAAGTCGGTCAACCTGGGCAACACCAAGCCCAAGGACGAGAAGCGTCCCGACGCTCGTCAGGTCTCTCGTCAGATCTTCCTGACCGCGGCCGAGGAAGCCGATGTGCGCGAGATGCTGGATCGTGGCGTTGAGGTCGAGATTCGACCCCTGGCCGATGACCCCAAGGTCGACTGCGCCAGCGTGCTCTAGGCGTTCAATTTCGAAGAGTCTGAGCTCTTCGTAGTGTCCTATATGGAAAGGGGGATGTATGCTTACCCAAGCAATCCTCATCGGACTTATCGCCGCATTTGGTAAGTTCGACTGCCAGCTCGGTACGCTCTACGCGTTCCGCCCCATCGTCCTGTGCCCGCTCGTGGGCCTGGTGCTGGGGGACCTGCAGTCCGGCCTCGCGATCGGTGCGAGTCTGGAGCTGCTGTTCATGGGCTCGATCTCCATCGGCGCCTACGTGCCGCCTGATGAGACGATCGGCGGCGTGCTCGCCTGCGCCTTCGCTATCCAGCTGGGCCAGAGCACCGAGGCAGCCATCGCGCTTGCCATGCCCATCGCCACGCTGTGCCTTGCCATCAAGAACATCCTTAACGCCGCCCTGCCGATCCTGGTCGACCGCGCTGATGTCTACTCCGGCCAGGGCAACCTTAAGGGTGTCTATGCGATGCACTTCCTGATCGGTTTGACCGGTATCATCATGGCGTTCCTGCTGTGCTCGCTGTCGTTCTATCTGGGTGCTGACGCCATCCAGGGCCTGCTCGACTTCATCCCGCCCTTTGTCCTTGCTGGCTTTGGCGTTGCAGCCAACATCCTGCCTGCCATGGGCTTCGCCATGCTCGGCCGCCTGGTGCTCACCAAGCAGCTCGTGCCCTTCTACTTCCTGGGCTTCCTGCTGTGCTCCTACGCCAACGTGCCCGTCCTGGGCGTCGCCCTGATCGCCATCATCATCGGCATCGACAAGTTCGACCTGCTCGGCCTGGGCGGAGCCCAGCCCCAGCTCTCCGCGGAAGGGGATGAGGACGATGACTTCTAGTCCCGAGAACAAGATCACGCGCTCCGACCTCGTCAAGAGCGCCGTCAACGTCGGCGCCCTGGGCATGGAGTTCTCCTGGACCTACTACAAGCAGATGAACATCGCCTTCTGCCTGATGGTCGCCAACATGCTCAAGAAGATCTACGCCGGCCGCCCCGACGACTACGCCGCGGCCCTGCACCGCCACTGCGCGTTCTTCAACATCACCGTCCAGTTTGCCCCGTTCGTCGGCGGCATCGCGATGGCCATGGAGGAGAAGGTCGCCCGCGGCGAGATCGAGCCCGAGAGCGTCAACGACGTCAAGGCCGCCCTCATGGGTCCGCTGTCCGGCATCGGCGACTCCATCTTCCTGTCGACGCTGCGCGTGGTCGCCGCCGCGGTGGGCATCAGCCTGTGCCAGGCCGGCAACCCCTTCGGCCCCATCGCCTTCCTGCTCATCTACAACGTCCCCGGCTTCGCGCTGCGCATCTGGGGCGCCGTCAAGGGCTACGAGCTGGGCGTGGGCTTCCTGGACGAGGCCCAGAGGACCGGCCTCATGCAGAAGATCATGACCTGCGTGGGAATCGTGGGCGTCATGGTCGTGGGCGCCATGTGCAAGGACATGTTCTGGGCCAGCATCCCGGTGGCCATCGGCTCGGGCGACGACGCCCAGACCCTCCAGGACATCCTGGACGGCATCATGCCCGGCATGCTCGGCATGATCGCCTTCTGGCTGTACTACTGGCTGCTGTCCAAGAAGATCAACCCCATGGTGCTGATCGTGGCCACCATGGTCGTGGGCATCATCGGCGCGTTCTTCGGCGTGCTGGCGTAAGAGCCCGGCTGCATAGATTTTCGTTGCAACCTGGAAAGGGGATGGAGCAGGCCTATGCCCTCCATCCCCTTTTTGTATAGAAGGAGTTCGTATGTTCGCGAAGGATCGCGAAGCAATGCGCCTGACGCCGGCAGAGGTCAGGCTGATTCTTATTGAATCCCTGCAGTGGTGCGCCAACAACGCGGTCTACTTTTTGGGACTTATCGGTGCGGCCACGTATGATCTGGCTGGCACGGCCTTTTTGGTTGCTGCCATTACGCTCGCGCGCAATCTTATGACGTCGGTGGGCAATATGGTGTCGGGTTCGGTCATCGACCGCTTTGGACCGCGCCGGACGTCATTTGTGACGTGCGTGATTACGGCAGTGCTATCGCTTGGCGTGGGGTTGGCACCGTTGTCTGTCCCCGGGCTTGTGTTTGCCGCGTGCGTCTTGGGACTTGCGGGCGGCTTTATCAACACCTGCACGCATGCGTTTCCGGGATACCTGGAGTCGACCACCGAGGGCCGTACCCGCGTGAACGGCCTCATGGTGTTCTACAGCAATATTGCCTATACCGCTGGCCCGCTGCTCGGTGGTGCCATCGTGAGCTGTTTTGCCACGCAATCGGTCTATCTGCTCATGGCGGGCATGATGGGTGTGGCGGCCGTGCTCTCCTTGGGTTGTCACGAGTGTGTTGCTCCCGCAAAAGGGGAGAAGTCGAAGGGCGGTATTCTGGGCGGCATGGCCGAGGGTGCGCGACTTACGTTTCGCGACCACGACCTGCGCCTCATCTTTATCTCGGGCTTTTTGGGTTTCTTTGCGTTTGGCGCGTTCGATTCGCTGGAGTCGTTGTTCTACCGCGATGTGCTCAACGTGGATATCGTCTGGCTGGGCTGGCTGTCCTCGGTCGTGGGCCTCACTTCCTCGGTGGGCGCGTTCATCCTGACCAAGCTTTCTGCTCGCCATGTCAACCTGCGATTGTTGCTTGGCGCGCTCATGGCCGTGGGCATTGGGTCCATGGTGTACGTGGGCACCGATATGCTGGGGGTCGCGATTATCGGTCAGGCGATTAACGGTCTGGCCTGGGGGTTCCTGGAACCGCTGCAGATGATCTTGATTCAGGAGCGCGCCGACATCAAATACCTGGGGCGCATTACCGGCTTTGTGCGTTTTGGCCTGATGAGCGCCGGCGTGCTGCCGCTGCTGGCGGCTCCTTTTTTGGCGGAGGCTTTGGGCGTCCAAGCGGTGCTATTTGGGGCATCGACCATTATTGCGCTGGTAGGAACGCTGTTCTTTGTCACACAAGGGAGGCGCCAGAGGTGTTAGCTATACATTCAATTCTAATTTAATACCACTCACCAGAGAATTTCGACCGTTCACCGAGGATTGGAACAGATTGAAAAGTGGTATTAAAAACACGTTTGGTGTATGTCTATAATTGGTATCGAAAAGAAACGCGATGTATAGATTCGCGTGCAGGACAGAAAGGAAAAGCCATGAAGGAAACCGAGAAGATCGAGATCATGCACTTTAGCCAGGAGGGCTATCTCGAGGACGGCAAGAACGTCTATGAGACCGGCAAGAAGATGACCGCGCTCG
>UQXT01000135.1 GCA_900545075.1 uncultured Collinsella sp. | reverse complement strand
TCGCCGCCGTGCTTAGCGGTGAAGGCGCCGCCGCGATCTGCATCGCGCGAGAGCGTGCCTACGAATGTAGCCTGGTCGTTGGCATTGACGACTTGGATAAAATCGTCGGTGATCATGGATGTGCCGATGGTTGCGATGCGCAGCATGTGTCCCCCTTGCGTTGTTTGGCCTACAGGACGAGTGTAGCGCGGGAGGACACAAAAGCGTGCGAAAACGCCGTTACAGGTCGCTCTCGTTAAAGCCGGTGTCGATATCGAGATTGGCTCCGTCGGCCGCGGTGGTGGCGAGCTCGTCGCAACGCTCATTGAGCTCGTGGCCGGCATGCCCCTTAACCCAGATGAATTCCACCTTATGCTTGCCCTTTGCGGCAAGCAGGCGCTCCCACAGGTCGCGGTTCTTGACGGGCTGCTTGTTGGCAGTTTTCCACCCGCGCTTTTTCCAGCCGTCGATCCAGTGTTTGTTGAAGGCGTTGACGACGTATTGCGAATCGGAATGGACCTCGACCTCGCAGGGGCGGTTAAGTGCCTCGAGCGCCACGATGACCGCCATGAGCTCCATGCGGTTGTTGGTGGTCTTGGCGTAGCCGCGCGAAAGCTCGGAGGTGAAGGTCTTGCCGGCGGGGTTGGTGTATTTGAGCACGGCGCCGTAGCCGCCGCGTCCCGGATTTGATCGGGCCGAGCCGTCGGTATAGATGATGACCTTCACATGGTTCCTTTCGTTGGGTACGTTTCGTGTGAGTGACCATTGTAGCGCCATGCCCGCCGGGGGCTAGCAATCTACGATATCTACCCCGTCTTCCGACAGTTAGTTGGCATGGATGATGCGGTTGAGCTCGTCGAGGTATTGCTGCAAGAGGGGAGAGGGCTTGCGCTCGTTGTGCATGATATAGCCTACGTGCATCGTTGGGGCGTCTGCCAGCGGGATTGATGCCATACCCCATTGCATTTCATTGGAGAGGACACCGGTCGACAAGGTGTAACCGTTCGACGTGATAAGTAAGTTAGTGAGCGTTCCGCGGTCCGAGATTCGAATGTTGCGGTCGCAAGGGATATAGCTAAAAGGTTCCTCGGCGTAATAGAAGGAGTTTGAGGTTCCCTGCTCAAAGCTGTAGCGCGTATAGGGCGTGAGGTCGGCAAGGGACAGCTGAGGGCGGCGTGCGAGCGGGTGGCGCTCGCTAACGAAGACGTGGACCGTTGCGTCGAAGAGGGGATGGAAGCTTGCGCGGGCATCGGCGAAGGCCTTCTGCAGGACGCGGGCGTTAAAGTCATCTAGATACAGAATGCCGATATCGCTGCGAAATGCGCGGACGTCGTCGATAATCTGCGATGTGGTGGTCTCGCGCATGATGAACTCGAACTTGCTGTCGCGGCAGCGCTCGACCACGTTGACAAAGGCCTCGACCGAAAAGGCGTAGTGTTGGGCGGAAATGGCGAGGCGGGCTTGCGGGGTGCCGCCGTCCTCGTAGCGTGCCTCGAGCATGTCGGCCTGCTCTACGACCTGGCGCGCATAGCCCAAAAGCTCGGTGCCGTCGTTGGTGAGCGTGACGCCGCGGCTGGAGCGCGTAAAGATCTCCAGATGGAGCTCCTGTTCCAGGCTTTTAACGGCGTTTGAGATGTTGGACTGAGCGGTATAGAGGCGCTGAGCTGCGGCGTTGATTGAGCCGGACTCTGCCACGGCGATCAGAAAACGAAGCTGCTGAAGGGTCATCGGCGCCCGTCCTTTCGATAGCTATCTAAAAAACAGATAACAGGTTAGCGCTTTTAAGTGATTGACCGAGAGAAACAATGCTCGTACTATTCAAAACACACAAAGGCGGTAGGTAATTAAGCCAACCACGGAACCGGGATGCGAAAGGAGGCCCGCATATGAATTGTTTACCAAGACGAATGCCGGGCTCCTGTTTGCGCCCGTCGGCGTGATCAGGAGACAGCGACTTACTTCTCTCTTTTTATTTACTTTCGTTCGATCAAGGAGATCATCATGAGCCAGTTCATCAACAACCCCGAGCACACCTTTGGTTTCGATACCCTGCAGCTGCACGTTGGCCAGGAGAGCGCCGATCCTGCATCCGACTCCCGTGCCGTGCCTATCTACCAGACCACGAGCTATGTGTTCCGCAACTCCCAGCACGCCGCCGACCGCTTTGGTCTTGCCGACGCCGGAAACATCTATGGCCGTCTGACCAACTCCACCCAGGGCGTTTTTGAGGACCGTATCGCCGCACTCGAGGGCGGCGTGGCAGGTCTTGCCGTCGCCTCCGGTGCTGCTGCCATCACCTATACCCTGCAGGCTCTTGCCCAGGCCGGTGACCACGTGGTGGCTCAGAAGACCATCTACGGTGGCTCCTACAACCTGCTGGAGCATACGCTCTCCCAGTTTGGCGTCGAGACCACGTTTGTCGATGCCCATAACTTGGACAAGGTCGAGGGTGCCATCAAGGACAACACCACGGCCATCTATCTCGAGACGCTCGGCAACCCCAACTCCGACATCCCCAACATCGACGCCATCTCCGAGATCGCCAAGAAGCACGGTCTGCCGGTTGTCGTCGACAACACCTTCGGCACCCCGTATCTGTTCCGTCCGTTGGAGCACGGCGCCAACATTGTCGTTCACTCTGCAACTAAGTTCATCGGCGGCCACGGCACCTCGCTGGGCGGTGTGATTGTCGATGGCGGCAACTTTGACTGGAAGGCGAGCGGCAAGTATGCGCAGATTGCTGAGCCCAACCCCTCCTACCACGGTGTTTCGTTTGCCGAGGCTGCCGGTCCCGCCGCCTTCGCAACCTATATTCGCGCTATCCTGCTGCGTGACGAGGGCGCCTGCATCAGCCCGTTCAACGCCTGGGTCCTGCTCCAGGGCACCGAGACTCTGTCGCTGCGCGTTGACCGCCATGTCGAGAACACCAAGAAGGTCGTTGAGTTCTTGTCTGGTGACAGCCACGTCGCCAAGGTGAACCACCCGAGCCTGCCTGAGCACCCCGATCACGAGCTCTATCAGAAGTACTTCCCCAACGGCGGTGCCTCGATCTTTACCTTTGAGATTAAGGGTGGCCAGGAGGCAGCTTGGAAGTTCATCGATCATCTGCAGGTGTTCTCGCTGCTCGCCAACGTGGCCGACGTCAAGTCGCTCGTCGTGCACCCGGCTACCACCACGCACTCCCAGCTCTCTGCCGAGGAGCTCGCCGAGCAGAACATCACGCCCTCCACGATCCGTCTTTCCATCGGTACTGAGAACGCTGAGGACATCATTTGGGATCTGAAGCAGGCCTTCGCCGCGCTGGACGAGTAAGGCGACTTGTGCAAGGACCCCTTGCGACTCGATAGGTATAACTGCATTAAATGCCTGCTCAAGGCGCCTGTGCGAACAATGTTTGCGCAGGTGCCTTTTTTGCATAGGGAGGGCGCTATTACAGGGTTTTTGGCATGCTTTATGCAATCGAGATGTGGAAAACTCCTGTTAAGTGAATGTGAGTTTTACGCAATTGACGTGCGCCTTTTGAGTAAAACCGCAGGTCGCGATTTGCTCGGGGTACTATGCAGCGCGATTGAATCACACACAGCTCAAACGCAGCAAAAACGCACTACGGAGGTTTCCAGCTACATGAGGATCGATTCACGAAAACCGAAGGCCGCCGCCCTTTCTGCCACGCTGGCCGTGGCGCTTTTGGTGGGTGCCGGCGTAACCGAGGCCCATGCGGCGACACTGCCCGACGCGGTTGGGTCCACGCCCTCCGAGGCCACGTTGGTGCAGCCCGTCGATTATCGCGGCGACGGTTTTGGCTCCATGCAGGAGTGGAACGCCTCCATGGGGGCCAAGCGCGACTCTTTGGAAGCTCGCGCTCAAATTATCATGAACATGTATGGTGACTATGCCACCGATGACGAGCGTGCCGTGCTTCAAGAGTGCATTGATGGCGCGGGCAGCCTTTTGACGATGGAGGAGGTCGACGCCAGGTCGGCCGAGCTCGATGAGCTGCGCACGACGCTCGAGGATGCCAAACGTGAGGCGCTCGAGGCTGCGGCCGCCGAGGCAGAAGCCGCCGAGGCCGCCCAGGCTTCATATAGCAACGCAGGCTACGGGCCGTCCTATACGGCAGCTGCGTATTATGCGAATGGTTCGGGACTGACGCGTTCCGCCGGCGTCAATAACTATAACGGTCGTCGTGAGACCTATTACAGCAGCAACGTACTCTACCATCACCGCACGGGTGAGTGGACGCAGGATTCCGAGGGTTTCTGGCGCGATTCTGATGGTTACTACGTCGTGGCCGCGGGCGATAAGGCTCAGGGCTCCACGTTTACCGGTTCCAAGGGCGAGTGCAAGGTCTATGACTCCGGCTGCGCAGCCGGAACCACCGACTACTA
>UQXT01000134.1 GCA_900545075.1 uncultured Collinsella sp. | reverse complement strand
TGTGATCACCGCCGCACTCGACCCCGCCGGCAAGGTACTCGGGCGCCCGCAGTTCAAGATCATCCAGACCAAGGAAGCCAAGATCACCTGCACCCCGTCGCTGGGCATGCAGTTCGATGGCGAGATTATCTCCAGCAACTCGGGCGTCTTTGGAGCCCGCGCGCTTCCGCAATGCCTCGACCTCATCGTCGACGAATTCTCCCCGCTCGGAAAATAGGAGGACCCTATGAACGACAATCCCCTGCTCGGCTTTATCATCATCGTTTTGGCCATGCTCGTCGGCTATGCGATCAACGTGATCCACCGCCGGAAGAAGTAATTCCACATTGGTATGATATTCATCCAATTATCGTCTCCCCTGCTGTTTATGCATTTGCCAAACAGCGGGGGATTTTCTTTGCGTCCCGTACAAGGCGCTTTATTCAGGTACGGTAATTGCAGGACGTCTTTATTAAAGTAAAGCTACAAACCGAGTATAATTAACCACTCATCGCATATTTCATTACGCTTATCGAGTAAGTTTCTTTCATAGATGAATATTGTTTCCAGTTCGTTACGCTAATGGGGTGTCTTTATTGGCTGAAGCCCTCTGGCAACGGAGGGCTTTCGCACGCTGGGAGGGAAAATGAGGAAAACTCACCCCGTCAACGCGCTCAAAAAGCTTGGCATAGGCCTCGCCTTTGGAGCTGCAACCATCATGTCCATGCCGACGTCTGCGCTCGCCTGCACGCAGATCTACATGGGCAGCAAGCTCACGGCGGACGGCAACACGTACTACGGCCGCGCAGAAGACTTTGGCGCACGCTACATCAAGCACTTTGGCATCGAGCCCGCGCACAAGGACGGCAGCGAGTACACATCGCTCGAATCCGGCTTTAAGTACAAGTCCAAGGGCGCAACCTACCGCTACACCTTCGTTCGCGACAACCCCTCTCAGTGGGAAGATCGCTACGACGCATATTCCGAGGCCGGCATCAACGAGAAGGGCGTCTCCTGCTCTGCCACGCTGAGCACCTCCTACAACGAGAAGGCCGAGGAGGCCGACCCCGTCACCGAGGAAACCGGTATCGGTGAGTACAACTACGCCAGTGTCATCCTGGGCGAGAGCGCCACGGCCCGCGAGGGCGTCAAGCTCCTCGGTAGCTTGGTCGACGACCAGGGCATCTGCACCAACGACCAGATCATCATCGCCGACAACAATGAGACCTGGCTGTTCGCCGGACTTTCCGGCCATCAGTGGATCGCCATGAAGCTCACCGACGACGTCGCGTCGCTCAACCCTAATATCGGGAGCCTCAACTACGATGTCGACCTCAATGACACCGAGAATTGCCTCCACTCTGAAAAGATCCAATCCATGCCCGAAGAAAAGGGTTTCGCCAAATACTCCGCTGACGGCAAATTCGATGTCGCCCAAACGTATGGCGAGAGCCTCGCCGATTCCGGCGTAAACCAGTGGTCCCGCTATGTGCAAGGCCGCGATTATTTTGGTAGTCAGCTGACCGAAGGCACAGATTACGACATTATCACAGTAAAGAAGAAAGGAAAACCTGACCAAAAGGGAGCCATGGTCAGCGAAATCCAGCCCCTGTTCTTCAAGCCTGGCAAGTCTGGTTGGAGCACTTTCGAGTTGATTCGCGCCTTCGGCAACCGCGGCGAGAACGTCCCTGGCCTCAACGCGAACACTGATGGTGTTTATTGCATCGGCAGCGAGCGCAACACCGAGATCAACCTCTTCCAGATTCGTCGCGGGTATGACCCCGAAGTCGCTACCATCCAGTGGGAAATGCTCTCCCGCGCCGCGTACTCCGTCGCCATCCCGTTGTACTCCGCTCTGATAACTGAGGTCAGCCCGTATTTCAGCGATCAGACTGTCTCCTTCGACCACTGCAATGAGACCGACATCGTGAACAACGAGGAACCCGAGAACTCTATCAACTACGTCCTCATGGACATCAGCTCGCTCTGCTTTGAGAACCCTGACACCCTTGGTATCAGCGTCCGTGCCTACCTCGATGCGCTCCAGAACGAGCTCATCGAGCAGAACAAGGAAGTTGACGCCGCCATGCTGGCCGAGACGACCACCGAGGGCCGCACTGCCCTGGCCAACAAGGCCGGCAATGCTGCCACCGAGAACACCTACGTCAAGTGCAAGGCCTTGCTCCAGGAGATGCGCGCCTATCTGAAGGCTGAGAACTTCGACCAGCCCTTCACCCCGAGCGACCTGAACACCGAGACCAACGGCCTCAAGGTGTCCATCACCTACGCCAAGGACGCTCTTGCCACCGACCCGGTAACCCCAGATCAGCCTGGCACTCCCGAGCAGCCTGGTACTCCTGAACAGCCCGGTACCCCCGAGCAGCCCGCTAAGCCCGAGCAGCCCACCACCAAGCCCGAGAAGCCTGGCAAGTCGGACACCACGACCACGGTAACCACCAACAAGACGAACACCAAGGGCGGCCTGCCCACCACCGGTGATCGTTTTGATGGCCGCATGGTGGCCGCATTCGCCATCGCTGGCGTTGCCGTCATCTCCGCGGGCGGTTACTTCCTCTACCGTCGCAATAAGGAGTAACGTCTTAGCTGAGCGGACAAGGCAGCAATGGCAGCCTCGCCCGCTCAGCCCGCTCTTTTGACCGGCGGGAAACCCGCCTGAAATCTTTTTAAAAAAGATTTCCCCGCACACACTTCGCTGTGCTATAGTGCAGCGCAACAGCAACTAGGTGCGACCGCGCCACGGCATCACGAAAGGAGCCACCAACATGAAGAACACAATGAAGTCTCTCAACAACTGGTGGTGGCGTGATGCGAATACGATCGGTCGACAGTGAGTCCCTCACGCCTGTTTTTGCGCTCTAGGTGATTGGAAGGCCTCCGGTTTCGACCGGGGGCCTTTTTCTATCTCGAGCCCGATCGCATTCGCATCACGCGCCTCCGCTTTTCTCTTGCACTCCCATTCCGAAAGGATTTTCACCATGTCTCAGAACACCACCGCCACCGCCCAGCCCCGCACCGTCCAGACCGCCGACCGCGGCAAACTCGACGTCCGCGCCCTCGTCTTGCTCGCCATCCTGCTTGCCGCCGGCTTCATCCTCAACTTCACCGTCGGCAAGGCCATCTCGGGCATCTCGGGCGGCATGATCAGCCCCGAGTTCATCATCTCGGCCTTCTGCCTCACCATCCTGGTCGTTCGTCCCAACATTGGCCAGGCGCTCGTCATTGGTCTCATCTCGGCATCGCCGCCATGCTCATGGCCGGCATCGTCAACGCCGCCGGCAAGAACGGTCAAGTCAAGCCCGCCATCGCCATTGTCGCAACCTTCCTGACCACCTTTGTCTCCGGCGTCATCTTCATGGTCATCAAGATGGCCATGCTCGGCGTGGTAGGCGAGCTCGCCGCCGCCATGCTGCCCGTCGTCGCCATGACCGCCGTCTTTAACGCCATTCTGGTCGGCGCCCTCTACTTGCCCATCCAGAAGGCCCTGAGGCTCAACTAACCCGCTCGGCTTTACGAGCCACCCCATCTTGGCGTTCATTCGTCGCTCGCGTACCCAAGTACGCTTCACTCCTCTTTCGCGCCAGCCTGGGGTCCCTCGTAAAGCCGTCTCCGTGCTTCACCACCAAAGACTGTCCCAAACGGCTAGCTCTTGGGGACGTTCTTAAACGACTGGTCATTTAAGAGCGTCCCCAATGACTATGAAAGGTATCCATGGAAACGATCATCAACGTCGACGATGTCTCGTTCTCCTATGGCACGCAGACCGAGCAGGCGCTCAGCCACGTTTCGCTCAGCGTGAACAAGGGAGATTTCATCGGCATCATCGGGCCCTCGGGCGCCGGCAAGTCCACGCTTGCCGCCTGCCTGTCAGGTGCCGTGCCCCACCACTACACCGGCGCGTTCTTTGGGTCCGTCATGGTTGACGGCCATGACACCTGCGAGGTCTCGCTGACCGACGTGTCACAGATCGTCGGCAGCGTGCTGCAGGATATCGACACGCAGATGGTCGCCTCGGTCGTCGAGGACGAGATGCTCTTTGGCCTCGAGAACTTTGGCGTTCCCCACGACCTGATCGAGCAGCGCGTGAGCGAAACGCTCGAGACCGTCGGCATCAGCGACCTGCGCGACCGCGAGATCGCCACCCTCTCGGGCGGACAGAAGCAAAAGGTGGCCATCGCCGCCATCCTCGCCATGCGTCCGCGCGTCTTAGTTCTCGACGAGCCCACCGCGGCACTCGACCCCGCCAGCTCCACATTGGTCTTCGAGACGCTGCGTGAGGCAAACCGCGTACTTGGAATCACCATCGTCGTCGTTGAGCAAAAGGTCGCTCTGCTCTCGGAGTACTGCAACCGCGTGCTCGTGCTCAACCATGGCGAAATTGCG
>UQXT01000133.1 GCA_900545075.1 uncultured Collinsella sp. | reverse complement strand
GCGATTTTTCGGTCTCGAGCAGGGCGAGCGGCGCGGTGACCAGCACGAGCGAGACGATGGCGGTGACACCCATGGCCATGGCCGCGATGGGCATGCTGCGCGTAAGGAACAGCGCCACGCCAAAGATCACGATGACACCGACGGAGCGTAGCGTTTGGCTCATGCCGGCCAGATAGAGTTTATCGGCCTGCTGCAGGCGGCCCTCGTACACGTCGGCGACGCCGTCGATCATCTTATACAGGTAGACGCCCAGGCCGATCGTCGCCATATGCGCGTCGTAGCCGCGGGCGCTGCTGTACATGAGGCCGCAGCCCAGGGCGAGCGCTCCGCAAAGCCAGCGGTTGAGCTGGTAGGAGGCGAATGACGTCGTTTCGTCGATATCCGAGACCTGGAAATTGCGCACGCCGTAGTTGCACGCGATCATGATGAGCGTGCCGGTGACAAAGGCGATGGAGAACTTTCCGGCTTCCTCGGCGCCCACAAGCTGCGTGGACACGATGGTGAGCAGGGGAAACGCGAAGCCCCACACGGCGGTGCCCAGGGTATTCCAGAGATAGTCGCGACGAGTGGCGTGCTCCTCGTATTCGGCTTCCTGCGTGGAGAAGCCGCCGCCGTAGACAGCGCCGAGCAGGCGGTTCCACCAGGCGTTGACCATGCGGTGGATGGGGCTGGGCTCGCGATCGCGCTCGCGGTGACGGCGCGTGGCCTGGCCACTATCGGGGCCGCCGGCGTTGCGCTGACTTAGCTCCTGGATACGTGCGAGCTCCTCGGCAGTGTGGGAGGCAGGGAAGAGGCCGTTCTCGATGCGGCCGCCCTGGGACTTCGCGGTACCGCTGCTCGCTACGGCGGGGCCGGCGACGCCATTGCGGCGGGCGATGGCGCGGCGGATGCTATCGAGGGGCGTGATGCTCAAAGCGGAGTCCTTTCTATTGCTGCGCTCTAGTATAGACGCGACGGCGTTTGCTCGTGTTTTTGAACAGATTGGTCAATTTTTTCGGCAGTGCCATTCAGTAGTCGGCACTTAGGGACGTTCCTTATGTGCTGGCATCCGGGGACACTCCTTGGTTGTTGCCTGTTCAAGAGTGTCCCCAATGACTAGGCCGCTTGCCTGCGATTTTTGACCGTTGGGCGGGCGCTTCGCCGTTGCCGCAAAAACGTTTTTGCATATCGGGTACAACGGGCTTTACGTGAGTAAAGTGCGCGCCGCGTCCACGTGTCGCGTTTTTAAAGGAGGCCCCATGCCTGGTGTTACCCCTGCAGAAGTTCTGTCCAACTTTGGTATTACGCTGGTCGAAGATCCCGCCGAGAATCAGCCCCGCCTGCTGGTCGATCTACCCGCCGCGGAGCTCGTCGAGCACGCCATCCGCCGCAACGAAGGCCGCATGGCCTCCAACGGCGCGTTGGTAATCGAGACGGGGGAGCGCACTGGTCGTTCTCCCAACGATCGCTTTATCGTTGACACCCCCGATGTTCACGATAAGATTGCCTGGGGCGCCGTCAACCGCCCGTTTTCGACCGAGAGCTACGAGGCCATCAAGGCCGGTATCGTCGACTACCTCAACGAGCGCGATGTGTTCGTCACCCGCGGCATGGCCGGCGCCGACCGCAACCACACGCGTCGCCTGCTCGTCGCCTGCGAGCGTGCCAGCCAGGCGCTCTTTATTAAGCAAATGCTCGCCCGTCCGCTCGCTCGTGAAATTGCGCGCACCGGTGAGCCGGACTTTTGCGTGCTCGCCGCTCCCGGCTACCAGTGCGACCCCGCCATCAAGGGCCTCAACTCCAGCGCCGCCGTGGTCATCAACTTCCAGGAGCGCGTGATTCTGGTTGCCGGCACCGGTTACTCCGGCGAAATCAAAAAGTCCATCTTCAGCGTTATGAACTACCTGCTGCCTGTCGAGGACGATGTGCTGCCCATGCACTGCTCGGCCAGCATGGATCCCGTCACGCACGAGACCGCTGTGTTCTTTGGCCTGTCGGGCACGGGCAAGACCACGCTTTCGGCCAACCCCATGCGCCTGCTGATCGGCGACGATGAGCACGGCTGGTCCGACATGGGCATCTTTAACGTCGAGGGCGGCTGCTACGCCAAGTGCGAGGGCCTGGACGCGTTCCACGAGCCCGAGATCTTCAATGCCGTTCGCTTTGGCGCCATCTGTGAAAACGTGGTACTCGATGAGAACCGCAAGCCCAACTATGATGACGTCTCGATCACGCACAATACGCGCGTGGCCTATCCCGTCGAGCATATCCCCAACGCGTGGACCAAGGGCATGGGCACCACCCCGAGCGTCGTGCTGTTTTTGACCTGCGATGCCTTTGGCGTGCTGCCTCCCATCTCGCGCCTGACGGCCGATGCCGCCATGTATCACTTTGTGACGGGCTTTACGGCCAAGATCCCCGGCACCGAGGTCGGCGTCACCGAGCCTACGCCCACGTTCTCCTCGCTGTTCGGAGAGCCGTTTATGCCGCTCGACCCCATGGTCTACGCCAAGATGCTCGGTGAGCGCATCGCCGACGGTCGCACCCGCGTCTATCTGGTCAATACCGGATGGATTGGCGGCGGTTATGGCGTGGGTCATCGCATCGAGCTCGCCTACACGCGCTCCCTGGTGGCCCGCGCCCTCGACGGTACCATCGAGGACAGCGAGTTCGTGCACGACGACATCTTTAACGTCGACATTCCCACCACGTGCCACGGTGTGCCCGACGGCATTCTGGTGCCGCGCCAGTACTGGCAGAGCACCGCTCGCTACGATGAGGCAGCGCACAACCTGGCGGTGATGTTTGAGGAGAACTTCGAGAAGAAGTACTCGCACCTGCCCGAGTCCGTCAAGGCCGCCGGCCCGCACGCTCAGGTGCCCGCCGACGCCCGTCATCGCGGCCGCGGGCTGCTGGGACTTCGCCGCTAGCTTCGCCTCAGACCCAAAACCACGACAAAGAGGACAGGCACCTTTATGGTGGTTTTGCTCGCGTGGATGACTCGGGTTACAATACGCCTGACATATCGTCCCCTTCTCCGGATGGGGACAGCGCAAGCGTTCTTGTGACGGCACCGTAGGACTTTGAAGGTGGCCGTCGTGAGGGCGCTTTTTGTTTAGGCGCCCTCACTCGGGCGCGCATAATGAAGGGAGAGCGTATGAAGAGCTTTATTGCCGAGGATTCATTCTGGGAGCTGTTTCCGCAGGCAGCGGTCGGTGTTGTGGTCGTGGAGGGCATGAAGCCCACGGCTCAGATTCCTCAAGAGGACGTGGATGCGATTGCGGCGTTGCTCGACCGCGCCAATATCGATGCGGAGCGTCATCTGACCAGCGACACTATCAGCGAGAACGCACCGGTCAAGGCATGGCGCGAGGCCTATCGTCTGTTCAAGACCAAGAAAGGCGCGCGCTGCTCGATCGAGAACTTGCTCAAACGCGTGCTCAAAGGCAAGCCGGTGGGCCACATTACGCCCGCGGTGGATATTTACAATACGGTGTCGCTGACCTACGCGCTGCCCGTGGGAGGCGAGGATCTGCATGCGATCGAGGGTGACCTTCGCTTGAAGGTGACCGACGGTGGCGATGCGTTCTTGCCGCTTGGCGAGGAGTCGGACGATCCGACGCTGCCCGGCGAGCTCGCCTACATCGACGATGCGGGCGCTGTGTGCCGCTGCTGGAACTGGCGCGACGGCGTTCGCACGGCGCTGTCCGATAATTCGGCCGATGCGTTCCTGGCGATTGAGTGCGTGGAGTCCGAGCGGATGGGGGATTGCCAGGCTGCGATCGATCGCTTAGCCGAGCTGCTTGAGCGCTATCTGGGAGCGACGGTTGTCATTAAGACGCTTGTGACCCGCGACAATCCTTGCGTGGAGCTGTAGCGGCGCCTAGAACCTATTGATGCCCCAAACCACCACAAAGGTGCCTGTCCCCTTTGTGGTGGTTTTTATGTTGATGGGTTAACAAATAGGGCGTGCAGGGCTGGCGGCCGTTAAGTACGGCTAAGATGTTTACCCGTTAGCATCATGCAAGCGAAAGGCGGTCGTCTCCCATGCAGCAGAACGACGAGACACGTTTTGAGGACTTTGTCGGACTGATCAGCGGTCTCTACAAGGAGATTCAGCGCATCAAGACGTCCGAGGGTGCAAGGCTCGGCCTTAAGGGCTCCGACGTCATGTGCCTGTACTATCTTGAGCGCAGCAAGGACGGCCTGACTGGCGCCGACCTCGCCCGCATGGCCGGCGTTACCCGCGCCGCCGTCTCGCGTACGCTCGCGCATCTGGAGGAGGGCGGCTACGTCGAGGTCGACGATTCGGGCGATGCCGCCGTTAAGTATCGTGTCCCGGTGCGCCTGACCGCTCTGGGCGGCGAGAGCATGAGCGAAGCGGACCGCATCATTCGCGAGGTGCTCGATACCACCGGTAAGGCTATGGGTGTGGAGCAGCGCGAGCAGATGTATGC
>UQXT01000132.1 GCA_900545075.1 uncultured Collinsella sp. | reverse complement strand
GCAAGAAGCCCTCGCTGCGCACTTCGTGCGGCGAGGGCTTCTTGCGTCCTGCGGAATGTTTTGAGAGGTAGCCCAAACAGCCCCGGCGGGGGGTCCTGTGTAGTCACCCTTTAGGCGGAACTCTCCTCATGGGTTGAGCGTTCTGGATACTTGCTTGCTACCGTTTATCGCGTATAGCTACCGTTTGCGGAATAAGTAACACTCCTTAATAAACCGTGTAGAATCCTGGGTAAGCACGGAGTTTTCCAGGGAGACGCTGTCCTTTGTTGTGTGCAAGGGACGGCGTCTCTTTGGCGCTTGGAGGCCGTTGTGTAGCAGGACGGTGGACGTGCGTCACATATTAAAAAGCCAACGTCGAGATGGGTCGTGATGATAATGGGCAAGTACGTAATCGTGGTCGAGTCTGGGTCGGATGTGACGCCTGAGCTCTGCGAACGCTATGGCATCGTGCGCGTGCCCATGCATGTCACGATTGCTGACGAGACCGTCGAGGATGGTTCGATCGATCCGCTCGAGATTTATTCGCGCTGCAACGAGTTCGGAGTGATGCCCAAGACTAGTGGCTGCGCGCCTGCGGATTTTGCTCACGTGTATGACCGCATTCATGCCGAGCAGCCCGACGCGACTATTCTGCATCTCGCGTATTCCGAGGCAACGACCTGCTCCCATCAATCATCGAAGATCGCCGCCAAGGGTCGCGACTACGTCTACTCCATGGACACGCGTTTTGTCTCGGTGGGCCAGTCGCTCGTTGTCGTCGAGACCGCCAAATACATTGAGGCTCACCCCGATGCCACCGTCGACGAGATCTTTGCTTTTACGAATTCCGTCATGGACCGTGTGCTGCTGGGCTTTGTTCCTACCGACCTAGCCTTCCTTAAGGCAGGCGGTCGTCTGTCCAACGTGGCATTCCTTGGCGCCCACCTACTCAAGATTAAGCCCTGCATTGAGGTAACGGGCGGCAAGTTCGTGGCGACTAAGAAGTTTCGCGGCTCTATGCTCAAGTGCGCCCGCGCCTTTATTGACCACATGGTTGCGAAGGGCGAGATTGACTACTCGCACATTGGCTTGGCGTATTCGGTAGGCCTTTCCCAGGAGCTGCGCGACGACATGGAAGTCTATGCGCACGACCTGGGCTTTAAGGACGTTACCTGGACCCAGGTTGGCGGTGTCATCTCGAGCCATTGCGGCCCGACCGCCTTCGGTGCGGTGCTCACGCTCAAGGCGTAAGGCCTGGCGTCTATCGATTTCTATTGCCTCGGCGACGGGCGGGTTGTGACAACCTTCCCGCCGCTTTTGCGTGGAGTCAAATAGGACGACCTAATTGACCTCTAAACCGTTTCGCCATCATGCGTATGGGCTAGAATGGCTCTGGCATTTATGTAACTAAAACCAAAGAGAGGCAAGGTGGCGGGAATGGCTGAGATGACGCTCGAGGGTGTGGACGCTCGTCCCGAGGACTCCGCGTTTGCCCTGGGTCGCGTACATTCGATTGAGACGATGGGTACGGTTGACGGTCCCGGCATCCGCTTCGTAGTGTTTGTCCAAGGCTGTCCCATGCGCTGCGCGTATTGCCACAATCCCGATACCTGGTCGGTCAACGGCGGCACGATGGTGACCGTCGAGCACCTCATGGATGAGTTCCAGAGTAACCACGAGTTCTATCGCAGCGGCGGAATTACGGTTTCGGGTGGCGAGCCGCTTCTGCAGCCCGAGTTTTTGGCCGACCTGTTCCGTGCAATGCACAACAACCCCGATGGTCGTGTGCATACCTGCCTGGATAGCTGTGGCTACGCCTTCGACCCTCAGCATCCCGAGAAGTTCGATGCCGTGCTCAACGAGACCGACATGGTACTGCTCGATATTAAGCATGCCGACCCGGTCGAGCATAAAAAGCTGACCGGTTGTGATCCCGCACGCATCCTGGCGTTTGGCGATGAGCTTGCACGTCGCAATATCAAGGTCGTTATCCGCCACGTGGTTGTGCCGGGCATTACCGACACGGTGGAGGAGTGCGAGAAGCTCGGTTGCCTCATCGCTCCATGGCACAACGTGGTGGGCCTGGAAATGCTGCCGTATCACACGATGGGTGTCGTCAAGTACGAGCAACTGGGCATTCCCTATAAGCTCGAGGGCGTGCCCCAGATGGATACCGCGCGCATGCCCGAGCTGCGCAATGCCGTTATGGCCGGTATGAAAAAGCGCCGTGCGGAGCTCAAAAACGCTATCGGATAGCATGCCATAGCCCTCATATCCCCTCGTTCCCAGCTGAGTTGCGGTGGAATAGTTCTTGTTTTTAGGCCCATGTCGCCCAAACAGGAACCATTTCACCGCAACTTCGTTTTGGGTAGAGATGCGCAACAGAATCGTGCCATTTGGATAAATACGCTTGTGGTTTCTTTAAAGACACCTTAAACGCTGCTGAATATCTTTGGAAAGAAATGCCTGCTCGGTATCATGCTGCTCGTATATAAACGGTGGCAGTCAGGAGACCACGTGCGAAACATCGCATCGCGGGACGAGTATGTGCCGCAGCATGGCAGCAGATATAAGACGAAGGGCACGTCTTCGCGTGGCCTTGCCGGCGCTCGCATCCGCGTGAGGAAGATTGCCGCTATTGGGATGCTAACGTCGGCGGTTATTATCCTCGGAATTACCGTTAAAACCTACGCCTCGGAGCGAACGGGGCGCCCAGATGCGTCAACGGTACAGCTGCAAAACGAGAAGGTTTCAAAGTCCAAAGCGTCGGCAGATCAAGCTCTGTCGACGGCAGATCTCAAGACGAGACTTTCGAAGGCGGACTTCAACGATATCCCTTCGGGTGATACCGTTCGGACCTTCTCGTTGGTGGATAACAAGACTCCTGCCTTGGAGGATGAGAGCCTTGCCTTGCTCCAGGATGCCCTGTGTCGGGCGCAGGAGCTGGGCGATGTGGGTGTAGTGTTCTACGACCTATCGAGCGGTAGGGGCGTGACGTATAACGCCGATGTCGAGGTGTATGGAGCGAGCAGCTACAAAGCGCTGTATGCGCTCTATATTTGCGAGACGTTGGTCGAATCGGGGCAGGTGTCGCTCGATGGGCCTTTAGCCACGTATGGTGGTTACAGCATGGGCTGGCAGACGGTGCGCAACCTTATCGAGAATGCCGTCGTCAACTCAGACAACGATTCGTTTATCGCGTTACGCGCGGCGTTTGACCATGATGGCTATGAGGATTGGATTGCCAATCTGGGTGTTGATGACGAAACGGCACTGAATCCGATGAGTGATTTTCCGACCTACTGCCCGCGCACTTCTGCGAGGTTATGGCGTGAGATGAGCGAGTATCTGAGCATGGATACCGAGACTTCACAGTGGTTGTCGGGCCTTCTGGCATCAACATCGCGCTCGTTTATTCGCGATGGCATTGCGGACGAGCAGGTTTTGGTGCGCAACAAGGCAGGCTGGATTAGCGAGGATGGTTACTACTCGACATGCGATGCGGGCCTTATCGACATCGATGGCTGTACCTATGTCATGGGTATCATGACATCGATGCCGTGGAGCGACCGCTCGAGCGAGGTTACGGCCGCGATTGCAAAGGCTCTGTTTGATACGCGAGCTGCACTGGCTTAGCGTGTTCGTTTGACGAGGTCAAACAAAATGCTGGTACCATACCGTGGTTGAGAATTTCGAATAGGTTTGGGGAATGGCATGGCTACCATTGCGATTATCGGTGCGCTCGAAAAAGAGATCATGCAGATTAAGGAAGAGCTGAGCGACGTTTGCGAGGCACGGGAGGCAGGCTTGACCGTTGTGAGCGGTGAGCTCGACGGCCTGACAGTTGTCGCCACAACGGCGGGCATGGGCACGGTGAACGCCGCCGCTGCAACACAGCACCTCATTAGCAAGTATGCTCCGCAGGCTGTTGTGTTTTCGGGCATTGCGGGCGGTTTGAACCCCAAGCTCCATATCGACGACGTGGTCATTGGCAAACGCCTACGCTATCTGGATACCGATACCGCGCTTATCGCCGAGTCCGCACCGGGGCTCGAGGAGTTTGGCTCGACGCCCGCGCTGGTCGATATTGCCGCCGACGTGCTTGCTGAGCGTGGGTTTGTTGACGCTTCGAAAAATGCAGTCGCTTCGAACGAGGGCACCAAGCAGTTCCTGGTCGGCACGATTGCCACGGGTAACCGCTTTGTGACGGGCGCTACCATGCGCAACGACGCTATCGAGGCGACGCATGCCGATTGTGTCGGCATGGAGGGCGCGGCAATTGCCCATGTCGCAACCAAAAATGGTGTCGATTGCCTGGTGTTGCGCGCTATCAGCGATAATTGTGACGAGGCGTACGATGCAATTTGCGAGCGCGAGTTCGATCTGTTCGAGTACGCGCGTGTCGCAAGTGACATCACGCTCGATATCGTCCGCCGCATTGCCGCTGCGCAATAGCGCGTCTATTTGTAAGAACCTACGACCAAGGAGTGTCCATGGCCGATTCCATTAACTATCAGCTTGCC
>UQXT01000131.1 GCA_900545075.1 uncultured Collinsella sp. | reverse complement strand
CGTTGGCCATCTTGATGACCTTGCCCTTGACGGGCGAGCACAGCACGTCGGCGCCGGCAGAAGCAGAGATAGAGGCCGGAGCAGCAGCTGCCGCGGGCTCAGCCTTCTTCTTGAACATATCAAACAGACCCATACGTTTTCTCCTCTTGATTAAGCGCAACGTTATGCGCATGCCTATGGTGATTATAGTGCCAAATGACCAAAATACTAAGGCGAGGGTTCGAATCGCAAGCCCTTCCAAGCCCTTCCCAAAACCTTTTCCCCAGTGGCACTCATATTGTCGATTACTCCAAGCCCTCGGTGCCGTTGGACTTGATGATCTTCTGGTATGCGAAGAAGCTGTCCTTGCGGCGGCGCTCATAGGTACCGGTGCCGTCGTCGTACTTATCGACGTGGATGAAGCCGTAGCGCTTGCGCATCTCACCAGTGCCGGCGGAAACCAGGTCGATGGGACCCCACCAGGTGTAGGCAATCAGGTCAACGCCATCGGCAATGGCCTCGCCCATGGCCTTGATGTGGCTCTGCAAGTAGGCGATGCGATACGGGTCGTGGATTGAGCCGTCCTCCTCGACCTCGTCGTAGGCGCCCATGCCGTTCTCGACCACCATCAGTGGAATCTCGTAGCGGGCGTAAATCTCGTTGAGGGCGATGCGCAGGCCCAGCGGATCGATCTGCCAGCCCCAGTCGGTGGACTCCAGATAGGGGTTCTTGCCGCCAAAGGTCATGTTGCCCTCGGTCATCTCGTGGTCCTTGTGGGTGCCCACGGTGCCGGACATGTAGTAGCTAAAGGTGTAGAAATCAACCTTGCCGTCGGCGATATCCTGCAGGTCGCCGTCCTCCATCACGAGCTCAACATCGTTCTCGGCCCAGAAGCGCTTGGCATAGAACGGGTACTTGCCGCGCACCTGCACGTCGGAGCAGTACCAGTTCATGGTATTCATCTCCTGCTGCGTGGCGAACACGTCGGCCGGATCGCACGTGGCGGCATAGGAAAGGATGAAGCAGTCCATGTTGCCCATCTTAAACTGCGGGTAATGCTCGTGGGCATAGCGCACGACGCGGCCACTGGCGACAAACTGGTGATGCAGCGCCTGCATACGAGCCTGCGGCGTGGTGTGGACCGCCGACGCCGGACCCTCAAAGCCCTGAATCATGCTGGTCTCAAAGAGGTTGCCCATGTCCTGGGTACCGCAGTTGATCTCGTTGAAGGTGAGCCAGAACTTGACCTTGTCCTGATAGCGGTCGAAGACGGTCTGGCAGTACTTCTCAAAGAAGCCGATGAGCTCGCGGCTCGCCCATCCGTTGTATTTCTCGACCAGGTGATAGGGCATCTCGTAGTGCGAGAGGGTCACGAGCGGCTCGATATTGTGGGCACGCAGGCAGTCGAAAACGCGGTCGTAGAAGGCGAGGCCGGCCTCGTTGGGCTCAGCGTCGTCGCCGTTGGGGAAGATGCGGCTCCAGGAGATGGACATGCGAAACATGGTAAAGCCCATCTCGGCGAACAGCGCGATGTCCTCCTCGTAGTGATGATAGAAATCGATACCGTCATGATTGGGATAGAAGCGGTTGGGGTCGATGTCGATCGTAATCTGACGCGGCTCCTTGTAGCTGCCACCCAAGAAATGATCGTCGACGGAAGGACCGCGGCCGTCCACGTTCCAAGCGCCCTCAAACTGGTTGGCGGCAGTGGCGCCACCCCAATAGAAGCCCTCGGGGAACTTGATGTTTGCCATGAGCATCTCCTTTGCATCGCGGGTCGGTAAGCTGAGTATCGCCTGCGCACGGGATGGGCAGAAGCGGCCGCGCCAAACCCGACACTTCTTTTCGCCCTTGCGCCCCGTCACCACCCCGCCCCTGACACTTCCTGATACTGACCGAAACGTGCCAAAATAAACCTGTCCCTTTTTTGGCAGGTTTGGCGAGTGTGGGAGTTCGCATGGATATCAAACGCAAGATCACCGAGGCGCAGGGCCTCACCCCCACCGAGCAACAGCTCGGCATTGCAGCCCTTGCCATCGGTAAGGACATCCGCGGGCTTTCGATTAAGGAATTTGCCGCGCGCACCAACGTTTCGGTCGCGAGCGTGCACCGTTTTTGCAAAAAGCTCGGCCTCGAGGGCTTCAAGGACCTCAAGGTCGAGCTTATTCGCTTGGCAACCGAGGCGGGAAACCGCCGCGACGTGGACATCAACTTTCCTTTCGACGCTACGTCCACCCCTGCGCAGGTTATGGAGCGCATGGAGGGGCTCTACCAGACCACGCTGGCCGAAACGCAGGAGCTGCTCGACCCCACGCAGCTTGACCACGCCGCCAAGCTCATCGCGAACGCCCGACAGGTCGACATCTACACGGGCTCGCACAACCTCTATCCAGCGGGAATGTTCCGCGACCGCCTACTCTCCGCCGGTAAAAGCGCGACGTGCCACGACGGTGTCGAGGCCCAGGTGCGAACGGCACTCGCCTCGGGTCCCGACCATGCGGCAATCGTCATCTCCTACAGCGGCCTTGCCCCCAACCTCAAGGACATCTTGCCGATCCTCAGCAGTCGGCATGCCCCGGTCATCGTCATCGGCACGCCTTATTGCGCTCGCATTCACCCCGGCTTTGCCGCCTACCTTACGGTAAGCGACCACGAGAGCATGACGCATCGCATCACGCAGTTCGCGAGCCACATCGCCGTGCAATACGTACTCGATTCGCTCTACAGCAGCTACTTCGCCAAAGACTATGCCCACTGCTCCGAATTCCTGGAGCGCTCGTTTCCCTACACCCGCCTCCCGGGGCTCAAGTAGCGACGAGCGTGGATTTTTGGACGCCTATCTAACGAGCGTGGATAATCTCCCACTTTGAGCCTACACTGGGGCCAAAAACGGGAGATTATCCACGCTCGTGTTGAATGATCCGTTTTCCTCTGCGCCCGAGGGACCACTCGACCACCTTGCACCAAAGCAATAACGACTTCTCGTCATTAGATCATTCAAATCGAATCTAATAACTATTTTCGCCATAAACTCGTTATTAGAATTGATATGATTAGCCTAATAACGAGTTTCCGGCACTAAAGATATGGAGGGCGCGATGCAAATCGAGGAGAACGGCCAGGGAACGCTCCGCAATAATCTATCGGGGAAATTGGCTTACTATTCGTTTTTGCCAACGCCCTTGCAATCATTGAGGCAGCTAAACCTCACTGAGGAAACCTATCGCACGCTTTCCACATGCTCACGAAAGCTTGGAGAGCTTGAAGGCATGCTCTACTTTGTTCCCAACGCCGACATGTATCTGACAATGTATGTGCGCAAAGAAGCACTCCTTTCTTCGCAAATTGAGGGAACCCAGTGCACGTTTGACGACCTACTTAGTCCATCGCAAACCCAACTCCATCATAAAGATGTCGCAGATGTCGTGAATTATGTCCGTGCTGTCGACCGCGGCGTAGAACTGCTCAAAAAGATGCCCTTGTGTACGAGACTTCTCAGGCAGGTTCATGCGGTCCTGCTGGACGGAGTGCGCGGAACGGAGAAGAATCCAGGCGAGCTGCGCTCCTCACAAAACTGGATTGGCCCCTCAGGCTGCACCATTGCAACTGCATCGTTCGTCCCCCCAAACATTGAAGATTTGAGCAACACGCTCCAGGACCTCGAACGATTTATCAATGAGCCTCAAGTCGAAATGGATCCGATCGTGCGGGCGGCGCTCGTCCATTACCAATTTGAAACTGCCCATCCATTCCTAGACGGAAACGGTCGCCTGGGCAGGCTTCTCATTACACTTATGCTCATCAATGATGGCGTTCTTCATTCTTGCTTGTTCTATCCATCGTTCCAGTTCAAGAAAAATCGAAGCGAGTACTACCGACAACTCACATCCGTAAGGGAACGAGGAACTTACGAGGAATGGATAGAGTTTTTCTGCGCCAGTCTTCTTGAGAGCGCGAAGGACTCGGTAGGGTCTTTAAAGAGTCTTGTTGATCTCCATAACCGTTCGACGGCAGCCATTACCGAAAATCTCGGAAGGACTGTCGCAAACGGACAAAGGCTGCTGAGCCTTCTTGAAGAGCATCCCATCCTCGACACCGCATTTATCGCTGCCCGACTCGATATCGGTAGGAGTACCGCGAGCTCGCTCGTCAAATCATTTGAAGAATTGGGTATCCTCCGTCCGCTCGACGAGTCAAGACAGAGATACCGACAGTACGGGTATGAAGAGTATCTTTCGATTCTCAGGGAAGACGCTGAGCCGATTAGGTAGGCACCGCAGCCCAGCCAAATTAAAACGAGCGTGGATTTTTGGACGCTTATCTAACGAGCGTGGATAATCTCCCATTTCGAGCCCGCACAGGTCAAAAACGGAAGATTATCCACTCTCATTTTGCGGGTAGTCGTTGGGAGTGTCCCAAGGTGCCGGCAGAAAAGGAACGTCCCCAAGTGCCGGCCCGACAACGCCGATGTTTTGGCGTAGACAGCGAAAGCCCGCCAGAGCGAGCAAGGTGCCTTGAAACAAGGCGGCATTGAC
>UQXT01000130.1 GCA_900545075.1 uncultured Collinsella sp. | reverse complement strand
TATTTCCTCCGCGCGCAGTTTCGCAGCGCAGCGAGAATGTTTGAGCACGGAGGAATTACCCCGCCGCCCCCGGGGCACCCTCCGTCAGTAGCCGGTCCTACTCGAGCTCAAACGCACCCGTGTACAGCTGGTAGTAATACCCGTGCTTGGCAATCAGCTCGTCATGGCTGCCGCGCTCGATAATCCGCCCGTGATCCAGCACGCAGATCAGGTCAGAGTTTCGCACGGTGGAGAGACGGTGCGCGATCACAAATGTGGTCCTTCCCTCCATCAGCGCATCCATGCCACGCTGCACCAATGCCTCGGTGCGGGTGTCGATGCTCGACGTGGCCTCGTCCAGAATCATCGCGGGCGGGTCGGCCACCGCGGCGCGCGCGATGCTGATCAGCTGGCGCTGTCCCTGTGAAAGACCGCTGCCGTCGCCCTCGAGTACGGTGTCGTAACCGTTCGGCAGCATGCGGATAAACCCGTCGGCGTTGGCCAGGCGCGCCGCCTCGATGCACTGCTCGTCCGTGGCGCCGGGGCAGCCGTAGCGGATGTTGTCCATGACGGTGCCCGTAAAGAGATTCACGTCTTGCAGCACCACGCCCAGGCTCCGGCGCAGGTCGGCCTTGCGGATCTTGTTGATGTTGATCCCGTCGTAGCGGACCTTGCCGTCGTCGATGTCGTAGAAGCGGTTGATAAGGTTGGTAATCGTGGTCTTGCCGGCGCCCGTCGCACCAACGAGCGCGATCTTCTGCCCGGGCTCGGCTTCGAGCTCGATATCGTGCAGCACGAGCTTTTGGGGCACATAGCCAAAGCTCACATGGTCGAGCATAATATGCCCCTTGAGCGGTGCGAGCCCGCAGCCGCCATCGTGATGCGGGTTCTTCCAGGCCCAGCGCTCGGTTCGCTCGCTCGTTTCGACAAGCGCGCCGTCCGCGTCCTCGCGCACGTTGACCAGCGTCACGTAACCGTCGTCGGACTCGGGCTTCTCGTCCATGAGCGTAAAGATGCGCCCGGCGCCCGCCAGCGCGATGATGATCGAGTTGAGCTGGTTGGACACTTGCGCCACGGGGTTCATAAAGTTGCGCGTGAGCGTCAGAAACGATGCGATGGCGCCGAGCGTGAACGTGTCGAAACCGGTAAGTCCCAGGTTGGGCGTTCCTGCGATGGCCATGTAGCCACCGAGCACGGCCACCACCACATAGATCAGGTAGCCAAGTGCGTTCATCATGGGCATGATCGAATTGCCCATGCCCTGCGCGTTCGTCGCAGCCTTTGCCCAGGCACGGTTGAGCTTGCCCATTCCGGTGCGCGCGGCGTTCTCGTGACAAAAGACCTTGATGACCTTCTGCCCGCCGACCATCTCCTCTATGTAGCCGTTGAGCGCGCCGAGCGTATCTTGCTGCTCGATAGAAAACGACCCGATGACCCCCGTGATGCGGCCCACGAACACGAGCACCGCCGCCATGAGCACGCAGACTACCACGGTGAGCCCCACGCTCATCCAAAGCATGCACACAAAGACCGCGACCAGCGTGAATACCGAGCTTACGAGCTGCGAGAGCGACTGCGCGATCATCTGGCGCAGGGTGTCGGTGTCGTTGGTGTAGAGGCTCATGATGTCGCCGTGCGCGTGCGTGTCGAAGTAGCACAAGGGGAGCGTCTGCATGTGCGAGAACATATCGTCGCGGATGTGTTTGAGCGTGCCTTGCGCCACGGTGACCATCGCGCGGTTGTAGACGAGTGTGGCCACGACGCCCACCACATAGACAGCGCCGATGGTGATGAGCGCGTGCGCAAGGCCCGCCCATACGGGAGCGTCGGTCGCCAAAAGCGGGACGATGTAGTCGTCGATGAGTGCCTGCAAAAACATCGACGACGCAGCGCTCGCGATGGCAGAGAGCAGAATGCACGCGACGACGAGTACAAGTTGTCCTCGGTAGCAGGACATATACGAGAGCAGTCGCTTGACGGTTGCCATGTCGAGTTGCATCGCGGGCATGTCGGCGCCCGGTGCCGCTCCGTTTGCGGGGCGTTTATTCTGCTTACTCATCCTCTGCCGTTCCCTTCTGCTGCGACTCAAAGACCTCGCGATAGATATCGCTTGTGTGCAAAAGCTCTTCATGCGTGCCCACCGCGCTCACGCGGCCGTCGTCCATCACGACGATCTTGTCAGCGTGCATGACCGAGCTCACACGCTGCGCGATTACGATCTTGGTCGTGGAAGGCAGGTACTCCGCAAGGCCTTGCTGGATCTTTGCGTCCGTTTGGGTGTCCACGGCGCTCGTGGAGTCGTCGAGTACGAGCACGCGCGGCTTGGCCACCAGGGCGCGCGCGATGCAGAGGCGCTGCTTCTGGCCGCCCGAAACGTTGGTTCCGCCCTGCTCGATCATGGTCTGGTAGCCGTCGGGCATCTGGTCGATGAACTCGTTCGCGCAGGCGAGCTCGCAGGCGCGCACCAGCTCTGCATCGTTGGCCTCGGCGTCACCCCAGCGCAGGTTCTCGGCGATGGTGCCGCTAAAGAGCTCGTTTTTCTGCAGTACCATGGCCACCTGGCCGCGCAGCGCATCGAGGTCGTAGTCGCGCACATCGATGCCGCCCACGCGCACGGTGCCCGCGGTGACGTCATAGAGACGGGCGATGAGGTTCACAAGGCTCGACTTGGACGAACCCGTGCCGCCGATGATGCCCACGACCTCGCCGCTCTTGATGGTGAGGTTTACGTCCTCGAGCACGTTTTTCTCGGCCTTGCTCGCGTAGGCAAAGCTCACGTGGTCAAACTCCACGGAACCGTCCGCAACCTGCGTGACGGCGCGGCCGGGCTCGGGGCTCAGGATGTCGCTCTGTTCGTTGAGGAGTTCGGCGATGCGCTCGGCCGAGCTTTGGGCAATCACGATGAGCGTAAAGACCATGGAGAGCATCATGAGCGCCATAAGGATTTGCGTGGCGTAGGTAAAGAGTGCGGTGAGCTGTCCTGTGGTGAGGCCGAGCGCGGCGTTGTTGCCCGAGGCCACGATGGCTTTAGCGCCGAGCCACGAGATGAGTATCATGCATGCGTACATGCAGGCCTGCATGAGCGGCGTATTGAGTGCGATGAGGCGCTCGCCGCGGGCGAAGTCCTCGTAGATGCGTTGGCTGATGCGGCCGAACTTGCCAATCTCGTGCTCCTCGCGGTTGAACGACTTGACCACGCGGATGCCTGCGACATTTTCCTGCACCACGTTGTTGAGCGTGTCGTAGGTAGCGAAAACGCGGTTGAAGATGCCGCTTACGCGCCACATGATAAGTCCGAGCGCGATGGCAAGGATGGGGATCACGGCCAGGAACACAAACGAAATCTGCCGGTTGATGGTAAACGACACGATCCAGCAGAACGCGAGCATCACGGGTCCGCGCACGCCCATGCGGATGATCATCATGTAGGCGTTCTGCACGTTGGTGACATCGGTGGTGAGGCGTGTGACGATCGAGCCGGTAGAGAACTTGTCGATGTTGCCAAAAGAGAAGGTCTGCACGTTGTCATACATATCGTCGCGCAGGTTGGCGGCGAAGCCCACCGAGGCACGTGCGCCCATCCAGGCGCCGCCGGCGCCCACTCCAAACTCGAGAACGGCAAGGACGAGCAGGGCGATGCCAAGGCGCCAGACCTCGCCCATGTTGCCGGCCTGGATGCCGCGGTCGATGAGGTCGCTCATGACGAGTGGGATAGCGATCTCGAGTATCACCTCCAGGATGGAAAGTAGGATGGCGGTGACGGAGCTCTTGCGGTATTGCCGCAGGCTCCGCGCAAGCGTTCGTATCATGTATGTTCCTTTCTGTACGAATCGGGCTGAAACTACGTAGCAAGCTACGGAATAGGGTGTAAAGAAGCCCGTCGCAGGCGGATCGAATCCGGTGGGCGACGGGTGCTGATGAAGCTATTCTTTATTGTTTGCAGACGTTGGCGTAGACCCGCCTGAGCATGCGGATGAGCTCCGTCTGCTCGCGTTCATCAAGGCCGGCGAGCAGCTCCCGATCGCGTTCGCGCATTGTGGCACGCATGCGATCACCGGCATCGTGTGCCTTGTCCGTAAGCTCAACGACCTTATTGCGTCGGTCATCCTCGGCTACCCAGGTGCGCACGAAGCCGTTTTTCTCGAGCCGGCTGACGAGGCCGGAGACCGTTGGGTGGGAAACCTTGAGGTTAGCTTCGATCTCTTTTTGGAGCGCTCGGCCCGCATGCTCAATGAGGTAGACGATCACCTGGCTTTGCGCAAAGGTGAGCCCTTGCTCCTTGAGGTCCGCATCGGCAGACGCCTGCATGCGCTCGTTGATCACCTTAAACAGGGGTCCAACAGCATCTTCGGGAACCATTCCAGCCACCATCCTTTCCGTAGCATGTTACGTTTATACCACAACCCGAAGCATGCGACAAATTTACACAAAACGAGCCCCTGGCCAACCGGCCAGGGGCTCACAAACTATTATTTCCTTCTGAATGACGGGCTGATTGCGCGCAGGAGGGTGCCCCGGGGGCGGCGGGGTATTTCCTCCGCGCGCAGTTTCGCGGCGCAGCGAGAATG
>UQXT01000129.1 GCA_900545075.1 uncultured Collinsella sp. | reverse complement strand
AGGTCGTCGAACGCGATGACCTGATCATCCTCGTAGACGACGGTCGAGGGGATCTCGTGGTTGGCAATTTTGCAGAAGATGCAATCACACATGGTTGGTTCCTTTCTCACAGACCAAGGTAATTATATTTGGTCGGGATGGTTAGAACGAAAGGTTGTCGTCGGTGTTGGCGGCTTCGCCGTCGGCGAGCACGTCGTTGCCGTCGACGTCCTTCAGGAGCACCGAGACCTTCTGCTCGGCATCGGACAGGCGGGTGCGCAGGCTCTTGAGGAGCTCGACGCCGCGGGTATAGCTCTCAAGCGACTCCTCGAGCTCCATATCGCCCGATTCCAAGCTGCGGATGATGAGCTCCAGCTCCTGCGAGGCCTGCTTGTACGTAAGCTGCTCGACCGGGGTCTTCTCTGCCATATCTGTTTCCTTTCCTAAAGGTTTATCGCTATGAAACGCGGCCTACTCGACCGTATTGACCGTTGCTGCCACGTTGCCGTCTGCCATGCGCACGCGAATGGCGTCGCCAGGCTTAAAGGTCTTGGCGCTCGTGGCCACCCCATCATCGCTGTACGCGATGGAATAACCACGGGCAAGCACCTTGAGCGGCGACAGGGCATCGAGCGAGGCTGCCGCACGGCCCAGGTCGGATGCTGGCTTGTTGAGCATCGTGCGCCCCTGATGCTCCAGGCGGGAGCTTGCGAGCGTGAGCGCATGGCGCTTGCCATCGAGTCCTGAGGTGCTTGCGATCAAGCGCTCGGGCAGACGCTCAAAGTTGGAGCGGAATGCCCCAACCGAACGCGTTATGGCGCCGGACAAACGATCGGCCGTCAAGGCAAGCTCTGACTCACGACGCTCGACCATAAATGTCGGATCGTTGAGACACGGGCGGCATGCGGCCGCATCGAGCGCATCGCCCAAGCGAGCCGTATAGGTATCCCAGGAACGACGGCCACGCTGATCGAGCATCTCCAGGTCGACCTGGGCCGACCCAATCATCGATGCCATCGCGGCACCCAGACGCTGATGGCGCGCCTCGAGCACATCGGCCAACTCCGTCATGGCCGGCGCCACCGATTCGGCCGCCGCCGTGGGCGTGGAGGCGCGGCGGTCGCTCACCATGTCGCAAATCGAGGTATCGGGCTCATGGCCAATGCCGGTCACCACGGGCACTGGACAAGCCGCCACCGCGCGGGCAAGCTCCTCGTCGTTAAAGGTCATGAGGTCCTCGAAGGAACCGCCACCACGCACGAGCAAAATACAGTCGGGCGCCGGCGTAATGGCAGCGGCGCGGCGCAAGCCTTCAATAAGCTCTGCCGGCGCACCCTCGCCCTGGACCTTTGCGCCCACGCAGACGAGCTCGACGAGCGGGTTGCGACGACGCAGCGTGCGCTTGACGTCGTCGATTACGGCACCCGAAAGCGAGGTGACGACCGCCACGCGGGAGCAGAACACCGGGATGCGGCGTTTGCGCGCTTCGTCCATCAGACCCTCACGGCGTAGCTTTTCGGCCAGTTGCGCCACTTGTTGACGCAGCAGACCCTCCCCCGCCAGCGAAAACGAGCGAGCGACAAAGCTCATACGACCCGTGGGCTTATAGAGGTTGAAGCTGCCCTTAAAGCTCACCTGCATACCGTCGCGCAGATCGAACGTGCGCTTGAGATAGGCACCCTTCCAAATGATGCAGTCAACGGCGGCCGAATCGTCCTTGATCTGGAAATAGCAGTGGCCGCTTCGGGCGTTAGGACCACGAAAACCCGTGACCTCGCCCAGAACGCTCAGCTGCGGAATGGCATCGAGCGCACCAGCGGCGATCTCCACCGCCTGGCTCACGCTGAGCTCCTTGCGCTCTTGCTCGTCCGAACCGTCGAACTCGGCGGAAACGGCATTGCCGGTTAGATTCCAGCCTGCCACGCAGCCTCCTTTCGTTATCGAGCACAGAGGCTCCGGCCCCGTGCGAAATTAAGTCCAACACATAGTACAGCGCCGCGAGGACACGAATCCCCACGGCGCCTGCCTGTCCCATTTGTTATCGGTTGGAGTTTCTGTTGTAGCGAGCCATAAGGTAGAGCAGCTGAATAATCGAAGTGAGCGCTGCGGCCACATAGGTAAGCGCGGCTGCCGTCAGGACCTTCTTGGCACCGTTGACCTGCTTGGAACTCATACCCGACTGCTCAATATATGCCACGGCGCGGCGGCTGGCGTCAATCTCGACCGGCAGCGTAACGAGCTGGAACAGCACGCTAAACGAGAAGAAAATCAGCGCGAGGGATGTGAGCCCGGCAATGTTCATAAACAGGCCCAAGAGCAACACGATGGTCCAGGTGTTCTGGGTAAAGTTGACGACCGGCACGAGGGCGGTACGCACTTTCATCATGGCATAGCCGCTTTGACGCTGGGCGGCATGGCCCGCCTCGTGGCAGGCGACGGCAACGCTTGCGACCGAACCGCCCGAACGGTTGGCATCCGACAGATACAGGTTGTTGTCCTGCGGGTTGTAATGGTCGGTGAGCTCGCCAGCGACACCCTTGATACCCACGGCGCTACAACCGTTGGCATCGAGCATGCGGCGAGCGACTGTGGCACCCGTATCGCCGTCCGAGCGAACCTTGGACCAGGTTTTGTACGTCGAGTTGATATAGTTCTGTGCGGCAAGGCCAAGCACCGTGCAGACAAGAACAACCAGCAGGTACAGCGGGTCGATGCCAAAGCCGTATCCATAGTAATAGGGCATGCGAATTCCTCCGAATCGAGTTACACGTTGGAGGCATTTTACCCACTCAAACGGCTAGGCTTCCTTACAGCAATTCGATTTTTCCGTCCTTCACCGTCAACCCCATATTGCCCGAGAGCAGATCGTCCAGACGCGAGCCCACAAGCTCAAAACGCCAGCCTTCGCGCAGGGGGCTCTGCTCGGGGTGCTCAATATAGTCGGCCAGGTCATCGCGCGAGGCAATGACCGAGGTCGCCACGCCCGAGCGCTCGGCAACTAGGCGAATGAGCGCATACATCAGGTCCGTCACGCTCTCCAACTCCGGCGAAATCTGACGGTGCCCGCGCACCATGAGCGGCAGGCGATCGTGCGGGCAGCTCGCGCCGCGCTTGATGGCCATGAGCGCACCGTCCACGTCGCGCTCCCCCAACTGATCGGTACCGCGAATGCTACGGAACTCCTCAACGCGCACGGGATTGCGCTTAACGAGCGCTAGCAGCGTGTCGTCGGACATGACCCACTTGCGTGGGATGTTGCGCCGCTCGGCGCGGTCCTCGCGCCAGGCGGCGAGCTCGCGCGCGATACCCAGCTGATGACGGCTGCACGAATTGATGCGCTTGACCTTGCGGAACGCCTCGTGGCGATCGGCGCGATAGTGTGACTCGTCAGCCAGCGGGCGCAGCTCGTCGAGCACCCAGTCCACACGGCCCAGCTCGCGCAGGCGGCTCATCATCTCGGTATAGGCGACGATCAGGTACTTGACGTCATCGATCGCGTACTCGATCTGTTTGTCGGTCAGCGGGCGGCGCGACCAGTCGGTCAGCGACTCGGTCTTGGGCAGCGATACGCCGCAGAACGTCTGAACAAGCGCGCCATACGAAATCTGCTGGCGCTCGCCCAAAAAGGCGGCGGCGACCTGCGTATCGAAAATCGGTCGTGGCAGCACGCCCACGGTATGGAGCATGACCTCCATATCCTGCGAGCACGCGTGGAAGACCTTGGTCACGCTCTCGTCGGCCATAAGCTCGGCCAGCGGCAATAGGTCGTCGATTACCAGGGGATCGACCGCGACGCTCTCGGCAGGGGTGGCAATCTGAACCAAACACAGACGCGGGTGGAATGTGCGCTCGCGCAAAAACTCGGTATCGACGGCAATCGCGTCGAACTCACGGGCGCGCTGGCAAAAGTCGAGTAGAGCCTGATGTGTGGAAATGTACATATCAACCCATCGAATAAGGTTAGGCCCGAAAAACACGGGTAGGATATCGGCATTGCCTTACAACTATACTCGGTTAGTCACAGAACGGGAACGTAAGTATGCGCTGCCTTATCATCCACAACCCGGCATCGGGCCCCAGCTCAGATGAAATCTACGCATTCACGCACGCCCTCGCGCAGGGCGGCGACGAGGTCGTGATGCGTTTTATCGGCGATGGCATGGAGCCCGAGGACGCCGTGGCAGACGTGCGCGAGTTTGACCGCGTGGTCGTTTCGGGCGGCGACGGCACTGTCTCCAACGTGCTCGACCAGATGCGCGGATGCGGTGTCCCCACGCTCGTCTTCCCCTCCGGCACAGCCTGTCTATTCTTTAACAACATCGGTAATGCCCCCGAGGCAGCGGCGCTCGCCAAGGCCTGCCGTGCCGGTCGCACGGTCAAAGTCGACATGGGCGAGCTCTTTTGGCTCGACGAGAACGGCAACGAGAAGCGCCACGGCTTCATCATCATCGCCGGCTCGGGCTTCGACGCCGAGATCATGATGAAGGCCGCCCCCACCAAAAACGACATCGGCGAGATCGCTTACTTCCTCTCCGCGCTCGCCACGCCCAATCCCACGGTGGCGCACTTTACGATTGAGCATGACGGCATTGTCGAGGAGCTCGACGGCATCTGCTGCATGGCCGGCAACACCTCGGTCATCCAAAACGACATCAACCTGTTCCCCGACTGCCGTATGAACGATGGCATGGTCGACATTGCGGTCATCGAACCCGTAAAAACTGTGCAGCTTCTACC
>UQXT01000128.1 GCA_900545075.1 uncultured Collinsella sp. | reverse complement strand
GCTGTTCCCATTAATTTGTCGCCCTGTCTCAATGCGATCAATCAATGCCCCGAAGCTCAGCTGGTTAATTTCCGCTTCCGCGACGTCGAATACGGAAACAGAGCGCAGGCTGAGTTTCTTCAAGCCGGGGGATTGATATTGGGTTTTTCTGGCTCTTCTCTCGCATCAGATGGGTCGGAAGTGAGCGAGTACTCTATTGAAGGTTCGCATGACGTAGCCTTGCCCATCTACTTTTGCTATCGACAAAATGCCTGGACCGATCGACACCAGACGGTATTTCTTCACCTATTGCGTCATCTTGCTTCGTGAGGCCATTTGGCCTCGTGTCGTCAAGTGAATGTTGACGCCTTGTAACACATGACTGACGGCTTTGCCCTCATGCTTTTCCAAGATTCCGATTTAGATTGTTGACTCTTGGAGGGCGGAGCATGAAAAACCGTACGGTTTTGCTTTATATGACGTTTGTTTTTCTGTCGAACTTCAGCACCATTTTGTATTTTCTGACGGTTTACCTTGAATTCGTCGGATTCTCGATGGTGGCGATTTCTAGCATGATGATTGCATATCAAGTGAGCAAGTTCATCCTTGAAGTTCCCACTGGCTATATTGCCGATAGGTTTGGACGAAAGACAAGTGGTCTCGTTGGCGTCGTGGGGATGCTTGGATACTACGCCGCCCTGCTTCTCGTCCGTTCTCCTCTGCTTTTAATCGGCGCGTTTGCTCTCAAAGGTTTTGCCGCTGCATGTATGAGCGGGTCCATGGAAGCGATTTACATTGACAGCGTCTCTCTGGACCAGCTCGTAAGGCTTAATGTCGTTGAGCGATTTGTTTTCTATGCCTCTTATGCCCTCTCCGCTTGTGTGGGCGGTTTCATTTCGTCCGCTGGCGCGTATCTCATTGGTCTTTTGGCAGATATCATCGCAATGGTGTTGACGTTGGTTGTCGTTGTCTGCATTCCTGAGATGCGAAGAGGGGACACTACAGCGACACCTAAGCGTGGAATTAGCCCGAAGATGATCGGTGCCGCTATTGCGCGTAACGGCATTCTTCGTTCAGCGTTCATCATGGACTGCTCTCAGGCATTTGCTTTTGTCGCCCTGGAAGACTTTTTCTCACTGTTGCTTGCGGGTCGCGGAATGAATGCCGTCGCTTCGGGTGTGATCATTGCGGTCCAGCTTCTTGCCTCGGCCTCCATGGGGCTTATTGTGCCCAGTGTGATTGCTCATGTCGACAAGGGCCGTTTTGCGCGTATTTGCGGCATCGTGCGCCTTTCCCTGGCTGCTCTGTTTTTGATTCCCTTTACTCCGGTCTATTTGCTGCCCGTGTTCTATGTACTGCAGACGGTCGCGTACTCGTTATTTGCTCCAATTAAATACTCAATTTTTCAAAATGCTGTCGATTCTTCGATGCGCTGTTCACTGATTTCGGTCCAAAGCCAGATGGTGGCGGTGGGTGCCATCCTTTTCTATCTGTTCAATGCTGCGTTGAGCAGCATCGCGGGCATTCGAGTCGTATTGCTTGTTGCGCTCGGGATTTCTTCCCTGGTGTATATCCCCGCGCTATTTCGTCTTACAAGTCAAAGGCCATGAGTATTTAGGCACCGATAACTTATATATCAACGCAATAAACCCGAGCGCGAGGGCGTTTGGGTTTATTATTGAAGCGTATGTAACCTGGCGGCGCCACACCGCCTGTTAGTAGGGAGACACATGAACGTTCTGGTCGTCAACGCGGGATCTTCGACCCTTAAGTATCAGGTCATCGACACCAAGTCCCATAAGGTGTCCGCAAAGGGCTCCTGCGAGCGCGTCTGCTTTACCGGTGGTACCTTCACCCATGCTGCCAATGGCTCCAAGAAGGTGACCGAGAACATCGAGTTCCCCGACCACAAGGTCGCCATCGAGGTCGTCCTGAAGGACCTCGAGGCCAACGGCGTCAAGATCGAGGGCATCGGCCATCGCATCGTTCAGGGCGGTTGGTACTTTGGCGACTCCTCCCTCGTCGACGAGGACGTTCTCGCCAAGATCCGCGAGGTCGCCCCGCTGGCGCCGCTGCACAACAACCCCGAGGCCAACGTTATCGAGTACTGCCTGGAGCAGTATCCCGATCTGCCCAACGTCACGGTCTACGACACCGCTTTCCACTTCAACATGCCCGAGGTCGCCAAGGCCTACGCCCTTCCCAAGGATGTTTGCGACAAGCTGCACATCCGTAAGTACGGCGCCCACGGCACCAGCTACCGTTACATCTCCAAGAAGGTCGCCGAGATGACCAACGGCGAGGCCCGCAAGGTCGTCGTGTGCCATATCGGCTCCGGCGCTTCCCTGTGCGCCATCGAGGACGGCAAGTGCATGGACACCACCATGGGCTTGACGCCGCTCGACGGCGTCATGATGGGCACCCGCTGCGGCTCCATCGACCCGGCTACCGTGTGCTACCTGCAGCGCGAGGGTGGCTACACCTTCGACGAGGTCGACGAGATGATGAACAAGAAGTCTGGCCTTTTGGCTGTGACCGGCGGCAAGACCAATGACTGCCGCAACGTCGAGGAGCTCGCCGCCGCTGGCGACCCCGAGGCTCAGCTCGCCTTCGACATGTTCGTCTACAAGATTGCCGCCAAGGCCGCCGAGATGGCCACCTCCATGTGCGGCATGGACACCCTGGTCTTTACCGCCGGCATCGGCGAGCACGCTCCGGCCGTTCGCGCTGGCGTGGCCGATCGTCTGGCCTTTATGGGCGTCAAGATGGATCACGCCCGTAATGCCCTGCGTGGCGACGGCGCTTGGTGCCTGTCCGCCAAGGATTCCAAGGTCAAGATTTTCGTCATCCCTACGGACGAGGAGTTCATGATCGCTTCCGACGTCGAGCGCATCGTCAACGGCAAGTAATTGCAAGAGGGGAGGGGCTGGACGACCGAGCGCCGTTCGGCCCCTCTTTTGCGCTCGTTGGGCGATATGCCTGATAGCTATTTATCAAGATGTGATAACTTCTTATTAAAATGCGGTCGCCTTAAGAGGTCTGCGTCGACCGTATTGCACTGCAAAGGAGTCTCATGAACGTACTTGTTGTCAACGCCGGCAGCTCAAGCCTTAAATATCAGCTTTTGGATACCGATACCCGCGAGGTTTTCGCCAAGGGCAACTGCGAACGTATCGGTTCGGACATGGGCATCTTTGGCCACTCCGAGAACGGTGGCGCCAAGCAGACCGAGGAGGTCCCCTTCCCGGATCATCGTTCGGCTATCGCGCGTGTGCTCGAGGAGCTCGAGAAGACCGACTTTACGATCGATGGCATCGGCCACCGTATCGTTCAGGGTGGCTGGCACTTCGATGATTCCGCGGTTGTCGACGACGAGGTTATGGCCAAGATTCTTGAGGTGGCACCGCTTGCTCCGCTGCACAACTACGGCGAGGCCGCAGCGATTGAGTATTGCCGTGAGAAGTATCCGGAGCTGCCCAACGTGGCGGTCTTCGATACCTCGTTCCACATGACCATGCCCGAGGTTGCCTACACCTACGCGCTGCCCAAGGACGTTTGCGACAAGTACCACGTGCGCAAGTACGGCGCCCACGGCACGAGCCACCGCTATGAGTGGATGATGGCCAAGGAGATCCTGGGTTCGCGCTGCCACCGCCTGCTTTCGTGCCATCTGGGCAACGGTGCTTCGCTCGCTGCTATCGAGGACGGCGTGTGCCGCGACACCACGATGGGCCTCACGCCGCTTGACGGCCTGATGATGGGTACCCGTTGCGGTTCCATCGACCCGGCCACCGTGTGCTACCTGCAGCGCGAGGGCGGCTACAGCTACCAGGAAGTCGATGACATGATGAACAAGCAGTCTGGTCTGCTTGCCATCTCGGGCATCTCCAACGACGCCCGCGACATCCGCACGCGCGCCTCCGAGGGCGACGAGCGCTGCCTGCTCGCCTTCGATATGTTCGCCTATAAGGCTATGCAGCAGGCCGGCTCCATGATCGCTTCCATGGCGGGCGTGGATACCATCACCTTTACCGCCGGCATCGGCGAGAACGACTGGTCGATCCGCAAGGCCTTCTGCGACTGCTTTGAGTGGCTGGGCGTGCGCATCGACAACAACAAGAACCGCGAGGCCGTGGGCAACGGCCCGCAGGTCATCAGCGCCGCCGGTTCCGCCGTCACGGTCATGGTCATCCCCACCGACGAGGAATACATGATCGCCCACGACGTCGAGCGCCTGACCAAGAACAACTAACGCGCGCATTTGCAAGTAAACGAAAGGCCTCCAGAGCAACGGCTCCGGAGGCCTTTTTACTAGCAGGTGGACGGCGGAAACCCCATCCCATTTCGAGCGCAAATACTGGGACACGCTTTCCGGTTGAGGCACGTTGCGGAAAGTGCGACCCACAATAAAGCAAAATTCCGTCCCAAAGTTTCCCAAACAGGCCCCAAGCGGAAGCCACATCCCACAATCCGCCTCCAAACTGGGATGTAGTTTCCGGCACAACAACCGCCGAAGCCCACCGGCCTTTCAATCTCCAAAGTGATCATCATCAGCAACGCCTGCGCTCCCAGCAACGGCACCCATCCATTCAGATTTTCAGCTCCAGCTCGTAGCCAAGCCGCCGTCCACTCCAGATGCCCTGAATGCCACGTGACGGTAGAAGGCAGCGCAGGTTAACCCCTGAAAACACTCCGCAGACCAGAAACGCCCCCGTTCGTAGCTCCGAAGGAGCAGAACGGGGGCGTTTCATTGGTCGA
>UQXT01000127.1 GCA_900545075.1 uncultured Collinsella sp. | reverse complement strand
CGCACCCGAGACGACAGCGCCTCGAGGCCGCCAGGAAGCGGATTGGCAACCGCCGTGCAGGCGAGGCCCCGCTCGTCCAGAGCAGAAACCGCCAGCGCGACTCCGCCGCCAAGACCCTCGCCCCATGCAAAGATGCGGTCGGGGTCCATGCCATCAAGATTGCGCGCCACCTTCGCCAGCGCGCAACCCCAACGGACGCGCTCGACAAAAGCGGGCGAAGAAATCTCCCGCTGCAGGTCGTCCGCACCAGCAACATCGTCATCCAGCGCGAGGACGGCATACCCCATGGCGGCAAATCTCGTCATGTGATGCCAGCCGCGCACAGGCCGATCGATGTCGTGGAACATCAGGCACAACGGCACGCGCTCAGATACTCGGGCACGACCGACAGGCTCGATCAAACGAGCGTGAATCGCATCGTCACCGCGCTCAAAGGACACCTCCGAGTAACGGGCGCAGGGGTTAACAAAGTCAATCGCCGTAATGGCCAGGCCTTGAATCTTAAGATTCGAAGCGCATGTCTCTAAATCAGAAACATCTGCTTGGACATCACCGCGCCAGTCCCGATATTCTGCGAGCCTTGACGAAACCGTTCCAGGAATTCCCACGAGTCCGGGGACAATCAGCTCGTCAACATTGCTCTCGCACTTAGACATGAGCCTCCCCTCCCTTGCAGAAAAACGGAATGATCAGATCGTCAAAATCCTGAATCTCCTCGTGACCGAAGCCTTCAAAGAACTCATGACGCTTTTCACAGGTCAGGTTGTTGTAGACTGCAAACTGCGTCGCCGGAGGACAGACGATATCGGCTGTGCCCGTGCCAAACAGCACGGGGCATTTGACCATGGGAGCAAAGTTCTTGGAATCGAAGTACGCCAGCTTGGCATAGGCTTCGTCGATACGAGTCGAGTCCTCGTCAAACCAGCGAGACCAATAGCGCAGGCCCTCGTAGGCAATGTCGTCGGCATCCAAATCCCAGACCAGGCGGAAATCCGACAGGAAGGGATAGAGGATGGCGGCGCGATTGATAAGCTCGCTGTTAAGTGCACAGGTCGCAATGCCCAAACCGCCGCCCTGCGACGCGCCGTTCACAAACACACGGGCAAGATCGATGCCCTCGAGCTCGCGAACGATGCGGCACAGGATGCGAATATCTTGGTGCAAGCGGACATAGTAGAGGTTGGCCGGGTCGCCGTCGATACCGGCGACGATATGCCCGGCAACCGTTGTGCCCTCAAATCCACCAATGTCCTCGGAGGGGCCTCCTTGGCCAGGACAATCGAGAGCAATGAGCGCCATGCCCATGCCCGCAAACGACGCCTGCTCAAACCAGCTGCGGCTTGCACCCGGATAGCCGTGGAACTGAAGTACCAATGGCACGGGCTCGTCCGAGACGGGTTTAAGGTACTTGGCATGCAGGCGAGCGCCACACATGCCGGTATACCAGAGGTCGAAAAGCTGGCAGGTCACGGCATCGGCGACCGATGCCGTCTCGATCACATAGTCAAGCCCGACGGCGTCGGCCTCGGCCATGCGATCCTTCCAAAAGAGATCGAAATCTGATGGACGGGGCATGGCGCCCCGATACCCACCAAATTGCTGTTGTAGCTCCTGAGCGCTTGGCATGGCTCGTGAACCCAACCTTTCGAAATCGCAACGGAGGTGCGCCCGGCAAGGGAACCGGGCGCACGGGAAGGAAAGCGAGGCTACTCGCCGAGCTTGGGATGCAGCAGCGACGGCGCAGCGCCGAGCAGCATCTTGGTGTAGGGGTCCTGGGGGTGCTGGAAGACCTGCTTGGCCTCGCCCTGCTCGACGATCTTGCCACCATTCATAACGATGATGTCGTCAGAGATATAGCGGACCGTCTGGATGTCATGGCTGATGAACACCATGGCCAGGCCGAGCTCCTTCTTAAGGTCGGTCAGCAGGTTCAGAATCTGCGCGCGGACCGAAACGTCCAGAGCCGAGGTGGGCTCGTCGGCGATGATGGCATCGGGGTTCAGCGACAGGGCACGGGCAATTGCGACGCGCTGGCGCTGGCCGCCCGAAAGCTGGCCGGGAAGAACCTCGGCGGCAGAGCTGGGCAGGCCCGTCAACTCCAGGAGCTCCTTGACGCGCTTCTCCTGCTCGGCCTCGGTGCCCAGGTTGTGAACGCGCATGGGATCGAGCAGCTGCTCGCGAACGACCATGCGCGGGTTGAGCGCCGTGGCCGGGTTCTGGAACACGACCGAGATGACGCGGCCCATGTGACGACGGTCCTCGGCGGTACGCTTGGTAACGTCCTTGCCCTTAAAGTAGACCTTGCCGCTCGTGGGAGCCTGCAAACCGCACATGACGTTGGCGGTCGTGGACTTGCCGCAACCGGACTCGCCGACGATGCCGATTGTCTGGCCGGGCATGAGCTTAATCGTTACACCCTGGACAGCGTGAACCAGGTTGGGGTGCAGAATCGAGCCGGTACGGGTCCTAAAGGTGACGTGGACGTCATCAAGGAAGATGATCGGCTCGACGCCGTTGACTGCGGTCTCGCTCATCTACATCACCTCCGCGTGAGGGGTCAAACCATTTGCCTTGAGCACCTCATCGGGGAGCTCGGAATAGAAGTGCTCGGTGCCAGGCACGCGCTTGAAGACCGGACGGGTGTCCAGGCCAATACGCGGATGGCTCGAGCGGGGCGCGAAGCGATCGCCCTTGGGGAAATCGCGCGGGCTCGGAACGGCTCCGGGCACCTGGTGCAGGCGGCCCGAACCGCTCTCGATGGACAGAACGGAACCCAGAAGACCGCGGGTGTACTCGTGGATCGGGTTAGTGAGCAGCTCCTTGGTGGGCGCCTGCTCGATTACCTGGCCAGCGTACATAACCGTGATGTTGTGGGCGACCTCGGCGACCAGCGCTAGGTCGTGCGAAACGAAGATCATGGCAAAGCCGAGCTTGGCCTGAAGATCGTTGAGCAGCTTGATGACCTGCTTCTGGACGGTAACGTCCAGAGCGGTCGTGGGCTCGTCGCAGATGACCAGCTTGGGGTCGCGGGTAAGGGCCATAGCGATCAGAACGCGCTGACGCTGGCCGCCGGAAAGCTCGTGCGGATAGCTCTCGAGCGTGCGCTTGGGATCGAGGCCGACGAGCTCCAGGAGCTCCTCGGCGCTGCGGGTTCCGCCGCGCTTGGTGAGCTGCTTCATCTGGGCAGAGATGAGCATAGAGGGGTTGAGCGAGGATAGGGCGTCCTGATAGACCATGGCGATATCGGTACCGCGCAGGCCGAACCACTCCTTCTTGCTCATCTTGAGCAGGTCACGGCCCTCCCAGAGGACCTCGCCGGAAAGGTGCTCGTCCTCATCGGTCAGGCCCATGATGGCCAGCGTGGTGATGGACTTACCGCAACCGGACTCGCCCACCAAGCCCATGGTCTGACCAGGACGGACGTCAAAGTTGACATGGTCGACGACGTTGATATCACCGTGATGCTCAAACTGGATGCAGAAGTCACGGACCGAAAGAATCGGCTCAACGGACTCGTCGGGCACATGGCGATCGTCACGCTTGAGCTCGACATCGCGCAGAGCGCCAAGGCGAGCGGAGAGGGACTGGGCCTGCTCCTTGTAGGCGCGAACGGGGTCGGAGACCAGCAGGTCGGCCTCGCGACGCTTGGAGGAATCGGTCGGATCCAGGGCGGCGGAAGGAGCAGCGGCCATGGCGTCAGTAATGCCCTCGGAGAGGATGTTGAGCGCCAGGCAGGTGATCATGATGGCCAGGCCCGGGAACAGCGCCTGCCACCAACGGCCAGCGAGCACGCCGCCGCGAGCGTCGGCGAGGATGTTGCCCCAGGTAGCGGTGGGCTCCTGGATACCAGCGCCGATGAAGGTCAGCGAGGCCTCGAAGATGATGGCGTCGGCGACCAGGGTAACGGTAAAGACCATGATCGGGGCGATGCAGTTACGCAGAACATGCTTGATCAAAATCCACGGAGCCTTGGCGCCGGAAACGATGACCGCGCGGACATAGTCCTCGCCGTACTCGGACACGATGTTGGCGCGCACGATACGGGCAATCTGCGGAGTGTACATAAAGCCGATGGCGAAGATGATCGACGGCACGGAGTTGCCCAGGATGGAGACGAAGACGGCCGCGAGGGCGATGCCCGGGATGGACATGATGATGTCCAGGATACGCATGATCGTCTCGGAGACGGCCTTGCGCGAAACCGCTGCAAGGGCGCCCACGACCGAGCCGCAGACCAGAGCCATGGCAGTGGCGCCAAAGCCGATAATCAGCGAGTAACGACCACCGTAGAGCATACGCGACAGAATGTCGCGACCCTTATCGTCGGTACCGAAGATAAATCCGTTGCCGGGAGCCTGGCGAGCCGTAAAGATCTCGACCGGGCTATAGGGGGCAAGAAGGGGCGCCAGAATCGCAGTCAGGGCGACCAGCACCAGCACGACAGCGGCAATCTTAGAAGACAGCGTCATCTTCTTCCAGCCACCGAGCTTGAGCCCCTTGGAGGCAGCCTTCTCGAGCTGCTCGGTTTGCTTCTCTCGAATCTTTACCATAATCTACACCGTCCTGATGCGCGGGTTGATGAGCAGGTAGAGCATGTCAACCACGATGTTGATGATGATGAAGGCAAGAGCAACGACGATAACGACGCCCTGAACCAGGTTCGCCTCGTTGCCCTGAACGCCCTGCAGAATCGCGGTGCCCATGCCGGGGAGGTTGAAGATAACCTCGATGACGACGGCGCCGCCCATGAGGTAGCCGATCTTAAGACCGAGGGTGGTGACCGGGGTGATCAGCGCATTGCGAAGAACGTTGATGCCGACGACGACCT
>UQXT01000126.1 GCA_900545075.1 uncultured Collinsella sp. | reverse complement strand
ATGCAATCGTCCAGGTTGATGTCGAGGCGCTTGGCCGCAGCGGCATCGTAGGTGCCCTTGACGTCATCAACCGCGATGGCGCCCTCGTAGACGCCAATGGCATCGAGCGCCACAAATCGATCAGGGCGCTCGATCATACCCGCGATATCGGACTGACGAACCATAAAGCCCACCACGCGCGTACCGCCCGGGGTAAAGACCGGAAAGTGAATCTTGCCGAGCTTTTTAGGGCTGCGCGGCGTGCCGTCTTTTTTGGTGCGCTTATCCTCGGTAGGCTTGCGATAGATCTTGGCGCCGACAAAATCCCCAGCGCGCATTATGCCTCGGTCGAGGGCTCCGCAGCCTCGGTATCAGCCTCGACGGCGTTCTCGACCACGACGTCGGCGGCAGGCGTCACGTTGCCGCCCGAAATGGCGTCGTTGAGCTGCTCGCGCAGCTGGTCCATGCGCTCGCGGGCAAGGTCAACCTTGGCACGCAGGTCATCGGTCTTGGCGTCGACCATCGGGCCAAAGTCATTCACCGCAGCACGGGCCTCCTCGGCGCTGTGCTCGTAGGTGTCGCGCATATTGTCCCAGGCGTCGTTGGCGATATCGGCAGCCATGGCGCGGGTCTCGGCGCCCGAGCGCGGAGCCAGGGCGACGCCGATGATGGCGCCGGCGGCAGCACCGAAGAGCGCACCCGAGATAAAGTTGAAAGTCTTACCCATGTTCATTCCTCTCCTGCGGGCACCTCAGCGCCCACCGTTTGAATGCTGTCCATTATACCCGCAGCACAGCACTTGCCGTCTCGCTCATCTGCGTACGGTAAAGTCGCAGGTACATGATGGTGATAAGCGGGTGAGCCTACTCCTGCGGCACGTCCGGCATTGCCTCCGTGGCGGCCGGGTCCTCGCCGGCGCCGTCCACGAGCGGCAGGCTGCCCTCATGCGCAGGTCCTGCCGGAACCGTCGCCGCACCGCCAAAGACGGCAGCGGAAGCCTCATGGTTCTCGGCAACCGCGCCCTCGGTATCAATCGCCACCTGGGGCTCGTCGTCAAAGTTGGGGACACCCTGGGGCTCGGTGGGAACGGGCTCGGCGGTCGCATCGGCAACGGGCTCGGCGTCGGCCGGCACATCGCCCTCGTCAGCGCCCTCGCCCTCGGCAGCATCTTCGCCGTTCGCAGCGGCGACGGCCTCGTGAGGATCCTTGCCCTCGGCCTCGGCGCGCATGCCCAGCACCAGGTTGCGCAGGCCCGCGACCGTACCGTCCACATCGGGAGCGGGCTGGTCGGCATGCAGATAGGCCCAATCCATCATAAAGGTCGCCGAAGACAGCGCACCGATGGCTAGCGCGTCATCGGGACACGAAAGCTCGACCTCAAAGACACGTTCGTCGTGCTCGCTCACGCGAGTACGGCCGCACGAGATGCTGCCAGCGAGACCGGTCTCGTTCATGAGCTCGACCGTCACGTGCTCCAGCAGATGGCAAAGCTCGGTCTGGCCCATGCAGTCCTGGAACTCGCGGCCGGAATCGCCCAGGCACAGGTGCTTGGCAATCGAGGGTACCAGGTAGTACACGCGCGCCGTGGCCTCGATGTCCTCCGAGGTCATAAGCGGCATGCCGGGGTTCACCAGCACATGCGCGCAGATCTTGTCCTCGCTGACGGTGACCTTAAGGATGTTGAACAGGCCTGCCATAACTCTCCCCTACTCTTCCTTGCCCTACTCGTCGCCGTCGTGCGGGTCCGCAGAGCCCGCACCCGACGCCGCCGGCTCATCTGCCGAGGACTCGGAATCCTTCTTATCGGTTTCGGCCGGAGCGATCACGCGAATGAGCGAGATGCGCTGGCCACGCATCGACTGCACCTTAAACTTGTACCCCGCAACCTCAAACACCTCTCCGATGTCGGGCACCGAGTCGCAAAGCTCCAAAATCCAGCCGGCGATGGTCTCATAATCATCGCTTTCCTCGAGCGGCCAACCAAGCTCAATCGCGTCATCGCACGAAAAACGCCCATCGACGAGCCACTCGCGGCGCGAAAGGCGCGTGAGGTACTTGTTGTCGGGGTCGAACTCGTCCTCGATCTCGCCCACGATCTCCTCGACGATATCCTCGATGGTGATGATGCCGGCCGTGCCGCCGTACTCGTCCACGACCACTACGATCTGGTCGTGCGAGGTCTGCATCTCGGACAGCAGCGGCAGGATGTCCTTGGTATCGGGCACAAAGGTGGCGTCGCGCAAAAAGTCGGCGATGGGCTGGTCGCCCTTGCCGTCGAGCGAAGGCTGGATCAGGTCCTTAATGTGCGCAATGCCGGCGACGTTGTCGGGATCCTCGTGATAGACGGGGATGCGGCTGAAGCCGGTCTGGCGCATGGTGGACAGCACGTCGGCGACCGTCTCGTCGTCCTCGCACATGGTGGTGTCCACGCGCGGCACCATGACCTCGCGGGCAACGGTGTCGCCCAGGTCGAAGATCTCGTGGATCATGCGCTTTTCCTCATCGAGCAGGTCGTCCTGCTCCGAGACCATGTACTTGATCTCTTCCTCCGAGACGTTTTGGCGGTCGTCGGCACTCTTGATGCGCAGGATGCGGGCCAGGCCATCGGAACAAGCGCCGGTCAGCCACACGAGCGGACGGGCGATCTTTTGGAAAAACGACAACGGTCCCACGACCTGCTTGGACACGCCCTCGGCGTTAGCGAGGCCGATGCGCTTGGGCACGAGCTCGCCAATCACGATGGACACAAAGGCGACCGCAACGGTGATGATGACCGGCGCCAGGCCGCGCGCGATGGCAGAGAGCGGTGCGATGCCAAAGCTCGTGAGCCACGTGGCAAGCGGGTCGGACAGGCTCGTCGAGGCGACGGCAGACGAGGCAAAGCCCACGAGCGTGATGGCGACCTGGATGGTGGCGAGCAGCTGGTCGGAATCGGCGGCCAGCTTAATGGCGCGCTCGGCGCGCTTGTCGCCTTCCTCGGCCTCGTGCTCCAGCACAGCGCGCTTTGCCGTGGTGAGCGCCATCTCGGACATGGAGAAGTAGCCGTTGATGAGGGTCAAAACGAGGGTAGTGATAAGGGAGATGGTTATGTCCATCGGGAGTTTCTCGAACCTCCAAGATTCGGGACGTCAGGTTAAAACGTTGATGGCGGATACGGCAATTGCGCCGGTCGCCCGTGCGGGCGGGGCCGTGGGCGCGGTCGCTAGATTACGAAGAGGATCACCGCCATGAACTGGAAGATGCTGCCGGCGAGCACCCACAGGTGAAACACGCTGTGCAGATAGCGCACGTTTTTGGCGATATAGAACGGCACGCCCGCGGTGTAGCACACGCCGCCGACGGCGAGCAGGGCAAGTGCCACGGGGTTGAGCAGCGCAACAAGTTCGGGCAGCTTAAAGACAACGAGCCAGCCCATCAGCAGGTAGACCAGGCCGCTTACCCAATGCGGCTGGCGCTCGCGTAGGAAGCACTCGAGGGCGATGCCGATGATGGCGATGGCCCATACGGCAAAGAACAGCACAGCGCCGCCGTCGTTTGCGAGCGTGATGAGGCAAAACGGCGTATAGCTGCCGGCTATGAGCAGGTAGATGCAGCTGTGGTCGATGATGCGAAACACGCGCTTGGCGCGCGCGGGCTGAATCGCGTGGTAGAGCGTGGAGGCTAGGTATTCGAGGATAATGCTGACGCCATAGACAATCGCCGCGGCCATATGGGCCGGGCCTCCGCCGCGCAGGGCGGCGAATACGATCAGGAGCACCAGGCCCGCGATACCCAGCAGGCAGCCGACACCATGGGTGACGGAGTTCATGATCTCCTCGCCCACTGTGTAGTGTGGAACGACCGCGGTCTTGGGTCGCGGCTTAGAACTGTCGCTCGAATCGGACATGCCGGTTACATCCTCCAACGTAAAGAGTTCTCAACACTATATCAAAGCGTCTGGGTACGTGCGAAATTTGCACCATACGTGACCCTTTGTTTACCCATTCTTTGCCTGTTGACGCATCAACGGCGAACGTCCATAATGCGCTTGCATTAAATGTTGATGTATTAACATCTTATAGGAGAATACCGCATGGCTCAAAACGCACGTTCCCATCGAAAGCTCAAGATAGCCGGCATCGTTGCACTGGTGGTTGTCGTTGCGCTGCTCGGATTTGCCGGCAACTTTCTGTTTGACTTCGCGCTGAATCCCCGCGCGCCATACACCATGAAGATGATGCAGGATAGCAAGAACGACAAAGAAAGTGAGCAGCCGGATGCCGAGGATGCCGAGGCGCGGGCATGGTTTAAAGAGAACCGCGAGAGCAGCGGCCTCACCGCAGATGACGGAACCGAGCTCGCCGCCTGGTATTTTACTGCCTCGGAGAACACCCACGATTACGCCGTCTGCCTGCATGGATATACCAACGAGCCCATCGGCATGGCCCGATACGCCAAGCGCTTCCATGACCGCGGCATGAACGTACTCGCACCCGCAGCTCGCGCCCACGAGCGCTCCGGCGGCGACTATATCGGCATGGGCTGGCCCGAGCGCCTCGATATCGTCGCATGGATCGAGCAAATCGTTCAGGCTGACCCCCAGGCGCGCATTCTTGTCTTTGGCGAATCGATGGGTGCAGCAACCGCTATGAACGTCGCGGGGGAATCTCTGCCTGCAAACGTGAAATGCATTATCGAGGACTGTGGTTATACGAGTGTTTGGGACGAGTTTTCTCTGCAGCTCAAGGACGTGTTCGGCCTGCCCAGCTTTCCCTTGCTCGATGTAGCAAACTTGGTGTGCAACGTGCGCGCGGGCTACGACTTTCATAAGGCGAGCAGTGTGGAGCAACTCAAACACACGGCGGTTCCCATGCTGTTTATCCACGGCGACCAGGACACCTTTGTGCCGTACAGCATGCTCGACCAAAACTACGACGCGTGCGCCAGCAAGGT
>UQXT01000125.1 GCA_900545075.1 uncultured Collinsella sp. | reverse complement strand
GTCTCGCCGCTACCGCAATGGGGACAGGTCTTGCCGTGCTCGACCGTCGCGTAGTCGCGGCCGCACGCCTTGCAATGCGTCACGGCCTCGACGGGCTCCACGATAAGCTCCGCACCCTGCGCGATAGGCTTTTTATCTGCTGCCCAGCGCCAAGCGTCGAGCAGCAAGTCGGGAACGACGCCCGAGACCTCGCCCAACAGCAACGTCACGCTCGAAACGCGACTCACGCCATTGGCGCGCGCCACGTTCTCGACATCGCGAATGATGTGATAGACGATTCCCAATTCATGCACTTTTTCCTCCGCCGTTCCCGTTATGACTACTTACTTGCGACCGAACTTAATCTTGATGGCGCGTTTCAAAGCATACTTGCCCAGGCTTGGGAGCTTTTGCTCGTATTTGACCATCGTGGAGCACTCGGGACGGTCGCGATCCAGGTGGATGGCATCGAACGCACACTTGGTAGTGCACAGACCGCAGCCGATGCACTTGTTGGGGTCGACGATCGAGGCACCGCAACCCAGGCAGCGGGCGGTCTCGGCGCGCACCTGCTCCTCGGTAAAGGTCTCAACATACTCGCTAAACGGCGCAGCCTTCTCGCGTTCGCGGTCCACATGCGCAACCTCGCGGCTCGCGTTGTCGTAGCTCTCGACCACGACATCGTCGCGGTCGAGCGCGATGTAGCGGCGCTGATTGCGGCCGATGGTGAGCGTGGAGCCCGGCTGCACAAAGCGATGGATGGACACCGCGGCCTCGTGGCCGGCGGCGATAGCGTCGATGGCAAAGCTGGGGCCGGTGTAGACGTCGCCGCCCACAAAGATGTCTGGCTCGGCGGTCTGGTAGGTCTGGGGATCGGCAAGGGCACCCTGGCCGCGGCCGAGCTCCACCTTGGAGCCAGCTAGCAAGTCGCCCCACACAATGGACTGGCCAATCGACATGACGACACGGTCGGCATCGACACGGCGCAGATCGTTCTCGTCGTACTCGGGCGCAAAACGGCCCTCGTCGTCAAAGACACGCGTGCAGCGCTTGAAGGTGATACCGCACACACGACCGGTCTCGTCCAGGTGAACCTCCTTGGGACCCCAGCCGCAGCTGATGTGGGCGCCGTCCTCAACGGCCTCGCGACGCTCCTCCTCGCTGGCGGGCATCTGGGCCTCGCTCTCCAGGCAGAACATCTCAACGTGCTCGGAGCCCAGACGGCAGGCGTTGCGCGCGACGTCGACAGCCACGTTGCCGCCGCCCACCACGATGGTGCGGCCGGGCAGCGCGTCGATCTTGCCACTGTTGACCTCGCGCAAAAAGTCGACGGCCACGGTCACGTCCTCGGCATCCTCACCCGGAATACCGGCGAGGCGGCCGCCCTGGCAGCCAATAGCCACGTAAAAGGCCTTAAAGCCCTGCGCGCGCAGCTCGTCGAGCGTCACGTCGCGACCGACTTCCACGCCATAGCGGAACTCGGCACCCATCAGACGAATGACCTCGACCTCGGCCTCGATAACATCCTTCTGCAGCTTAAAGCTGGAAATACCGTAGGTGAGCATGCCGCCCGGGCGCTCGTTTTTCTCGAACACGACGGGCTTGTAGCCCTTCTCGGCCAGATAGAAGGCACAGGACAGACCTGCCGGACCGGCACCGATGATGGCGATCTTCTGGTCGAAGCCGCCGGCACGCGTCGGGGTCACCACGGGTGGGACATAGCGGGTCGCGGCATCAAGATCGCGCTGGGCGATGAACTTCTTGACCTCGTCGATAGCCACGGCGGCGTCCACACGGCCGCGGGTGCAAGCATCCTCACAGCGGCGGTTGCACACGCGGCCGCAGATAGCGGGCAGCGGGTTCTCACGCTTGATGAGTGCCAGCGCCTCGTCATAGCGGCCCTGCGCCGCGAGCTTTAAGTAGCCCTGAACGGCAACGTGCGCGGGGCAGGCCGTCTTGCAGGGCGCGGTGCCGGACTCGTGCGTCTCGATACGGTTATCGTTGCGGTAGTTGGGCGACCACTTGGTGTGGTCCCACTTGGTGGCATCGGGCAGCCCCTGGCGCGGATACTCGGGCACCTGTCCGCCGGCCTTTTTGCTGCAGAGCTTCTGGCCGAGCTTGGCAGCACCGGCCGGGCACACCTCAACGCAGCGACCGCAGGCCACGCACTTGTCCTTCTCGACCTTGGCGACATAGGCCGAGCGCGACAGGTTGGGTGTGTTGAACAGCTGCGATGTGCGCAGGGCGTAGCACACGTTGACGTTGCAGTTGCAGATGGCGAAGATCTTGTTCTCACCGTCGATATTGGTGATTTGGTGCACAAAGCCGTTGTCCTCGGCCTGGCGCAAGATGTCGTAGACCTCCTCGCGCGTCACGTAATGGCCGCGGTCGGTCTCGACCACATAGTCGGCCATGTCGCCCACGGCAATGCACCAGTCGGCGGGGTCGTCGGCGCAGCCCTCGCCCATCACGCGACGGCTCGCGCGGCAGCTGCAGGTGCTGGCGGCATATTTGCCATCGTATTTGTCGAGCCAATGCTCGATATGCTCGATCGGCACCGAGGTGCTCGTGGCATCAATGGCCTTCTCGACCGGAATGACGTGCATGCCGATGCCGGCGCCTCCGGGCGGCACCATCGGCGTGGCCTTGGACAGCGGCCCCTTGGACGCCTGCTCAAAAAACTTGGCATAGACCGGATGCTCTTCGAGCTGGCTCACGCGCATGTTGAGGAACTCGGCGGAACCCGGTACCAGCATGGGCAGCACCCACTGCTTGGCGCGCTCGGGATTTTCCCAGTTGTACTCGAGCAGACCCGTGTAGCTCATGTCGTCGAGCATCTTCTCGATCTGGGCCTCAGGCATGCCGGTGAGCTTGACCATCTCGGGCAGCGTGTAGGGACGGCGCATCTTCATCTTGCAGAGCACCTCGGCCTGCTCGTCGGTCGCGGCCTCGGCAAACGACCAGTACTCGTAGCCCAGCAGCTCGTCGCGATGCAGCAGGCGGTTGGTGCAGTGCTCGCACAGTTTGACGATGGCCTCGCGCGGATGCTCCGGCAGCGGCGGCACAAACTCCGCACCGATATCGGGCTCGGTGTAGCTAATCCCCGGTCCGTTGAGAATCATAGTCGTCCCTTCTCTTGCCGCAGCCCGGCGAGACCGCGGCGCCCCTCTTTTTTGCAGGCCGGGCATGCCCCCATGCCGTTCACCCGTTATTGTTGACATTGTGTCAAAAACAGTATTGACGAACCGTCAACAATATTCAAGACTGTTAGGCGAACGGTCAGGCAAAAGAGGATGAAAGGCGGCAAAACATGGGCAACAACACAGCAGGTACCTCTGTGGTCGATGCCGTCCCCGCATCCGATAGCGCGGCAAAGCGCCTGACGGGCGACGAACGCCGTCGCGAGATCCTCGATGCCGTGCGCACCGTGAGTTCCGAGCTGGGCGTGTCGCATCTATCCGTCTCGGCCGTGACCAAGCGAGCCGGCTGCACGCGCTCGCTGTTCTACCACTACTTTGCCGATATGGACGCCGCCGTCACCGCCGTCATGGACGAGGCAATCGACGGTTTTATCTCCGAGCTCGAGCAGTGGAATGCCAGCCGCACGGTTGGCGACATCGAAGGCGCACTCGACACCGTCGCCCCGCTCTTCAAGCGCCTGGTCGCCAGCGGCCACGAGCTGCCAAGCACGCTCACCTCGAGCAGCGGCGCACTCTACGGCGGCTTTCTGCACAACGTGGTCCAGCGCGTGGCTCAGTATATCTGCGACACCACCGTGGTGGATTTTGTCACCCATCATGAGCTACGCATCGACCATGTCTACGAGACGTTCTACACCCTCATCATGGGGTTGTTGATGTATATCCGCACGCACCCCGATGTGCCCGACGAGACGGTCAAGGAAATCATCGCCTCGACACTCCACATCGAGGGCTATACCGCCAAGTATCCGGAGCGCAAGCCCCAGAACTGACGACATTTGGCCAAACTGCCCGCGATCAGAAGAGGGGCCGCGGGCGTGTGAAAGGAGAGCAGCATGCTGTTCGACGTTTGGGGTAGCGATACCCTTATCCACTGGGCCGGCTGGGCCATGGTCTTTATTGGCCTGATCGTGCTCAACGAGGTCGGCCGCCGCACCAAGCTGGGCGCGGCAATCATCTTTGGCGTGGCTCCGCTGGCCATGACCATCTACTGCGTCGCCATCGCCGTGGGCGTTTCGCAGGGTGCCGAGTGGGCGCTCACCAACCCCACCCACGTGTACCAGAACAGCTGGTTCCACTACGCCAAGGTGTACGCGGCGCTGGCCGGTTGCTGGGGCTTCATTGCCATTAAGTACCAGTGGGGCAAGATCGGCAAGGCGCATTGGTTCCGTGCGTGGCCGTTTGTGATCGTCGCCATCAACATCTTGATCGCCGTCGTGTCCGACTTCGAGAGCGCCTATCACTTCTTTGTCCTGGGCGAGTCCACCTGGGTCACCTCCGAAGGTGCTACGCAGCTGGCCGGCTGGAACAACGTGTTCAACGGCATCGCCGGTCTCATCAACATCTTCTGCATGACCGGTTGGTGGAGCGTCTACGCCTCCGAGGACAAGACCGACATGCTGTGGCCCGACATGACCTGGGTCTACATCATCGCCTACGATATCTGGAACTTCTGCTACACCTACAACTGCCTGCCCACCCACTCCTGGTTCTGCGGCTTTGCACTGCTGCTGGCGCCCACCGTCGCCGCCTTTATCTGGAACAAGGGCGGCTGGATCCAGAACCGCGCCTTTACGCTGGCTATTTGGTGCATGTTTGCCCAGGTATTCCCCTACTTCCAGGAGGAGTCCATCTTTGTGACCCACTCCACGCTCGACCCCGGCGCCGCCACCGCGGTCTCGATTGCCGCGCTGGTCGCCAACGTCGCCGCGATCATCTACATCGCCTACCGCGCCAAGAAGCTCGGCCGCAATCCCTACAAGCAGGATGTCTTTGAGGGCACCAGCGATTGGGAGAAGGC
>UQXT01000124.1 GCA_900545075.1 uncultured Collinsella sp. | reverse complement strand
GAGCGTCCGGCTGATAACCGGGAGGTCACAAGTTCGAATCTTGTCAGGTCCACCACTTTCTTTCGCAATAAACACCCCAGCGAGAGCCGAGTCGCCGCTGGGGTGTTTATTACTGTCTCCGTGGGGGTTTAGCTCAGCTGGGAGAGCGCGGGCTTTGCAAGCCTGAGGTCAGGGGTTCGATCCCCCTAACCTCCACCATGATGGACCTGTAGCTCAGTTGGTTAGAGCGTCCGGCTGATAACCGGGAGGTCACAAGTTCGAATCTTGTCAGGTCCACCATCAAAACTGTGAAGAGCCCTGGGGCGTTGCCTCGGGGCTTTTTTCTTGTCTGCGATAAATCTCATTTTGGTTTTGTGTGCTGTGCGAAAGATTGGGTAGTATAGCTATTCAATGCGGCGACCTTGCCGCGTGTTAACCGCTACGTACCGGAGGTGTTCCATGGTTCGTGTCGACATAGAGACCATCGTCATGGCCGCCGGTCCCGTGCCATCGCTTATCGTGCTTCGCGAGCGCTGCAGCAAATCGGACTCCCCTGCGCCGCTGCGCTCCCTTTCTATCCAAACTGGTTCGTTTGAGGCTGCGGCTATTAGCCGTGGTATCGACAGCGGTCGCGCCGAGCGCCCGATTGCCCATGACCTGCTGCTCGATACGCTTGATGCCCTGGATGCAAAACTCGAGCGTATCGAGATTGTCCGTGCCGAGCCTCCCGTGTTCTATGCGACGGCCGTCGTTTTGGCCGACGGCAGCGAGCATAGGATCGACGCGCGTCCGAGCGATGCCATCGCCCTCGCCGTGCGCAGCAATGCTCCCATGTTTGTGGAGGACGACATCATGAACCGCCTAGGCACCGTATCTCCGGTTGCCGAGGAAATCGATGACGAGCAGGAATTTGAGAAGTTCGACGAGTTCGTCCATACGCTCTCGCCCGATGATTTTTAAATGACGGGTAGCCATGAGACGGAGTGTGCACTGATGGAGCGTGGCGTCTCGGCCGAGGCCGCCGCCATTGCCCGCGAGGCCCAGATGCGCTCGGAGGCATCCGAGGCCGCACGCATCGCCTATGTGACGCAGGCCCGCACGCTTCGCGAACGCCGCGCCTCCTTTATCAAGATGGTTGCCGTCTCCGCACTTGTCGCGGCAATCTCATCGCGCCTTCGTGGTACAGTTGGTGCGCTTGGGTTTTCGATTTCGACGGGCTTGGTCATCTGGGGTGTGGTCGATGCCGTGATGCTGACCAACCAGATCAAGGTACTCGATAAGCGCGCGGCCGATATGATGCGCGCCCGCGACGCCGCCGCCAAGATCGCTGCCGAGGCACAAGAGATGTAACGACGCCGGACTCGATGGGAAGGTCTAAAAATGGCACAGGATATGCAGGACGCCGGAAACGTCTCCGCCGAGCTCGACGCCATGGTGTGCGACCTCATCGGGGCATTTTTAGACGATCTTGCCGCTGGTGAGAATCCCGGCGTTGTCGTTGCGATCGAAGACGCCTCGTCCAACCGCTATCTGGCGGCACTCGACGAGGACGGCGAGGAGGCATGCCTTGAGGCTGCCACCAACTTTATCTCCGAGCACAAGATGGGTCTTAAGGACGAGGGTTTGGGCCGCATTGCCCGTTACGCCATCGGCTACACCGGGTGTGTCGAAATTGACGGCGGCTACCATGACGCGCTGCTCGTGAGCTTCTTTGAGACGACGCTCGAGAGCGGTTTTTCGGCATACGTACTGTACGAGGGTGTGGGCGCCGGCGATGGTTTTATGTGGAGCGACCCTGAACCTGCAGGTGAGGAAACCCCTCTCATCTAAAATCGCTAAAATAAACGAGTTTTCGGTAAAAGGCTCAATATTCCCGCTGAGCGTTGCATCGCTGGGCGGGTCGCATACGCGTGCCGTTTGTATATGGATAGAAGATAGGGGAACTACATGCGCGTAGACAATCTGAGGAACATCGCCATCATCGCCCACGTCGACCACGGCAAGACGACGATGGTCGATAAGCTCCTGCGTGCCACGGACGCCTTCCGTGCCAACCAGCAGGTCGAGGACCGCGTCCTGGATTCCAACGACCAGGAGCGCGAGCGCGGCATTACGATTCTCGCCAAGAACATCTCTATCGAGTACAAGGACGTCAAGATCAACGTCATCGACACCCCGGGCCACGCCGACTTCGGTGGCGAGGTCGAGCGCGTGCTGCGTATGGCCGACGGCGCCCTGCTGCTGGTCGACGCTTTTGAGGGCCCCATGCCCCAGACCCGCTTCGTGCTGCGTCACGCTATCGACACCGGCCTCAAGATCATGATCGTCATCAACAAGATCGACCGTCCGGGCGCCAACCCCGAGAAGGCCTACAACGACTGCCTGGACCTCATGGCCGACCTGGGCGCCACCGACGACCAGCTTGAGTTCGCCATGGAGCACGTGGTCTACGCCAGCGCCATGAATGGCTTTGCCCGCCTCGATCCCAACGACGGCAACATGGACATGTATCCGCTGCTCGATATGATCATCGACGACATGCCCGCGCCCGAGGTTGACGAGAACGCCCCGCTGGCCATGCAGTGCGTGACCATCGACCACTCCAACTTCGTTGGCCGTATCGGCATCGGTCGCGTGTATTCCGGCGCCATTCACCAGGGCGACCAGATTCTGGTTGTGAAGAACGACGGCTCCAGCGCCACCGCTACCGTCAAGCAGCTCTTTACCTTCGACTACCTGGGCCGCACCGAGTGCCAGGAAGTCGGCGCCGGCGACATCGCTGCCGTCGTGGGCATCGACCGCACCGATATCGGCGATGTCTACACTGATCCCGAGAACCCCGTCGAGCTCGAGCCCATTGAGATCGACCCGCCGACCCTGTCCATCGTCTTTGAGGCTTCGACCTCCCCGCTCGTCGGCCGTGACGGCGACATCGTGGGTGCCCGTCAGCTCAAGGAGCGCCTGTTCAACGAGGCCGAGAACAACGTGACCATGAAGATCGAGGAGCTCGAGGACAAGAGCGGCGTCGAGGTCTCGGGCCGCGGCATTCTGCACCTGTCCGTTCTGATGGAGTCCATGCGCCGCGAGGGCTTTGAGTTCCAGGTCGGCCGTCCCCGCGTTCTGTTTAAGAAGGACGAGAACGGCAACAAGATGGAGCCCGTCGAGCAGGCTGTCGTCGAGTGCCCGGACGAGTACTCGGGCAAGGTCGTTGAGGTCTTCGGTACCTCCGGCGGCATCATGACGAGCATGGACACCTCGGGCATCGTGACGCACCTCGAGTTTAAGATCCCGACGCGCGGCATCATGGGTCTTAAGAACCGCATCATGAACGTCACCCACGGCGAGGGCGTGTTCTACCACACCTTCCTGGAGTATGGTCCCTATGCCGGCGAGATCGGCAACCGTCAGAACGGCGCCATGATCTCCATGACCACTGAGAAGGCCGTTGCCTATGCCCTGGGTACGCTGCAGGAGCGCGGTCAGCTGTTTGTTGAGCCGGGCACCGAGTGCTATGAGGGCATGATCGTGGGCGAGCGCAGCAAGGCCGGCGACATGGTCGTCAACATCGCCCGTACCAAGAACCTGGGCAACCAGCGTTCCTCGACCTCCGATATCTCCGTCCAGCTGGTGCCGCCCCGCACCTTCTCGCTGGAGGAAGCGCTGGAGTACATCGCCGACGATGAGCTGGTGGAGATCACTCCCAAGAACATCCGCCTGCGTAAGCGTCTGCTCAACGCCACCGACCGCAAGAAGGCCGCCGTTCGCGCCGGCCAGGTCAACAAATAAGTGCTGGGGCTTATAGCCGCCAATAAGAAAGGGCGCCGACCGCAATGGTCGGCGCCCTTTTTGGTGCAATGGGGTCAGGTTGCTTTGCGCCACCACAAATGTGCCTGGCCCTTTTGTGGCAGTTGCTTTTGTGGGGGTTGGCGGCTAGGCGGAGGGAAGGCTTGGAGTGTTTGCGGCCTGCTGCGGCTTGAGATGGGCATTGCGCCAGATGATCTGGATGACGTAGCCGAGCATAAAGACAAAGGCCACGCCGCTGATGAAGTCGCCGATGAGGGGAAGTCCCGTGAGGGCGCCTGCAACGATACCGCCGACTGCGGCCATGGCGTAGCGGTTCTGGCTGTGTCCGACCGCGCGGGCGATTGCGGTGCCCATAAATGCCGCCGAGACCAGAGCGATGCCAATCACGGCGCACATGAGGGCTCCGGCGAGCGACAGGCCTGCAATCGAGATGATGAGCAACAGGACGGCAGGAACGGCGGCCACCGCGCCCAAAAGACCGCTCACCCACAGCGGGATGGGTCGTTGGCGAAGCATACCGGCGGCGCTGGCGGTCGCGCGCGGGAAGACGAGCTCGAGGATGATCGCGACAAAGCAGGTAGAAAGCGCCGCGGCGACGATGCCGCCGATGGCGTCGTTAATCGTAGAGGTGTTCTCGTTCTCGGTGCGGTCGATCTTGAGGGAGCCGACCTGAGCGCCCTCGGCGCGCTCGGGGTCCTCGGAAACATGGGCGTTCACCGTGCCGGTAATGTGGGCGTTTTTACCCAAGATGAGCTTGTCGGCCCAGACCTCGACATCGCCATCGACGGTGCCGTCGATGGTCACCGTGCTGCCCGCGAGCGCCGCCGACTTGGCGGAGCCGCGCAGGGCAACTGTCTCACCCATCGCGTAAAAACAGTTGGCGGTGCTACCGGTGTTGAGGACGATATGCTGACCGGCTACCGTCACGCTGCCATCGATTGCGGTTTTGGAGATGTCGATGGTGCGCGCCGCCAGGCGAACGGCTCCGCCTACGGTGCAGTCGCGAATCGATAGGCTGTCGCCCGCCGCGATAATATCGCGGTCGATAGAGGCATCGTCCAGGTTAAGGTTTTGGCCGGCCCAGTACAGGTCGCCCTCGGCGCCAGACGGATTTGAGTCAGCTTCGGTTGCGAGTACGTTGCCCGCGGTGTCTGTGCCGGCGAACGACGCCGTGGGAAGTACGGTCAGTGCAAGCGCAATCAGTGCGAATAGGAGGACGATGCGGGCCTGCGCTTTACGGCGCTGGGTCGACGGTGCTAGGTTGCAAGGCATAGTGAATCCTTTGTTAGATACTCGACATGTATCTAACAGGGTACCCAACGCGCGGGCGCTCTAAAAGAACCTCTCGGTTGCATTTCG
>UQXT01000123.1 GCA_900545075.1 uncultured Collinsella sp. | reverse complement strand
ATCCCCGGCGTTATGTCCAACTTCTTCGCCGGCGGCACTGCTGGTGTCTTCGGTAACGCCATCGACGGTCGTCGCGGCGCCATCATCGGTTGCATCTTCCACGGCATCTTCATCATGATCCTGCCTGCGCTCCTGTCCCCGATGCTCGCTCAGATTGGCTTCGTGAACATGACCTGCACCGACGTCGACACCGTCGTCACCGGCTTCTTCTTCATGGCCATCAAGTCCATCCTCAGCGTCTTTGGTATCGCATAAGGATTCTTGTAGCGCCTGACGAAGGTCCAAGTCTTTCTTTAAGGGGGTTGTTCCTGTGCCTGGTCCCCGGCAGGGGAACAACCCCCTTCGCTTATTACTGCTAGTGGAGGTTTCCAATGGGTTTGTTTGGATTTGGCAAGAAAAAGGAGAAGGTGGCCTCCGCTGCAGCCGAGACCGCACCCGTTCTCGATCGAGATGCCGTTCTCGACGCCGTTAAGGCAAAGCGTTCCGAGCTCGAGGGCAAGGAGGGCGTCGCTGCCGCAAACGTTCTAAACGAGATTGGCAAGCTTTATGCCGATGCCAACATGATCGACGAGGCCGTTGAGGCATACGAGCAAAGCCTGGAAGTCAATCGCACGATGGGCAAGGCGTCTGCGGCACTGGTCAAGCTGTACAACAAGAAGCGTGCGGCTGCTGCCGAAGCGAAAGACGATGAGGCTATCAAGTATTACATGGACAAGGTTACCGAGATGCTTGCTATCTCCAAAGACCAGCTTCGTGGCAAATAATCGGGTAGTAAGAAGGGTTTCCTAGCATGGAAAAGACGCTGATTTTGCTTGCCGGGCCTCCGGCTACGGGCAAAACCGATTTGGCAGATCGCATCAAGGCTCGCCATACATCCGAGAGCTTTTTGAGTGTCTCGCTTGATGACGTTAAGGAAGAGTATTGGGATACGTACGGCTTTAACAATGCCGAGGAAAAGGCGCAGGTTGATGCGAACGCTCTTCAGGAGTGGTTCCGTCGCCTCGATGCCTCCATGGCGGATGGGCCGCAGATTATGTGCGATTATCCGTTCTCTGCCAAGCAGCACGACAGGCTCGCCGAGCTGGCAGACAAGCACGGCTACCGTGTGCTCACGATTCGTCTTGTCGCCGATCCCGTTATGATCAGCAAGCGCTACCGCGCTCGCGATCTTAAGCCGACGCGTCATCTTGCGCACATTGTGACGCATTATCACAAGGGCGATGTGCTCGAGGATCGTAGCAAGGGCGACGACCTGGTCGATCTGGATATCCTTGTCGACCGCATCAAAAACCGTGGCTATGATACGTTTGAGCTGGGTCATACCATTGAGCTTGACGTGACCAATGTCGATACCGTTGACTATCCGGGCTTTTTGGCCAAGGTCGATGAGTATCTGGACGATCCTTCGTCGGTTGCCGCCATTGCCGCCAAGGCGGGGGCAGAGTTTACTGATGAGGACCTCTGCTCGCGCATTGACTACACATTGCTTAAGCCGACGGCGACCTGGGATCAGATTGATGCCGTTTGTGCCGAGGCATTCGAGTACGGTTGTGCCAGCGCATGCATCCCGCCTTCGTATATCGCCCGTGCTCACAAGGCCTATCCCGACCTTGCGCTCACCACGGTCATCGCTTTCCCGCTTGGCTATATGACGAGCGCTGCGAAAGCCGCCGAAGCGGCCGATGCCTACGCCAACGGTGCCTCCGAAATCGACATGGTGATCGATCAGGGCATGGTTAAGGCCCGCGATTACCAGGCGATTGAGGACGATATTCGAGCTGTGCGCGAGGCTGTGCCCAATGCGACGCTCAAGGTCATTGTCGAAACGTGCTATCTGGCGCAGGAAACCAAAAAGCCAATCTGTCATGCCGTCGAGGCCGCCGGTGCAGACTTTATTAAGACGTCTACGGGCTTTGGCACGGCTGGTGCCCAGGTTGAGGATGTCTATCTGTTTGCTCAAGAGTTGGGCGGCCGTGTAAAGGTCAAGGCATCGGGCGGCGTACGCACGAAAGAAGATCTTGCGCTTATGTCGGGCGCCGGTGCCGATCGTATCGGCGCGAGTGCCAGCCCGCGCAAGCTTTTCGGCGCGCGCTAGAGGTAGCTTGGGGCATTCTTTGCATAAGGAATGCCCCAAGCTAGCGGTGAGTTGGTGAAGTATGCTCGGCTGGAATGAAATATGCGCGGGCAGGGTTATCGATGTGTGTCTTTTGAGATTTTGCAGATAACATCTATTAAAAGACAGCGCCTGATGTCAAGGATTTAGAGAACTGTTCCAGATAGGGGAGGGATGATGACCGAAACGTCTGAGCTCGATTTTAGCGGCAAGGAACAGCTGTACTCTCAGCTGTACGATATCCTGTTCCAGGAAATTACGAGCGGTGCCTACAAGATTGGCGACTACATTCCCTCCGAAAGCGATCTTATGAAGCGCTATGACGTTTCGCGTGCAACGGCGCGCAAAGCGATGGAGCTGCTTTCTAATAATGGGTTGATTGAGAAGAAGCGCGGCCGCGGATCCGAGGTTATTTCCAACGTGCCACTTAGCTCGCCTAAGCGTGTCTCGAGCTATATCAAAAAGAATGTGGACGAGTTTGCAGTGCCGCAAAAACGTTTGATTGAGTCTGGCGTTGTAACCATGCCCCAGCACGTTGCCCGCGAGCTGGGCTTGGCTGAGGGCACAAAGGCCTTCTGCCTTCGCCGTGTGCGCGTGTCGGGCGATCGTCCGTTCTATCTGGAGACGATTTATTACGAAGACGGCTATGTCCCGCATATTGCGGAGCGCGACTTTTCCAAGGAATCGCTTCGCGCTTATCTCAATAACTCGTGCGATATTCGCTGGAGCCGTGTGAGCCAAAAGATTGGAGCTTGCGTTGCTACCGACGAGCAGGCCGAGCTATTGGGCATTACGAGGGTTTCTCATGACCAGCAGAATGTGCCCCGTGAGTATGTGGAGTCGTTCTACCGCGCCGACCTCTACCGCCTCGAGATCGAACTCGATTAAGGGGCTCTCCGTTCCACTCTGATGCGGCGGCGCTTTTGACAAACAATTCAGTCCGTACATTTCTATATCATCATGTATGTAAGGAGTACATTATGGCAATCAAGGTATTTGCCGACGGTGCCAATCTCGAGGGCATGCTCGACATGGCCGAGAACGGTAACGTTCAGGGCTTTACGACTAACCCATCGCTTATGAAGGCGGGTGGCGTGACCGATTATCGCGAGTTCGCCAAGACCGTGCTCGAGCACATCACCGATGTCTCGGTTTCGTTTGAGGTCTTTGCGGACGATGAGGCGGGCATGGAGGCCGAGGCTCGCGAGATTGCGACTTGGGCTGACAATGTGTATGTCAAGATTCCCGCACTCAATACCAAGGGTGAGTCGACCGCGGCGCTCGTTAAGCGCCTTTCTGCCGACGGCATTAAGGTAAACGTTACGACGATCTTTACTCCCGAGCAGGTCGATGAGTTTGTGGACGCTGTCTCCGCTGAGACGCCGTCTATCATCTCTATCTTCGCCGGTCGTATTGCCGATACCGGTGTTGATCCGCTGCCGTTGATGGCTGAGTCTGTCAAAAAGGCCGCGGCAAAGCCGCAGTGTGAGGTGCTCTGGGCATCTACCCGTGAGCTGCTGAATATCTATCAGGCCGAGTCCGTGGGGTGCCAGATCATTACGGTTCCCAACGGCATTCTGGCCAAGCGCAAGAACGTCGGTAAGGACCTCATGGAGTATTCGCTCGACACCGTTAAGGGTTTCGCGCGTGATATCGAAACGCTTGGATTCCACATCCTGCCGTAACCGGACAAGCCGAATCGTCCATATCGGTTGATGGCAGAAGGAGTAAGGGTCGTCGTTGCCTGTACGGCGGCGACTCGTAATGCCCCAAGTTGGCAAAGGCTCCTGGCTTTTGTTGACTTGGGGCTTTTGTGTTTTAGGGTGAAATTACCGCCTGGCACGCCATCTTAAAAATGAAGAACGTAGGCGTTGCCGTCTGTACCTCGGGTATCGCCTACGCGTATATGGCCCAGAAGGCGATTCAAAATGAATGCGCCGCCTGTGGCATTGAGCGCAAGGTTGAGACCAGGGCGGCCTGGGTATCGAGAAGGAGCTGACGCAGGAAGACGTTGACTCCACCGACATCGCGACCGTGCCTATGGCCGCGCTCAAGAAGTGGCTGCACTACCCGCTGACCGATCAAGGCCTCACCTCCTTCGAGGATGGCTGGAAAAGGTCGTCGCGCGGGCTTAAACGAGTGAATTGCCCCGGCCGCATCATCCAGTGCCGGGGTTGTTCTCAAGAGAGGAATTCGTATGACCAACCAGGAGCTGGCGAAGGTCGCCAATGAGGTCAGGAAGGGTGTCGTGACTGCGGTTCATGCAGCCAAGTCGGGGCATCCGGGCGGATCGCTTGGCGCCGCCGACATTATGACCTACCTCTACTTTGAGGAAATGGATGTTGACCCGGCGAATCCGAGCCGCGCTGAGCGCGATCGCTTTGTGCTCTCCAAGGGACATTGCGCTCCGGCACTCTACGCCGTGCTCGCCGAGCGCGGGTTCTTTCCCAAAGATGAACTCGAGACGCTCCGTCATATCGGCAGCCGCCTGCAGGGTCATCCCAATATGAATGACACGCCGGGCGTCGACATGTCTACCGGATCGCTCGGTCAGGGTATCTCCGCTGCGGTTGGAATGGCACTTGCCGCAAAGCACTGGGGTGTCAATTACCGCGTCTACACGCTGTTGGGCGACGGCGAGTGCGAGGAGGGCCAGGTGTGGGAGGCGGCTATGTTCGCCGGCAACCACGACTTGGATAACCTCGTCGCTATCGTCGACCACAATGGCTTGCAAATTGACGGCAGTATCGACGAAGTTAACTCGGCTATGCCACTTGCCGACAAGTTCCGCGCCTTTAAGTGGCATGTGATCGAGCTCGCCGACGGTAACGACATGGCGCAGATTGCCGCCGCCTTTGCCGAGGCTCGCAAAGTGAGCGACTCGCCCGTGGCCATTATCGCCGAGACGGTGAAGGGCAAGGGCGTCTCCTTTATGGAAAACCAGGTGGGCTGGCACGGCAAGGCGCCCAACGATGAACAGTTTGAGCAGGCCATGGCCGAGCTCGCAGCAGCAGGGGAGGAGCTCTAATGGCAGACGTCAAGAAAGTCGCCACGCGCGTTAGCTATGGCGAGGCACTTGTCGAGCTGGGCAATGAGCGCGATGACTTTGTGGTTCTCGATGCCGATTTGGCCGCCGCCACCCAGACCGGTAAGTTTAAGGCTGCGCACCCTGAGCGCTTCTACGATGCCGGCATTGCCGAAAGCAACTTGATGGG
>UQXT01000122.1 GCA_900545075.1 uncultured Collinsella sp. | reverse complement strand
CCCCGCCGTTCCAGATCGAGGACGGCATCGAGACGAGCGAGGACACCCGCCTGCGCTATCGCTATCTGGACCTCCGTCGTCCCGAGATGATGGCCAACCTCAAGCTGCGCTCCGACTTTACCTTTGCCATTCGCGAGGCGCTGCACAACCGTGAGTTCATGGAGGTCGAGACGCCCTCCCTGTTCAAGTCCACGCCCGAGGGCGCTCGCGACTTCATCGTTCCCAGCCGTATTCAGCCGGGCAACTTCTACGCGCTGCCGCAGTCCCCGCAGCTCCTGAAGCAGCTGCTCATGGTTGGTGGCGTCGAGCGCTACTATCAGGTTGCCAAGTGCTTCCGCGACGAGGACCTGCGTGCCGACCGTCAGCCCGAGTTCACCCAGGTCGATATCGAGATGTCCTTCGTGGACCAGAACGATGTCATGAGCGCGCTCGAGGAGGTTCTTGCCGATGCTTTCGGCCGCATGGGTGTCGAGATGCCCACGCCGCTGCGTCGCATGGACTACTGGGAGGCCATGGACACCTATGGCTCCGACAAGCCCGATACCCGCTATGGCATGCACCTGGTCGACCTGACCGACATCTTTGCCAACTCCAAGTTCAAGGTCTTTGCGACTGCCGCAAACGAGGAGGGCTCTGTCGTCAAGGCCATCAACGCCAAGGGTGCCGGTGCCTGGGCACGTGCCAAGATCGATAAGCTTGCCGGCGTGGCCTCCACGTTTGGCGCCAAGGGCCTGGCCTGGATCGCCTTCCGCGAGGACGGCTCCATCAACAGCCCCATCGTCAAGTTCTTCTCGGACGAGGAGATGGCGGCTCTGCGCGAGCGCATGGACGTCGAGCCCGGCGACCTTGTGATGTTTGCCGCCGGCCCGCGCCTGCTCTCCGACGAGATCCTGGGCGGCATGCGTTCGCACATGGCCAATGCGCTCGAGATCAAGCGCGAGGGCCACGACTTCCTGTGGGTCGTCAACTTCCCGCTGTTCCATTGGGACGAGGATCGCAAGGCTTACGCTGCCGAGCACCAGCCCTTTACCCTGCCGACCGAGACCGACATCGCCAAGATCGAGGCCGACCCGTTGGCAGCCGGTTCTTGCACCTACGACTTTGTCATGGACGGCTTTGAGGCCGGCGGCGGCGGTATGCGTATCCACAACGCCGAGATGCAGATGTCCATGCTCAAGCTCCTGGGCTTTACCGAGGAGCGTGCCGAGTCTCAGTTCGGCTTCCTCATGGAGGCCCTCAAGTTTGGTGCGCCCCCGATGGGCGGTTTCGCTCTGGGCCTGGACCGCGTGTGCATGCTGCTCACCGGTTCCGACTCCATCCGCGACGTCATGGCGTTCCCCAAGACGGCCAGCGGCTCCGACCTTATGTCGGGCGCTCCGAGTGCCGTTAGCGGCGCCCAGCTCAAGGACGTCAGTCTGCGCCTGATGTAGGCGAACGGCTACATATTGCCTGTAACGAGGGAAGGACGCGGGCCTTCCCTCGTTTTTTATGCGCCGAGGTTGTGAGGGCATGGGGTGACCGGACGTCGAAGAAGCTGCGTCCCGGAATTTGCGTCCAGAATGGGATGTACTTTCCGCCAGGGTCGCTCAGCGGAAACTGCGTCCCAGAATCCAGCCAAATAACGGGTCGCACTTTCCGGTTGAGCCTTCTGGCGGAAACTGTGTCCCATCATTGACGCTCGAAATGGGATGCGATTTCCGTCCCGCCCTCAACAAGCATCTAACGCTACAATAACTACCACGTGGCTGGGTTTTGCCGGCCGATGTGCGATGTCGCGGGAGGGGACATGGTCGAGTTTACAAAGACGATTAAAGATCCGTTGGGATTACATGCCCGCCCGGTTGCGCTGCTCTATGACATCATTGCCAAGCATCGTAGCGACGTGTCAGTCAGTATCGGCGATCGCCACACGGATGGCCGCGACGTTATAGGGCTCATGGCACTCTGCGGCGAATGTGGCGAAGACGTCGTGTTCCGTGTTTCGGGCGTGGATGAGGCCTCCTGCGTCACGTCGATCAGAAACCTCTCGCTTTAACCTCAACAATGTGACAAAGGGGCGGTCCCCTCTGTTGCATAAATTGGTATCAATAGGCACTGCAAAGAGACGGTCTTTGCGGTGCCTTTGTTTCGTATAGGAAACTTTTTCGAAATCTGAATGGGAGCCCTTTCCAAAAAGTTAACAACGTGCTAGTTTACTATAGCGAACATAGACGTGGTTAACTTTTATCGCGTCGATGTTGAGGACGAACTGACGTTAGGAGCCACTCATGTCTTGCGGACCGCAGATGCCGGCCATGCCGCTTTCGATGGTAAAAGCGGGCGAAACCGTGCGCGTGTCTCGTGTAAAGGGCAATGAGGACATGAAGCACCACCTCAAGGATCTCGGCTTTGTCGAGGGCAACGAAATCCACGTGGTGAGCTCGAGTGGCGCCAATATCATCGTCACGGTGCTGGGCGCACGCTTTGGCATCGATTCCAAAGTTGCCATGCACATCATGACCGTCGGTTAGTCTGCAGCATTTCATAAAAACCGAAAGGGGGACAAGAGGATGAAGACGTTGGGTGACGTTAAGGTGGGCGAGAGCTCTACCATCGTCAAGCTTCACGGTGAGGGTGCGCTTCGCCGCCACCTTATGGACCTGGGGCTCATTAAGGGCACTTCGTTCAAGGTCGTGAAGGTTGCACCGCTCGGTGATCCGGTCGAGATCAACGTGCGCGGCTACGAGCTTTCCATCCGCAAGGAGGAGGCGGCCGTCGTCGAGGTCCAGTAAGGGCTCGCGGCGTATATTTCTGCAGATAAAGTTAGGTATTTCTAACTTAATGCAGCATTTTTGAAGCACATTATCCAGCCTGCGCGGAGAAAGCAGCGCGGGCACACAAGGAAGAAGGATTGAATGGCGGATTCTCAGATCCATGTCGCGCTGGCGGGTAACCCCAACTGCGGCAAGACCACGCTTTTCAACCTGATCACCGGCGCCAACGGCTACGTTGGCAACTGGCCCGGCGTCACGGTTGAGAAAAAGGAAGCCAAGCTCCTAAGCGACAAGAACGTTACCATCACGGACCTCCCCGGCATCTACTCGCTTTCCCCCTACAGCCCCGAGGAGCAGTGCTCGCGCGATTACCTCATGAGCGGCGAGCCCGATGTTGTCGTCCAGGTTGTCGACGCCACCAACCTCGAGCGCAACCTGTACCTAGCGCTTCAGGTTATCGAGACCGGCCTGCCCGTAGTCGTCGCCCTCAACATGGCCGACTTGGTCGAGAAGAACGGCGACAAGATCGACACGGATAAGCTCTCCAAGAAGCTCGGCTGCCCGGTCATGATGATCTCGGCCCTTAAGAACAAGGGCATCAAGGAGCTCTTCGAGCAGGTCAAGAAGTCCGCAGCTTCCAAGGGCCAGGTGCCGGAGCACAAGTTCGACTCCTCCATCGAGGACGTTTTGGACCACATCGAGAACAACCTGCCGGCAAGCGTTCCCGCCAACAAGCGCCGCTACTATGCCGTCAAGCTGTTCGAGCGCGATGCGGACGCCTGCAAGCTCATCAACCTCACCAAGGAGAAGGCCGCTCGCGTCGAAGAGCTGGTCGCTCAGTGCGAGCAGGACTGCGACGATGATGCTGAGTCCATCATCACCGGTGAGCGCTACGGTGTGATCGCGCACATCATCGACGAGTGCATGACCAAGGCTCCGGCCAAGATGAGCACTTCCGAGAAGATCGACCGCGTGGTTACCAACCGTATCCTGGGCCTGCCGATCTTTGTGGTCATCATGTTCTGCGTGTACTACATCGCCGTTTCCACTCTGGGCGGCACGGTGACCGACTTCACCAACGACCAGCTCTTCGGTACCGACGGTTGGTATGTGCTCGGCCAGGGCCGCGACGCCTACGATGAGGCTGTCGAGGCCGCGGGTGACGACGCCGACTCGGTCGACCCGGCGGAGTACGGCCCCTATGTCCCGGGTATCACCACCATGGTGCACGATGCCCTCGTGGCGGGTGGCACCGAGGACGGTGGCCTGGTTGATTCGCTGGTCTGCGACGGTATCGTTGGCGGCCTGGGCGCCATCTTCGGCTTCGTCCCGCAGATGTTCCTGCTGTTCGTCATGCTGTCCTTCTTGGAGGACTGCGGCTATATGGCCCGCGTCGCCTTCATCATGGACCGCGTGTTCCGCCGCTTTGGCCTGTCCGGTAAGTCCTTCATCCCCATGCTCGTGTCCTCGGGCTGCGGCGTCCCCGGCGTCATGGCTACCAAGACCATCGAGAACGAGAAGGACCGCCGCATGACGGTCATGACCACCACGTTCATTCCCTGTGGCGCTAAGCTGCCGATCATCGCCCTGCTCATGGGTTCCATCATCGGCGATTCTTCCACCACTGCCGCGTGGATCAGCCCGCTCTTCTACTTCCTGGGCGTCTTTGCCGTCATCGCCTCGGGCCTCATGCTCAAGAAGACCAAGCTCTTCGCCGGCCGCCCGACCCCGTTTGTCATGGAGCTCCCCGCTTACCACTTCCCGGCGATCCGCTCCTGGGCGCTGCACGTGTGGGAGCGCTGCTGGGCCTTTATCAAGAAGGCCGGCACGATCATCTTCGCCTCTACCGTCGTGGTGTGGTTCCTCTCCAACTTTGGTAGCTACAACGGCTCCTTTGGCTTCCTGCCTGCGATGGACGGCATCCCCGAGGAGTTCATGGACTACTCCGTGCTCGCCATGCTGGGCAACCTGGTCGCTTGGATCTTCGCCCCGCTCGGCTTTAGCACCTGGCAGGCAACCGCGCTGACTGTCTCTGGCCTCGTCGCCAAGGAGAACGTCGTCGCCACCGCCGGATCGCTGCTGTCCGTCGCCGACGCGGGCGAGACCGACCCGAGCCTGTGGACCGCGTTTGCCGGCATGTTCCCCACCATGGGCGCTTGCGTTGCCTTTGGCGCGTTCAACCTGCTGTGCGCTCCGTGCTTTGCCGCTATTGGCACCATCCGCAACCAGATGGACTCTGGCAAGTGGACCGCGATTGCCATCGGCTACGAGTGCGCCTTCGCTTGGGTCATTGGCCTGTTCATCAACCAGTTCTACAACCTGCTTGTTCTTGGACAGTTTGGTATCTGGACGATTGTGGCCATCGTGCTGCTGGTTGCGATGCTCTTCCAGATCTTCCGTCCCATGCCCAAGCATGCATGGACCGACGAGGATGAGACCAACGCTGCTTCCGCCGCAGTTTCCGCTTAAGTCCGAATAAGGATTAGCCCCTTTCCACGAGCCCGGGTGTCCCAGCGACACTCGGGCTTTTTGGTGGGAGAGATATGGCATTTCCGCAGATAAAACTGACCAAATTCAACTTGTCCCTTTTTAATATGAGCAGGACATTGTCAAGAGGCAAAATCGGGCCTGGCCC
>UQXT01000121.1 GCA_900545075.1 uncultured Collinsella sp. | reverse complement strand
CTCCCCCGCCACCGCCGAGATGGTCGAGCACATCACCAACATCGCCGACATCCCCGTCATCGCCACGGTCGTTCGCTGCGACGACGATGCTCACGCCAAGGTGCGCGCCGGAGCCAAGATCCTCAACATCGCCGCCGGCAAGAACACGCCGCAGGTCCTGCGTGAACTGCGCGAGCACTATCCCAACCTGCCGCTCATCGCACCGGGCGGCAAGACGCCCGAGAGCATCCGTGAGACCATCGCCGCCGGCGCCAACGCCATCATCTGGACGCCGCCTTCGGCCCAGCAGCTGCAGACCGACATGATGCAGCGCTATCGCAAGATGAAGGAAGACGCCACGCCCGTCATCTCGCGCGACGATGTGCCCATTATCGACCAGGTCGCCGCCGCCGAGGTCAGCCAGGTCGAGAACATGAATCCCGACGTGCCGATCCCCGACGAAGTCATCGAACGCGTCGCTTCGATCCACGACCATATCGAGGAGCGTCGCGCCAACCGCGGGCTCAAACCCTCGCTGCACGGCTTCTTCTTCCGCGGTAAGAAACGCTAGCCGCAACAGCAAGGCCCGCCCCGCAAACAACGGGACGGGCCTTTTTCTGTTATCAAATATCAGGAGGGACAGGCGCAGCCGTTAAAACCGTCAGTCAACCCACGAACATTAGTCCACGCGCTTGTCGCCCATAAAGAAGACGGCCACCGTGCCAGGGCCGGTATGCGAGCCAATCAGAGCACCGATGCTATTGATCTCAATCTTGCCTTTGAGCTGCGGAACCTGTTCCTCTATCAGTGCCGCAACGGCCTCGGCGTCCGCGCGGCACGCCGAGTGCGACATGATGCACTTGCCCGAATAGTTCGCACCGTCCTGCACATGCGCCATCACGGTCTTGGCCATCTCGGAGATCGCGCGCTTCTTGGTGCGAATCTTCTCACGCGGCGACAGCCTGCCTTCGCAAGCGACGGTCATAAGCGGGCAAATCTTGAGCGCCGTGCCGATAATCGCGCTCGCGGCCGAAATGCGACCACCGCGCAGGTAGCTCGATAGATCGGTCGAGAAGAACCAGTGGTGCAGGTTGAGTTTATGTTCCTCAATCCAAGCGGCCGTCTCGTCGAGTGAAGCCCCGCTATCGCGCACGTCGGCGGCATATTCCAGCAACAGGCCAAAGCCCGAAGACGCCGCCAGCGAGTCGATGACGCGCACCTTGCCGCCCTGGGGATAGCGATCCGCGAGCATCTGCGCCGCAACGCAGGCCGATCCATACGTGCCCGAAATACCCGACGACAATGTCAGGTACAGCACGTCTTTACCCTCGGCAACAAACGGCTCCCAAAACTCCTCGTACTCACCCACGCTCACCTGAGACGTCTTGGGCATGGCGCCTGCGGCTATCTGGGCAAAAAACTTGTCCGGCGCAATCGACTGATACAGATCGTCCGTATAGACAACATCGTCGATCTCGTAATGAAAACACACGACAGGAATATTGCGCGATTCAAAGAACTCCCGAGTTCGATCGGCGGCGGATTCACAGGTCAGGACAAAATCACTCATATGAGGCTCCTTACTCATTGCTGCGCAAATTATCGCACAGCAAGCGTGAATACGGTACAAATGTCCACTATTTACCAAATTGAACCAAAGGTAGTGAACATCTTTACCGTTATCATCCCTATCGATCCCGGAGGTATGCGCCTGCAAAAACGACCCCGCGTCTCCATTCAACCGCCATATCTACCTCAACTAAATCGATTTACCAAACCGTTCGGCCAACAATTTGACCTCCCATCTCCAATCGAAACAAAAGCGGCGCATACTGATAAACGTTTGACGCTGTTTATCAGTTTTACTAACCACATCGGAAGGTGCTTCATGGTCGCATTCGATCGCAATCCGCAAGACTTCAAGTATCTGCGCCTGCTGTCGAGACAGTTCCCCACCGAGCAATCCGCATTCACCGAGATCATCAACCTCTCGGCCATCCTCAACCTGCCCAAGGGCACCGAGCATTTTATGAGCGATGTGCATGGCGAGTACGAAGCCTTTATGCACATCCTCAACAACTGCTCGGGCGTCGTGCGCGAGCATGTCGACGAGATCTTTGGCGACACGCTCTCCTTTGACGAAAAGGGCGAGCTGTGCACGCTCATCTACTATCCGCGCGAGAAGATCGATCTTGTCCGCAGCCGGCGCGAGGACTCGCCCACCTGGTATAAGACCATGCTCGACCAGCTCATTGTGGTCGCCCGCTCGCTTTCGAGCCGCTATACCCGCTCCAAGGTGCGTAAGGCCATCCCGCGCGATTACGCCTACATCATCGACGAGTTGCTGCACACGCATCCCGATGAGAACAACTACCGCGTGCGTTATCACGAACGCATTATCGAATCCATCTTGGAGACCGCTAGCGCCGACGACTTTATCGAGTCGCTCGCCTCGCTCATCAAGCGCCTCGCCGTCGATCACCTGCATTTGGTGGGCGACATCTTCGACCGAGGCGGCGGCGCGGCCAAGATTATGGACCGCCTGCTCACCTATCATTCGCTCGATATTCAGTGGGGCAACCACGATCTGTTGTGGATGGGTGCCGCTGCCGGCGAGCCCGCCTGTATCGCCACGGTGCTGCGCAACAACCTTCGCTATGACAACTACGAGATCCTCGAGAACGACTACGGTATCTCGCTGCGCGAGCTTGTCGCCTTCGCCGACGCCACCTATACCGCCGGCGAGTCCATCAGCCCGCTGATCAAGGCCATCAACGTCCTACTCTTTAAGCTCGAGGGCCAGATTATCCAGCGCCATCCCGAGTTCGACATGAACGACCGTCTGTTACTCGACAAGATCGATCACGACGCCGGCACGGTCACGCTTGCCGACGGCAGCGTGTGGCCGCTCACGACCAACGACTTCCCCACCGTCGACCCGGCGGACCCCTATACGCTCACGTCTCAGGAGCAGCACATCATCGACAAGCTCGTGTCCGAGTTTGTCACCGCCGATCACCTGCATCGCCACATCGATTTCCTCTATACCCACGGCTCCCTGTATAAGGTCGCCAACGGCAATCTGCTGTTCCACGGCTGCGTACCGCTCAACGAAGACGCCACCTTTAGCAGCATGAACTGCCTGGGCACCTGGCACGCTGGCCGCGATTATCTTGATTTTTGCGACCACATCGCCCGCCGCGCCTGGCGCGTGGGCGACCGCGACGCCCTCGACTGGATGTGGTACCTGTGGATCGGCTTTAACTCGCCCGCCAGCGGACGCGTGGTGCGCACCTTCGAGCGCGCCTACATCGCCGACAAGAGCACATGGGTCGAGCCGATGGACCCGTACTTTACGCTTACCAAGTCGCCCTCGGTCTGCGACGACATCATGCGCGAGTTTGGCGTCGCACCCACGGCCTGCTCGCCGACGGGCCACATCATCAACGGCCACACCCCGGTCAAAACCACCAAGGGCGAGCAGCCCATCCGCGCCAACGGCAAGCTGCTGGTCATCGACGGCGGTTTCTGTCGCGCCTACCATCCCAAAACGGGCATCGCCGGCTACACGCTTATCTCCAGTTCTCGCGGATGTCGTCTTAAGTCTCACCAAGCCTTTACCACGGTTGCCGAAGCACTTACCCGCAATGTAGACATCGAAAGCGAGACCAACCGCTTTGACGAGGCCGACCGTCGCCGCATGGTGAGCGACACCGATACCGGTGCCAAGATTCGCAGCCAGATCCAGGACCTGCGCCAACTGCTCGATGCATATAGAAACGGTGCTATCGAGGAACGCGCCTAGCTCCGTCTGCGGGGATTGGCTAAACTTGCTGAGTTTGTCATCCCCACGGCGCCCCGGCGCCACCCTAAGGCAGGTACCATGCAAAAGCTCCTTGCGCAGATCATGAAGTTTGGCGTCGTCGGCGTCGTGGCCACCGTCATCGACTTTGGCATCATGAATCTGCTCCACTACGGTCTGGGTCTCAATATCCTGATCGCCAACACCAGCGGCTTTATCGTCTCGCTCATCTTTAACTACATCGCGAGCATGAAGTACGTGTTTGCGCACAAGGAGGGCATGAGCCGCCGCCGCGAGTTCATTATCTTTGTCGTGCTGTCCGTGATCGGCCTGGCACTCAACGACGGTATCGTGCTGGCGCTCAACGCCGGCCTGGGGCTCGAGGCCAATATCGCCAAGATTTGCGCCACCGCGCTTGTTATGGTCTACAACTTTGTGACCCGAAAGATCTTCCTAGAGGGCGAGGAGACCAAGTAGCCTGGCCTCCTCGTTGCACTACGGGGCCCACGAACGACATGCGTCGAGCGCTGCGTTGTTCGTGGGCCTTGCTCGTTTACGGTAAGATTTGCAACGTTTGCGGATTACCTCTTGAATATTTGGCGAGTTCGTATAGTTCTTGCCAAAGACCTTACGTTTCCCTTGCAAAAGCTCTAAAGTATCCTCTGCTCGATTCGTCAACGCATTGGATGTGATTACGTGCGCAAGGCACTGGCACAACCTCATACCAAGCAATTCCTCAAGTTCGCTGTCGTGGGTCTCATCTCCTTTGGCATCGACTGGGGCATGCTCATTGCGCTCGTCGAGCTGTTTCACCTCGACTTTTTGATGAGCACCACGATCTCGTTTATCACGTCCGTCGTGGTCAACTACTGGCTCAGCATGAAGTACGTGTTCGACCATCGCGAGGGCATGAGCCGCAAGCGCGAGTTCACGATCTTCACCATCCTGTCGGTGATTGGTTTGGGCCTCAACGACCTTTACATGTTTGTGGGCGTCACGTTTTTGAGCATCGGCTACCAGGCCATGAAGGCCATCGCCACGTTCTTGGTCACCTGGTACAACTACTTTAGCCGTCGCTTTTTCCTCGAGGGCGCGCAGTCGTAGTTTGTTCGACATTTGCTTGAAGGTATAACCGGTTGGAATTCTCGTTCCAACCGGTTTTTTTGTTTGCCAAGAGACCCGGCAGCCCAGTTCCATTCGCATGAAAAACGGGCGGCTCGGATGTTTGTCCGAACCGCCCGCATGGCGTGTTACGTCGAGGCCTCTAGCCCGTTACGTAATACCAGACGACACTGTCGCCGTTGTGTAGGACGTAGTTGCTGCACGCCGTGTTGGGCGCCACGCCGTTGACGGAGTACATCCAGCCACTCGTGCCGCCGTGCTCCTTCTCGGCCAGGCCGCCGATAGCGGCGACATACGTGCCGTACGACGTGCCGCGCGCATTCACGGAAAGGCCTAGGGCGCACAGGGCATCATAGACCGTAGCTCCCTTGTTGAAGGTGAAGGTACCGCCAGAAGACACAGGATTGCCCACGGCACTCGATGTGACCGAAACCGTCACCGTGACGTAGTTGGACTCCTGTGAGCCGCTCTGGCCGCCCGAGGAGGCACTACCGTTATCAGGAACGGCAGAAGGCCCACCGGAGTTTGCCGAATTCTGAGAAGCCGACTGGCTGTTGTCGGTCTTTTTATTTCCCGCTCCTTTTTCGCCGGACTTCTTGCTATCCGAGTTCTTGTCCGATTCCTTGTCCGAGGACTCGGAATCTTTCTTGGAGTCAGATTTGTCAGAACCCCTAGACCCGTCATTCGTATCATCAGAAGATTTGGAAT
>UQXT01000120.1 GCA_900545075.1 uncultured Collinsella sp. | reverse complement strand
TTCAAAGCGGGAGATTTTCCACGCTCATCGTGCAGGTGCGATGCAACGGCGGTTAGGCGCTGATGATGTGGGGTAGCGGCAGGTCGTGGGCGTCGATGGGGACGTGGTCGACACGCTGCTCGTCAAAGGCGATGCCGATGATTTGGCATATGGGTGAAAGCACGGGCAGGTAGCGGTCATAGCAGCCGCCGCCGTAGCCCAGGCGCGCGCCGGTTTGGTCGAAGGCCACGAGTGGCACGACGATCATGTCGAGTGCTTCGGCAGGCACGATAGGAAAGCGGCTGCTGTCGACGGCCGTGGCCGCGAAGGCCCGCGTGGGGTGGGTGATAAACGGTGCCTCGGACGCATCGCCGGCAGAGACTGCCCGCATGCACATGCGCTGGCCACATGCGGCGGCGTCGCTTGCCGAGAGCATGCACGGATAGGCCACGCGCCAGCCGCGTTTGGCGGCCGCTGCGGCAAACGCGGCAGGGTCGACTTCGGAACCCATGGCGGCATAGACGGCAACGGTGCGTTGGCCCGCAGTGCCGCTGGGTTCCATCAGCTCAACAAGCCGCGCGCATACAACAGCAGACTTCGCCGCCCGCACATCCAAATCAATCGCATCGCGCCGAGCAATCGCCGCCCGTCGCAGCTCAACCTTATCCATCCCAGCCCTCTCTCCCAAACCTACCAAAAAGGGACAGGTTTATTTTGGCAGGTTTTATCTGGGCAAACACCCAAACCACCACATAAGTCATCGCAAAGGGGGCAGTTCATGAATCCCCTTCGTGGTGGTTTTGACGAAGAGCGGGTGTTCGCGGCGGTTTGTCTCGATCTGTAACAGTAGCTCGGCAAAATCGGATCTAGATGTTACAGATTGAGACAAAGGGTCGGCGCCATTCGGAAACGTCTCGATCTGTAACATCTGGAGCCAATATTGCCGCCTAGATGTTACAGATCGAGACAAACTGGTGGGACGGGGTGAGCTGCCCCGCCCAAGCAGCGGCAAAAGAAAAGGTAGATTTTCAGGCATGTCCTAAAAATCTACCTTTGTGCATTAGCCCAGCAGGTCGACGACGTTAAAGCCGGCGTTGCTCTTGGCGATGACGTCTCGGCCGCCAAAGACACAGGTTGGCGACTCGGCTGCGATGCGCGTCACGTCGGCGCCGAGAGTGCGCAGCTCACCGGGCGTGGCGGCGAGCATCTGGGCGCGGCGCTCCTCGCGTGCATGCGGATCGAGTCCAGCCAGATAGGTCGTGTTGCGGCGCTTGGTGAGCGCATACGGCTTCACCGGCGCGTCCATGCCGCTCACGCAGCTCACGATAAAGCCCTCAAAGGCGGCCTCGTCGGGCTCAAAGCTGCCGAGCCATTCGCCTGCGCGCGCCACGCGCTCAATCGAGGGGTCGATTGCCGGGTCGCGGTAGGTGTAGAACGCCGCCTGACGCTCGCCGGCCGCGCGGAATCCGCAGCCGTACGCGCCGCCCTTCACGCGGATCTCGTTCCACAGGTAGTCGTAGGAGAGCGCGTTGGCGGCAACCGCCCAGGCGCCTGTCACGTCGAGCCCCAAGCGACGCGGGTCGCACGCGCTTGCCGCAAAGCAGATGTCACTGGGGATAACAAAAGCCTCGTGGCGGTCGCACGGCGTCGGCACCACGAGCGCGTCGCGGCCGGCATCGGTGCCGTCGCCAGCGTTCAGCCCCAGGTCGCCCGCGGCGGCCCAGTACGCGTTAAAGTCCTCATCGCTGCCGGTAAAGCTCGCCAGACAGCCATCGGACACAAAGATGCGGCCTGCCAGCTCGGCAAGCTTGGCACGCAGGTCGTCCAGTCGCTCGTCAAAGTGCTCGAGCAGATCGCGCAGGAACAAGTAGAAATCCACGCCCGAAAGCTGCTCGCGCACCACGGCCGAAGGCGAGCTGTAGCTCATCGCGCGACCGAGCGCCGCCGAGTGACCGTTGTTAATAAAGCCCTGTTCAAGCCCAATGCGAATCTGCGTGAGCACGTCGCGCACGCGGTCGGCGTCGGCATCGAGCAAAAGCGTGCTCGACCACACCTCGCGCGGCAGGCTCGCCAGCGCATCGATCTTCTCGGACAGGGCGCCGGCGCTCACCAGCAGGTAGGGGCGCACGCCGTCCACGTCGGGTTGGGTCATGACCTCGGTCGTAAAGCTCAAAAAGCCCAGCTTGCCGGCGAGCAAGTTGTCGAGCTCCTCGGCCGAGTGCTCGCTCGTGGACAGCTGTTTGAGCAGGCGGCAGAGCAGCGTCACATAGGGCAGGTCCTCAAACGCGACGCAGCTCAGGTCGAAATACTGCATGGCGTAGGCCAGACGGTTGGTGGGGATGCCGTGGCGCAGGCAGGGGATGGGCACGGTCGTGTCCACAACGAGTGGCGGCTCGGGGCGTGCCTCGCCAATGTCGGACACACGCAGGCGCGGCAGCGTGGCCTTGGCCTCGGGTGTGTCCTCGGCCTCCTGTGCGGCACGCAGCGCGGCCGTGCGCTCGACCACATCGGCCAGCTCGGCATCGGTCATGGTGTCGCGCTTGGCTGCCAGCTCGGCGGCTTCGGCACCCTCCGAACCCTCGGCGGCATCCACCGGCACCAGTTCGACCAGTGCCATGTGATCGTTCTGCAGCACCAGCTCGCGCAGCAGGTCCTCAAAGTAGCTGCCGTCCAGCTCGCCACGCAGCTCCTCGTACACCGGGCCGTACTTGAGCGCCAGCGTCGCGGCGTCGTCATCGTAGAGCCAGGTGCTCAGCGCGTCGCACGCAATGGCCACGCCGTCGGCGATACCGTAGTCGCGCTGGCGCAGGTCGTATTCGTTGCTGCTGATGATGGCCTCCAGGCGCTCGCGCGGAACGCCGTGCTCGCACAGGTCGCGGCAGGCGTCCTGGAACACGCGGCGCAGCTCGCGCGCCACGCCGGGCTGCGCGTTTTGCAGCATGATGAGCTCGTAGGGCTGCAGGCTCTCGGCCGCGGTGTAGCTCACCACGTTGCCGCCCAGGCCGGCGGCCAGAATGGCCTTCTTAACCGGCGCCTCGTTGGAACCCAGCAGTGCCTCGAACAGGATGTCCGCCGCGATCGTGCGCTTACGGTCGAGTGCGCTGCCCAGCACCAGGCCCAGGCCCACCAGGGCGTTCTCGGGCGTGGTGGCCATCTCGACGCGCTTATACTCGCAGGTCACAGGCTCCTGCACGCCCAGCGGATTGGGCGCCAGCGTGGACGGGTCCTCGCCGGCGGCAACGGCGGCGTCCATGCGGCGGCTCGCGGCGCTCGGCTGCGACAGATAGCGCTCGTCCAAAAAGGCCAGCGCGCGGTCCACGTCCAGGTCGCCGTAGAGCGTGATGTAGGAGTTGGAAGGATTGTAGTGGCGCGCATGCGTATCCAGGAACTGCTCGTAGGTGAGCGCGGGAATCGCGCGCGGGTCGCCGCCGCTCTCGTGCGTATAGGCGGTGTCGGGATAGAGCGCGGCGTTGACGGCGTCGTCCAGCACGCTCATGGGGTCGGACAGCGCGCCCTTCATCTCGTTGAACACCACGCCGTTATAGCGCAGCGTGCTCTCGCGCAGGCTCGCGGCGCTGCCCTCGCCCTCGGCGCCCTCCGGCAGGTCCAGCTCGTAGTGCCAACCCTCCTGCTCAAAAATGGTGGGCTTGGTATAGATGGCCGGGTTGAACACCGCGTCCAGGTACACGTCCATCAGGTTGTACAGGTCCTGCTCGTTGGTGGTGGCGACGGGGTAGATGGTCTTGTCGGGGTAGGTCATGGCGTTGAGGAACGTCTGCATGGAGCTCTTGATCAGATCGACGAATGGCTCCTTGACGGGAAACTTGGCCGATCCGCACAGCACCGAGTGCTCAAGAATATGGAACACGCCGGTGGAATCGGCCGGCGGCGTCTTAAAGCCAATGGCAAAGGCCTTGTTTTCGTCGTCGCACGCCAGGTACAGCAGGCGAGCGCCCGAGGCGGTGTGGCGCAGCACGTAGGCGTCCGAGTCGAGCTCGGGCACGGTCTCGCAGCGCTCGACGGCAAAGCCGTGGCAGGTAGTGCCGGGCACCAGCAGTGCGGCGGCAGCGGCGCGCGGGTCGGTTGAGGTGGTGGGCATGTGCAGTCTCCTTTGACGCCCCAGCGGGGGCGAATCGAGTCGAATCCTCGAGAGTATACCCATATGGGGCCGCGGCTCTGCGGCGAACTGGAGACGATGTGGGTGGACTAGCCTAGCTAGGTTGATAACGAATGCCGCGGGTGGCCGCTGCATCCCGCTAAAGTGAAATAACACCCCGTTTACCGAATCATTTAGGAAATATATGGACTCCTAAAAAGTTCTAATACAATATAAGTCATCTATCTATAAGCTGCTGATTCCTTGCAAAGGTATGGTTGATATGGTTGAAGCAAATAGCGCTATCCCCCTGTACAAACAGATTGTTCGTGTGCTTTCTGATTCGATCGCCAACGGCACGTACCGCCCGGGAGATAAGCTTCCGACCGAGGCGGAGCTCATCGAGCAATTTGGCGTGAGCCGAATAACGGTTCGCTCCGCAATTAAAGAAATGGAAGATGCTGGGCTTGTTGAGAGGGCCCGCGGCAAGGGCACGTTCGTTTCGTCGGACACACAGATGTATGCCGCGGACGACCGTGAGAGCTTTACCCATTCGTGCCAGCTTGCTGGAAAACAGGCGTCTACCAGGGTTCTCGCAATGGGCTGGGACTTCCCAAGCCTGCGAGACGCGAAGTTCCTAGGCGTAGACGATACCCAAAAGGTATTGCGTAGTCGTCGTCTGCGCCTTGTGGATGACAAGCCCACGATGCTGGAAACCAATAGCTATTCCGCTGCGCTTTCTTTTTTGGAGCATGAATCCCTCGAGGATTCGCTGATGGCGGTACTCGATCGCCAGGGGATCAAGATGGGCCCCAACACGCGTACGCTCGAGGTCTGCTATGCGAGCGAGCTCGAGGCGGCATACCTTAACGTGGAGCTGGACTCTCCGCTGCTTCTGTTTGTCGATAGACGTTATGCTCCAAGCGGAGAGCCGCTTTTCATCTCCCGTCAGGTGTACTGCACCGAGCGACTGAAGTTCTATCTGTAAGCAAGGGCGGCCGTTCTGTAAAAGGAGCGGCCGTTTTACCGACCAATTGTTACCGTTCGCGGAATTAGAGAATTAACGCACCGCAAAAAGGAAATTGCTAATATACTTTGTTATGACAATATAGTACGTCTTATTGATATTGGAGAACTATGAATAAGATATTGCTAGCGAGTCATGGTTATCTCGCCCAAGGTATGAAAAGCTCTCTCGAGATCCTGATGGGCGCCAACGACCGAATCGAGTGTCTGTGCGCCTATGTCGATGACGACACGAGGGATGTCGCAGCGCTTATCGATGCTTGGATGGAGTCGAAGGATCCGGCCGACACGTGGTTTGTCGTAACTGACATCTTTGGCGGTTCCGTAAACAACGAGTTCATCCAGAGGCAGGCCGCCGGATCGTTTACGTTGATCACCGGAATGAACTTGCCGCTGCTGGTGGAAATGGCTACACAGCTGGACTCCCTGGATGCAGACAAGGCCAAAGCTGCGGTCGAGGGATCACGTTCGTTTATCATGCTTTGTGAGGCGGCGGACATGCTTGCCGATGTCGAAGAAGAAGAGTTCTAGTTAGTTCTGGTTCGAGCCCTAGCTAAGGGCCACGCCTGTCATTACCTTTATTACGTGTGGAGATGATTTTGATG
>UQXT01000119.1 GCA_900545075.1 uncultured Collinsella sp. | reverse complement strand
CCACAACTACGAGCGCAGCCACATCGACGGCGTGCGCAATACCTACGAGCTCGTCCGCGCCTACGTGCAGCGTTAGGGGAGCAACTTGCGACTCGGCTGACCAATTGCTCTAAGGCCCGATTGCTCGGGCCTTTTTTCGCTTCAGTCTGTTTAGTATTATGCTGTATGTAAATAATTAACTTTATGTTTGGAATACTTAACGAGGTGATGCAGCGTATGGATACATCTGAGTACTTGTCTATGGGTGATGCTGCCCACCTGTTGGGCGTTACGAAAGCCCGCATATCGCAACTTGCCGCATCGGGGACGCTTGTGTGCGATATTGTGGGCGGCCGGAAGATGGTTGAGTATGATTCTGCGGTCGCTTATCAAAAGGTCCGCAAACGAGGACGCCGTCCTGCGGCCGATGTGGGGCGCAAGTTTACGCTGATGTCCGCCGATTACGAGGTTGCGCGTGTTTCGTTTGATCCGACGCGCGAGTTTTCCTTCGAAATTGCCGAGGTCCTCGATGCGCAACGAATGCCGTTTGGCACGTGCTCGAGCTCTTCTCCTACGGTGAATAAACGGGAGCTCAACGTGTGGTGGAGCCATCGGTCGGTGCCTGACGTCCGCCCCGGGCTCGTCTCGCGCTATCGTGAACTGGGAATTGCCAGTGGCATCGAGGCTCCGGTTCGGTGCCTGGGCCTCTCGCTTTCGGATTGTTATTGGCTGCGACCGGCAGAATGCGACGGGCTCGAATGGCGAAACCTCAATTACTTCGAGAATGATTTTGAGCGATCGGCGCCCGAAGGGCGTTCGGGTTGGCTGGAAGGCATCGGTCTTAAAAATCCGGATAACACGTCCGAGGGCGAGCTCCCTAAATCGTGGATGATCCGAAACGGCATTCGCGTTTTGGCTAAAGGCTGCGGGATGGACGATCAGCGTCCCTTTAACGAGGCGGTTGCAACGGCTCTACATCGTCGCTTGTTGTCGGAGGGCGAGTTTGTTCCTTATACGGTTGAGCGGATGTTCAATGGCCCCGTGTGCCTGTGCGAGGATTTTCTTGACGGCCGCGAGGAATACGTTCCGGCTGTTTACGTTAAGGGCGCACTTGGTGGCCAGTGGGGAAACTCGACATACGATCGATACTGTTGCTACCTCGGCAAGCATGGTGTCGATGAGGCCGCTGTGAGAAGATCTATGTCGCAGATGATTGTCTGCGATGCCCTTTTGGCCAACAGCGACCGCCATTGGCGAAACTTCGGCATCATCCGCAATGTCGATACCCTGGAGATAAGGCCTGCTCCGCTGTTCGATAGCGGCAATTGCCTGTGGTACAACGTACCAACTGCCGTGCTCGCAGCTGGGGAGTTCGGGTTTGCCGCTAAGCCGTTTGGGCCCGACCCTTCCGTCCAGCTGGCGCTTGCGGACTCGCTCGATTGGTTCGATTCATCGCGGCTCAACGGATTTGTTGATGAGGCGATCGAGATTCTTTCGCAGAGCAAATGGGCCACGGCGGAGGGCCGGCTCGAGTCCATTCGCCGCGGCCTGGAGCGTCGCGTAATCGAGGTTGGTGCCGCTGTTGAGGTACTTCGACACGTGCAGCGATAAACCTGCGGCTACTTAAGTGCGCCGGTCACCGTGCCGCCGCCGAGGACGACGTCGCCGCGGTAGACGACGACTGCCTGGCCGGGGGCAATGGCTCGCTGCGGCTCGTCAAAGGTCAACAGCATTTGCCCGTCGGCGCCACGTGTAAGGGTCGCCGCCTGGTCTTTCTGACGGTAGCGGTACTTGGCGCCCACGCGAATGCTGCCGGCATCGAGCTCTGCCTCCATGCGGTCGGCGGGGGCGCTCCAGATCCAGTCGTTGGCCGTGAGGGCAGCGGCGGTCAGGTCCTCGGCCTCGCCCAGATGCACAATGTTGTTGGCGGCATCGACGCCCGTTACATACACGGGATGCGCCATCGCGACGCCCAAGCCCTTGCGCTGGCCGATGGTATAGCGCAGCGCACCGTTGTGGCGCCCGACCACGCTGCCGTCGCGCCACACAATGTCGCCCGGTGCAGCGGCATGTCCGCAGCGGCGCTCGATATAGCCCGCGTAGTCGCCGTCCGCGATAAAGCAGATATCCTCGCTCTCGGCCTTCTTGGCGTTTATGAAGCCCTGTTCGGCGGCAATGCGGCGCACGTCGCGCTCTTTGTCCAGCCCAGCCAGCGGAAAGATCGTGTGCGCCAGGCGCTCCTGCGTAAGCGAATACAAAAAGTAGCTTTGGTCCCTTTTGGGATCTTCGCCGCGATGTAGCTGCCAGGTGCCGTCGGATGCCTGGCTTGTTTTGGCGTAATGGCCCGTGGCGATGTAGTCGCAGCCCATATCCAGCGCCGCATCGAGCAGCGCGCCAAATTTAATATGGCGGTTGCAGATGATGCACGGGTTGGGCGTCAGCCCCTCCTGATAGGCGGTCACGAAGCGCTCGATAACATTGCGGTCGAAGGCCTGCTGCAGGTTGAGCACATGGTGGGGTATCCCCAGACGCTCGGCGACGGCCTTCGCATCGGCGATGTCGCGGTCGACCTTACTCATGCCCGTGGCGGGATCGGGCGCGGGGCAGGTGAGGCGCATGGTGGCGCCGACGCATTCGTAGCCCTGGCTTTTGAGCAGGTACGCGGTCACGCTGGAATCGACGCCGCCGCTCATGGCGACGAGCACGCGCTTGTTGTGCATGGGGAGGTTCTCCTTGGTGGCATGTGGCCAAAAAAGAAAAGCGGCGCGGGAGGCTGGTTCCGCGCCGCAGACATTGTAGCAAGTTCGGGCGTCTCGTGGGACACCCTGATTGGATGGGCTCAGACTGCCGGGAGAGAGGAGCCCGGCTCGTCCCTGAGCTCAACCTATGGGCGACAGACCTTAGTCCTGGAAGAGCGCCGTGGACAGGTAGCGCTCGCCGGTGTCGGCAAGCAGGGCCACGATGGTCTTGCCCTCGTTCTCGGGGCGCTTGGCCAGCTGCAGTGCGGCCCACACGGCGGCGCCGGACGAAATGCCCACGAGCACGCCCTCCTTGTGGCCCACGGCGCGGCCGGTGGCAAAGGCGTCGTCGTTCTCGACGGGGATGATCTCGTCATAGACCTGGGTATCCAGCACCTGGGGCACAAAGCCCGCGCCGATGCCCTGGATCTTGTGCGGGCCGGCCTGGCCCTTAGAGAGCACCGGGGAGGTGGCGGGCTCGACGGCGACAACCTTAATCTCAGGGTTCTGCTCCTTGAGGAACTCACCCACGCCGGTCACGGTACCGCCGGTGCCGACGCCGGCGACGAAGATGTCGACCTTGCCGTCGGTGTCGTCCCAGATCTCGGGGCCGGTCGTGGCCTTGTGGATGGCGGGGTTGGCGGGGTTCACAAACTGGCCGGCGATGATGCTGTTGGGAGTCTCCTTCTGCAGCTCCTCGGCCTTGGCGATAGCGCCCTTCATGCCCTTGGAGCCGTCGGTGAGCACGAGCTGTGCGCCATATGCCTGCATAAGCTTGCGGCGCTCGACGGACATGGTCTCGGGCATGGTGATGATCACCTTATAGCCGCGAGCCGCCGCCACCGAGGCGATGCCGACGCCGGTATTGCCACTCGTGGGCTCGATGATGGTGTAGTCGCCGCCGCGCACGAGCTTGCCGGCCTTCTCGGCCTCGTCGATCATGTTCTTGGCGACGCGGTCTTTGACGGACCCGGCGGGGTTGAAGTATTCCAGCTTGACGAGCACGCGGGCCTTGAGGTCCTCATCGGCCTCAAAGTGAGCGAGCTCCAGAAGCGGAGTGTGGCCGATAAGCTGATCGATGGACGTGTAAACATTGCTCATGGTGAACCTCCAAAGTGTTCAAATGACTGGATACCGTGTGGTTTTACGGTGTGTGTGGCAGCGAAACCCACAAACCTTATGGGTTGTTCGTTTTGCTGTTGGCAAGCATAGTAGACAGTAAAGCCTAGTAACACAATAGGAAATAGAAGATTATTACGAGTCGATTAACCAGCTTGACGGGAATAGGTATTTTCAAAACCAATTTTTCGGCTAGAATTTCTACGAATTAAAAGACCGAAAGGCAGCTATATATATGTTGGTTTCCACAAAGGGCAGATATGCCCTGCGCGTTATGGTCGACCTGGCCGAGCACCAGGCGGCGGGCCGTATTCCCCTCAAAGAGATCGCCGCGCGTCAGGGGATTTCGGAGAAATATCTGGAGAACATTTTGGCCACGCTCGTCCGCGCCAATATGCTCTCGGGCATGCGCGGCAAAGGCGGCGGCTATGTGCTCACGCGCCCGCCCGAGCAGTACACGGTGGGCGAGATCTTGCGCCTGACCGAGGGCAGTCTGGCACCGGTCGCCTGCCTGGATGGCGACTGCAAGGGTTGCTCGCGATCTGATGAGTGCCCCACGCTCGACGTGTGGAAGAACCTGGACAAGCTCATTAACGACTACCTCGACGGCGTGACGCTCGATACGCTCGTCGCCCCCAACGAGGGCTACGACTACGTCATCTAGCCGCACCTGCCATTTGGGGACGGGGTAGAAATGGTAGATTTTCTTGCCCTCTGAGGATTGACAAATAAGAAGGCCGCCCATTTTTGCGATGGGCGGCCTTCGTTTTGGACTGTTGAGACGGACACGGTCGGAATGGCCGTTTTAGTCCTCGGCAAGACTATCGAGGATGCTGCGCATGATGGACACTAGGATGCTGCCCATAAAGGCCGAGCCAAAGCCGGCGATGGAGATGCCGACGCCCAACAGGTTGACCGACAGGTAGCTGGCGAGCTCCAGCATAAAGCTGTTGAGCACGAGCTGGAAAATGCCGAGCGTAATGATCGTGAGCGGCAGTGAGATGACCGTGAGGAACGGTTTGACGAACGAATCGACGATGTTGAGGAACAGTCCCACAAAGGCAAAGCAGACCCAGGCCTCGGCAAAACCGAAGGGTTGGATGCCGGGGACGAGGAACGTGGCGATCGCGATGGCGATCGAGGTGAAGAGCCAGTTAAGCATAAAGCGCATGGCGTGAATCCTTTCTTGCGCCGGGGTTGCTGGCGTCGCGTGAAGCGGCTTGCGGCGGCGACTTGGATGGTTGCGCGGGCGCGCCGCGGTGTTTGGGCGCCCATTGTCTCAAATATTCGTGGAGCTTACGTGCGCATTCGGTTTCTAAACGGCGTTCGTCCTGAAAAACGTGCCGCTGACAGAGAGTCTTGTCACTTTAGTTTGGTGGTGTGCTACACTGCTACGGGCAAATGGCCCATGCATAGTTTTATTGCATATTTACGGGCGAACGATGCCCGATGTCAGTATCAACTTCGATGCCTTTTGGCGGGTTTGGCGGTGATCGATGAATATCGAGAACATGTTTGACAAGCCTGATGTCAAGCAGCTGGTCCACGCATTTAGCCTTTTGGACGACGAGAAGGATATCCAAGCGTTTTTGACCGATATCTGCACGCCGCGCGAGATTTGCGATCTATCGCAGCGTCTGCAGGTCGCGCGTTACCTGGACGAGGGCGAGCCCTATGTCGAGGTTCAGGCGCGTACCGGCGCTTCGTCCACCACGGTGAGCCGTGTGTCCAAGGCGCTCAACGGCGAGTACGGTGGCTACCGCAAGATCCTCATTAAACTGGAGGATGGCGAGTAGACCGCGCCAAAAACGAATTGTGCAAAACCGCTCCTCCGGGGGCGGTTTTTTGATCCCTTGGGGACGGAGGAAAACGGATCGCCGGG
>UQXT01000118.1 GCA_900545075.1 uncultured Collinsella sp. | reverse complement strand
GCAAGAAGCCCTCGCTGCGCACTTCGTGCGGCGAGGGCTTCTTGCGTCCTGCGGAGTGCGCCGGGAGGGAACTTGTTCTCTGCCCTGCGGGTTCGGCGATGTCACAACGGGCAATGATTAATCTGAATAAAGATGGTGCGCGGCCTTTTAGGCTGCGCTTTTGCTTTGCTTCGCGCCATGTGGGGGCGGTGGCGACGTGCATTTTTGCGAGTATTCTGCAATCGAAGGCCCCTGCATACCGACCTCGGGCAAAAAATCGGGATTTCTCGATGTTTTCTACGGATGATGGGCGGGGTTATGGGCTGACAGCGTTTGATTTGCAGGGACATTCGCGGTCTTTGGCATTTATCGTGGCGCCCGAAGCTCTTGGCTATGTTGAATACTCCTAAAAATGCACGGCGCTTAGAGGGGGACCTTCGCGAAAAAGGAAACCGCCCCGTCGAAGTATGCATTCGACGGGGCGGTTTATGCATTTGGCCGATTAAGGATGCGCTGCCAAACTACTAGAACTTGACGGTCGGGGCCTGGCGGGCTGCTTCGGCGGCCTCGAAGCCCTGGCGCTCCTTAAACTGGAAGATGCCGGCAAAGATAACGGCCGGGAACGTCTGGATGGCGTTGTTGTAGCTGAGCACGCAATCGTTGTAGCTCTGGCGCGCGTAGCTCACCTTGTTCTCGGTGTCTTCGAGCGTAGCCTGGAGCTGCGTAAAGTTGGTGTTCGCCTTAAGGTCGGGGTAGGCCTCGGCCACGGCAAAGAGTTGGCGCAGCGCACCGGTCAGCACGTTGTCGGCTTCCATCTTGGCCTCGGGGGTGGTGGCGCTCACGGCGGCGTTGCGCGCGTTGACTACGGCGGCGAGCGTGTCCTGCTCGTGCTTGGCGTAGCCCTTGACGGTCTCGACCAGGTTGGGGATCAGGTCGTTGCGGCGCTGCAGCTGCGTGTCGATGTTCTGCCAAGCATTATCGATGCGATTGCGCTTGGTGACCATGTTGTTGTAGATGCCGGCGATGGCGCTGACGATCACAACGACAACAACGATACCGATGATGACGGGAAGCATGATGTCTCCGTTTCGAATGGCAGCGGCGTTTTGCGCTGGCTGCCGTTGGTGTAACGCTACTAGTATACCCGCAACCTTTGGCGATACCGAACTTTCCGGTAAGCGTTATGTTTCCGCCAAGGAGGGGGCGCCAATATGGAACGGGTGGTACAGGTGTAAGATATGCGACAAATTAAGGAATGCTGTCTACACCTTGAGGATGGCGATATGGATGGACCTTCGCATCAAGAAAACCTATCGTGCCCTGTTCGATGCTTTTACCGAGCTCTTGGAAGAGCATCGGTTTGAGGATTTGACGGTTGCCATGCTTTGCGACCGGGCCCTGATTCGCCGCACGACGTTCTATAAGCATTTTCGCGATAAAAACGATTACTTTGCCTTCTATATCGATGAGCTTATGACGGGCTTGCCGCAAAACCGGACCGATGCGGCGGACGCGGAGTCGCTTGGGGACGTGCAGGCGCTTCGCCATGAGGTCTTTGACGATGCCATGAATATGATTCTGGCGCATGAGCAGCTCATGGATAATATTTTGGCGAGCAGCATGTCGGGCATGCTGACCGGCATGATTTGCGACCGCATCGCGCGTTCCGTTCGCGAGCGTGTGATGAGCTCGCTTGCCGAAGACGCCCTGGCGCCCGTTTCGCTCGAGACGACATCGGAGTTTATCGCCGGTGGCATTATTCGGCTGTTCACAAATTGGTGGGAATCGGGTCACGATCTTGAGCGTCGACCCGAGATGGCCGACGTGGTCGATGCGCTGTTTGAGCGGACCATGACGCCGGTGCATCACTAGAAGTGGCGGAGAGAGGGGGATTCGAACCCCCGGAACGCTCTCGCGCTCAACGGTTTTCAAGACCGCCGCATTCAACCGCTCTGCCATCTCTCCGTGAATCGTAATGATAGCATCGTTTTGAATTTGCAACAGGGAAGGCGAACGATGACGATCACCGAAATCGACGAGAAGTTCATGCGCGAGGCGCTGGCCGAGGCGCGCGCTGCCGCGGCAGTGGGCGAAGTGCCCATTGGCGCCGTGGTGGTGCGCGCGGGTGAGATTGTCGCGCGGGCGCATAATCGTCGCGAGCTCGATCAGGACCCTTCGGCGCATGCAGAGTTCGCGGCCCTGTGCGCCGCCGCTCAGGCGCTTGGACGCTGGCGCCTTTCCGATTGCACGGTCTACGTAACGCTCGAACCCTGCTGCATGTGTGCGGGGCTTATGGTTAACGCGCGCGTGGGACGCTGCGTGTATGGCGCGGCCGATGCCAGGGCGGGTGCGCTGGGCTCGCTGTACGACCTCAATGCCGATTCGCGCCTGAACCATCGGTTTAATGTGACCGCCGGCGTGCTGGCGGATGAGTGTCGTGAGGTGTTGAGCGGCTATTTTAGTGGGCTGCGTGGCGCCGATGGTGCTGGCTGCGGTTGTGGGGCCGATCTTGAGGCGCATGCCGCTCATGCCGAGGCGCTCACGTGTGCCGAAGATATTGCCGTTGAGGCGGTTGACTTTGGCCCCGCGTGCCGCCGGCCCCGCCGTGTGCTGCTGGCGATCGACTCCTTTAAGGGTAGCGTTTCGAGCGCGCAGGCGGAGGCGGCGGTTGCCGAAGGCGTGCGCCGTGTGTGGCCCGACGCCGAGATGGCCGCGTTGCCGCTGGCAGATGGTGGCGAGGGAACGCTCGACGCCATCGCCGCACGCGGTGGCGAGCTTTCAACCTGCGAGGTTGCAGGCCCCTTAGGCGATCGCGTGTCTGCCCGGATGCTGGTGGACGACGAGCGCGACTCGGCCGTAATCGAGATGGCCGAGGCGGCGGGTATTGGGTATTCGCCTTGCACGGAGTCGGCGGCGTTGGCGGCCACAACCTATGGCGTGGGCGAACTGATGCTTCGTGCGGTTCGCGCGGGTGCAAAGACGATCTATATTGGCTTGGGCGGCAGTGCCACCAACGACGGCGGCGCCGGCATGCTGCAGGCGCTGGGCGCTCACCTTGTCGATGAGTGTGGCCGCAATATCGCTCCCGGTCTCGCAGGACTTGAACACGTGGCGAGTATCGATTTGGCACCGGCGCTTCGGGCACTGAGCGGCGCGCGCGTTGTCGTGCTTTCCGATGTCGAGAATCCGCTCGTGGGGCGTCGAGGCGCACTGGCGGTGTTTGGCGGGCAGAAGGGCCTACCGACGGATGATGCCGCGGCGCTGAGCAGGTGTGACAGCTGGATGGTCGGCTACGGCCGCCTGCTCGATGCGGCGATTACCGGGGTGCGGGCTCAGGGGTTGCTGCGTGTGCCCGAGGGTGCACGGACATTTGGCTCGGTGCTCGGTGTACCCGGTGCCGGTGCCGCAGGCGGCCTGGGCGCCGCACTGCTGGCGCTCGGCGCGGAGCTGCGCTCGGGCGTGGAGACGGTGCTCGATCTGATTGGGTTTGACGGGCGCGTGCGCGATGCCGACCTGGTCATAACGGGCGAGGGCAATATGGACGAGCAATCCGCCGCCGGTAAGGCACCGGTGGGCGTGGCTCGCCGTGCGAAGCGATATGGCAAGCCGGTGGTCGCCGTCGTGGGCGGTCGTGCCGACAACCTGGATGCGGTGTATTGTCAGGGTGTCGACTTAGTTTTGCCGGTTTGTCGCAGACCCATGCCCCTTGACCAAGCGCTCGACCCCCAGGAAGCCATAGCCAACCTCATCTGCGCCGGTGAAGCCGCCGCCCAAGCCTTCGACCTTGGCCGACTCTAAATAATTATCGTTCGGTCTAGCTTGGATAGCCAAAAAGGTAGTCGAAAAGCTCCGTCCTAAATTAGCCACCTTGCCCCATCGGGCGGGAGCGGGTAAGATATACCGAGCGCCTAGCGCGTTCGATGGGTTCGGATGACGACATGTTCCGAATCTGGTCAGGTCCGGAAGGAAGCAGCCATAAGGAGCCTCTGTCGGGCATCCGGATCCATCGAGCGCACGGGCGCTTTTTGGTGCCGCGACATGGCCCGGCCGGCGACGAGGTATTTGGTGTCTCGCTGGTCCTCGGCTGCGCCTGCGGGATCGCTCGACTACCAAATACCTCGTCACCGGCCGGGCCCCGTCGTCCAAAAATCACCCGTAGAGGCGCATTTATCGGATAATTTAATCCCTTGCTTTGTGTTGCTCGCTGGCTTTGCCAAAACAGCGGCGGATACATGCCTTGGGTACTGGTGGCCTTCGTGCTTGCTTCGCCTTAACACCTGTAACGAGTTGCTTACGCATCTTCAAGGCTCGCCGTACTATCATGAATCAGATTGAAGAGAGATGATGATAGGGAGCGCCTATACATGATTGAGCTGCTCAGGCGTTTTGGTGGTAAGTTTCGCCGGTATATGGTGATCGGCCCAGCGTGCAAGTTGATCGAAGTGATCTTTGACCTGCTGACGCCGCTCGTGATTGCCCAGATGATCGATAAGGGTATTGGCGCACACGATGTGAACGCTGTCGTCCTCTACGGCATGGTGCTTGGCGCTATGGCCGTGATCGGCATCTCGTTTACGCTTGTTTGCCAAAAGATGGCGGCGCTCACCTCGCAGGGCATGGGCACCGATATCCGCGGTGCGCTATACCAGCACATCAACAAGTTGAGCTATGCCGAACTCGACCGCTTTGGCACGCCGTCGCTTATCACGCGTATCACCAACGACGTCAACCAGGTGCAGCTTGCCGTGGCGCTGGGCGTGCGCATGCTCATTCGCTGGCCCTTCCTAGCAGTGGGTTCTATGTGCGCGGCCCTCGCCATCGACCTTAATCTTGGCACGATCTTTTTGATTTGCACGCCCGCCATTGGCCTGGTGTTTTGGTTTGTCATGGCGCGCTGCATTCCGTACTACAAGCAGCTGCAGGCAAAGCTCGACCGCATCGCGCTTATCTGCCGCGAGGGGCTTTCGGGCGCCCGCGTGGTTCGTGCCTTTGTACGCGAAGATCACGAGCGCGAGCGCTTTGCCCAAGCCGCCGATGACCAGGCCCATGCCGCCATCGCGGTGGGCAAGCTCTCGTCGGTCCTTAACCCCGTCACGTTTCTTGTGATGAACCTGGGTGTGTGCGCCATCCTGTGGGTGGGCGGCATCCAGGTCAACGTGGGCGAGCTCACGCAGGGCCAGGTCATGGCGTTCGTCAACTACATGACGCAGACCCTGACCTCCATCGTGTACGTCGCCAACCTAGTCGTGGTCTTTACCAAGGCGAGCGCCAGTGCGTTGCGTATCAACGAGGTGCTCAATTGCGTGCCGAGCATTACCGACGAGGGCAACGAGCCGGCCGCGCTGCCCGAGCCGGGCAATGTTGCTCCAGTTCCCGCGCTGAGCTTGAGCCATGCGAGCTTCTCGTTTGGCGCCGGCGCGGCAAATGCCGTGAGCGATGTGACTCTGGAACTGCCGCTGGGCAAAACGCTCGGCATTATCGGTGGCACGGGCAGCGGCAAGTCCACGCTCGTCTCGCTTATCCCGCGCCTGTACGATGCGGGCACCGGCAGCGTGTGCGTGATGGGTGCCGACGTGCGCGCTTGGCCGCTCGACCAGCTGCGCCATGTGGTTGCGACTGTTCCGCAGCGTGCGTCGCTGGTGAGTGGCACTATCCGCAGCAACCTGACCTGGCGCGACGAGGCGGCAACCGACGAGGATCTTTGGGCAGCGCTCGATATGGCGCAGGCGAGCGAGTTCGTGCGCAACAAGCCGC
>UQXT01000117.1 GCA_900545075.1 uncultured Collinsella sp. | reverse complement strand
GCAGGCCGCGCGCACCGGTACCGGTCTCGGAGGCACCAAAGATAATGATGTCGTCGATGCCCAACTCGTGAGAAACCTCGGATAGCGTGGCGCCCGAGACGAGCGACACCTTCAAGCGAGTGAGCTTGCCCTCGTCAAACTCGGGATAGGACTCAAACAGGGAGCGTGCGACCACAGCGCCCAAAATGGAATCGCCCAAGAACTCAAGGCGCTCATAGCTGGCAGAAACCGGCTGGCCCTCGACTGCCGAGGGATGCGTAAGGGCCGCGCGCAGCAGCACCTTATTGTTGAACTCGTGGCCCAGGATTTCCTGGGCGCGCGTAAGTCGTTCGGATAAAGCCAAGACTTAGGCCTCCTTGGCAGCTTCGATAGCGTCGACGGCGTCGGCGACAGAGTTGAGCGAGAGCAGGGTCTCGTCATCGATCTCGAGGTTGAACTCGTCCTCGATAGCCGTAACCAGCTGCAGGCGCTCGAGCGAGTTGGCATCGAGGTCGTCAAAGGTGGTCTCCTCGCTAATTTCGGCAACATCGACGCCCAGAACGTCAGCAGCGACCTCGGCGATCTTGTCGAAGATTTCGGAGCGGTCCATAGCGCTTCCTCTCATAGTACATGAATACCAAAAGAATGGTACCGCCCGGGCGGTACCAAGACACGGTTCTGATTCTACCCCACGACGTGCGCCGCGAAGCACATAACAGCGCTCTAACTCGCTCTTACAAAACGATACTGTCCATAGAGTTGGCGACATTCTCGACCAGCCCGGCGCGCACGGCTTCGGCCGCCGCGAGCGTACCGTTTTTGACAGCCTCGACCGAGGTGGCGCCATGGCCGATCAGGACCACGCCGCGCAGGCCCAGAAGAATCGCGCCGCCCTTGGCGTCGCCAGAGAGCTTGGCCTTAATCTCGCGCATCTGCTTTTTGATGAGCAGCGCGGCGATCTTGGTGCCGAGCGAAGACATAAAGGCACCTTTGAGCTCCTGCAGCAAAAACTTGGCAGCGCCCTCGGTGGCCTTGAGCGCGATGTTGCCCGACATACCGTCGGCGACCACAACGTCAAAATTACCCGACGTAAGATCGGTGCCCTCGCAGTTGCCCACAAAGCCGGGAACCGCGGCCTTCATAGCCGGGAAGCACGACTTGGTAAAGTTGGAGCCCTTCTCGTCCTCGGTGCCGTTGGCAAGCAGGCCCACACGCGGATGCTCAATGCCCAAAACCACGCGGGCATAGGCAGCACCCATCTGGGCGAAGCGCACCATATCGTCCACCGTGACATCAGGATTGGCGCCCATATCGCACAGCACCGTCAGGCCGCCGGCGCGATTGGGCAGAGCGTTGGTCAGGCACGGACGGACCGGCTGCTTCTTGCCCTCTGCCAAATACCTAAACGGCGTGACGTAGGCCGTGGCGGCAGCGGTCATGGCACCGGTCGAGCCGGCCGAGAAAAACGCGTCCGCATCGCCCTTCTTAATGGCACGGCACGCAAGCACGATCGAGGACTTGCGCTTGGTCATCACAGCGCGGATGGGATCGTCCTCCATGCTGATGACGTCGGGGGCCTCCAGAGCCTCCACGCGGGCATGCGCCGCGGCAAAGGGATTGACGATTTCGGCGGGACCGACGGCCAAGACCTCGATCTTGGGATCTGCCGCAAGCGCAGCCTCGATACCATCGAGGACAACCTGGGGCTTCTCGTCTCCGCCCACAACGTCTACACAAACGCGAACGTTACTCATATACATGCTCCTTATACAAAAATGGCCGACTCATTGAGCCGGCCATTGTGGTTCCAGTTGGAACGGCATCGCATCCAGAGTATACAGTTACTCGGTAACGATAACCTCGCGGTCCTTGTAGAAACCGCAGCTGGGGCACACGTGGTGCGGAAGCTTAACAGCGCCGCAACGGGGGCACGTGGACTGAGCCGCAGCCGAAATCTTCATGTTGGCGGAACGACGGGTATGGGTGCGGATACGACCCTGCTTTTGTTTAGGTACGGGCATAGTGACCTTCCTTATGAACTATCCAGTGTGGCGATTACGCGCAAGTAGCGATACTACCACAGTTTTACTCGTCAAGCTTGAGATTCTTCAATGCTGCAAATGGATTTTCCGTGGCAGCGGCCCATTCGGCCTCAGCCTTGGCGGCACAATCGCATTGCTCGACGTTGAGATTGATGCCGCAGGTGGGGCAAAGGCCGCGGCAATCGGGCTTGCACAGGACAACGAACGGCGTGTCCATGACGACCGCGTCGTTGATGGGCTCACCCAGATCGACAATGCGGTCCTCGCCCAGTAACTCATAGCCGTCTTCGTAGGCCTCGGGGTCCTCAGGCTCCTCAAAGAGGTAGAACTCCTCGATCTCGCCGGCGATATCAAACGAGGCGGGCTCCAGGCAGCGGTCGCACTCGCCGGTGGCGTGCGCGCGAACCATACCCGAGAGCAGAACGCCGGTGCCGGCGTTGGTAAAGACCACGTCATAGGCAATGCCGTCCTGCAGCTGATACTCCTTCTCGCCCACCGTGTAGGTGGCGACATCGACCTTACCGGTCAGCGGATACGAATCTCCAGGAAACTCGAGCTGCTCGGAAAGATCGACGGTAACGCTCGGGAACTCAGCCATTACCACTGGCCGTTCTGCTGGGCGGCACCCTCATTGAGCTGCTGACGGCAACGGGTGACGGTGCCGGTCAGGCTCTTAAGGTTCTCCTCGAGGTGCGTAAAGACCTGCTCGGCGTAATCCTCGGCGGCATAGCGCGTCTCGCGCTCGTACTGCTGGGCACGGTCGCGGATGTCGTCGGCCTGCTGCTGCGCCAAGCGGACGATCTCCTGCTCACCGGCAATGGTGAGGGCCTGCTGCTGAGCATCGGCAATGATGGAATCGGCCTGAGCGGCGGCGGAGGCCATAAGCTCCTCGCGCTCTTTGAGGATACGGCGGGACTTCTGCCACTCCTCGGGATAGCTCATGCGGATCTCATCGAGGATGTTAAAGAAGACGTCGGCGTCGATAACCTTCATCTGGGCGTTCTTGCCGAACGGCGTCTTAGCCTCTTCGATGAGCCCCTCGAGCTCGTCGACAAGACTCACGATCCTGTCGCCAGGAAAATTCTCGCCCGGCATCCGGTCTCCTTTCATAGGTAACATATCATCGTGCTAGTTTACCACATGCCACCAGGCAATAAAAAACGTCACGAAAAGCGATGTTTGAGCGCTTCGACCACGTTGGGCGGCACAAACGTCGACACGTCGCTGCCAAGTGACGCGATCTGGCGCACCACCGAGCTCGAGATATAGCCGTACTGCGGAGCACTCATGACAAAGATAGACTCCAGCTCGTTATCCAGACGATAGTTGAGGTCGGCCTGCTGCAGTTCGTATTCAAAGTCGGTCATGGCGCGCAGGCCCTTAACAACGGCACCTGCGCCCTGTTCACGTGCAAAGTCGACCAGCAGACCGGTGAAGGGCAGTACCTCGATGCCGTCCAAATCGCCGAGGGCCTCGCGGGCCAGCGCCACGCGCTCGTCGAGCATAAAGGTGGTACCCACGCCGTTTTTACCCTGCGATTCGGCCACGGCGACGATCACGCTAGGAAAGATGCGGCGGGCTCGGCGGATCACGTCTATGTGACCAAAGGTGATGGGATCGAAGGTGCCCGGGACGATCACGCGGTTGATGGTGTCATTCATGGGTGTCCTCCGAAGGCGCATCCTCGTCATTTTCGTTCTCGTCAGCATGGCCGTTCTCGTCCACGGCCACCCAGCGCAGCAAGTCAACCGAGGTAATGCCGTAGCGCTTCTCTCGCACGGTCTCAAAACCAGCCGGATGAGCGCCCGCATCAGCCGCGGCATGCTCAAACAGGGCAAAGGCCCCGGGCACCAGCAGTCCCTGCTGGGAAAGATTTTGCAGCAGCTCCTCGACCGGCTCGGCGCCAAACGCATAGGGCGGATCGAGCAGGACCAGATCAAAGGGACCACCCGGCACGCGACCGCGCGAGGCACTCACTAGCACATCACCGGTAACGACGCGCCAACGAGAGTGGTCGCGGCACAGCGACTCGATATTCTTGGTGATCAGACGGGAGGCATTGCGATCGATCTCGAACGTGGTGAGCGAGCGAGCGCCACGCGAGAGCATCTCTAACCCTAAGGCACCGGAGCCGCCAAAGGCGTCCAGCACGCGGACCTCGTCCAAATCGAAGTCGAACGCCGACATGACCATGGAAGCGCATGCCTCGCGCACGCGATCGGTCGTGGGACGGGTGACATCGCGCCCACGCGGCTCTTCGATCTTGCGGCCGCGCCATTCACCGCCGATGATTCTCATCCTCCGCTGACCTCCTTAAAGATATGTCGATAGCGCGTGGCGACCGCATCGCGCAAGGGACGCGTCGCCACGGAGTCAAGGTTGCAAGCATACCGCAAGAGCTCGACCGCGTCCAAATGAGCCCATTCGATAAGATCCTCATCGGCGTCCAGGTCCACAAAGCGCAAGGTAACGCCGCCGTGCTGACGGTAGCCCAGGATCTCGCCCTCGTGGCGCAGACGCAGGTCCATCTGGGCGAGCGTAAAGCCGTCCGAGGTCTTTTCGAGCGACTGGAGACGGTCTTGTGCCGCCGACGCGCCACCGTTGCCCTTGGAGTGCGTCATGACCAGACAGGTGCCCGACACGCTGCCGCGGCCCACGCGGCCGCGCAGCTGGTGCAGGGCCGCCAAGCCAAAGCGCTCACCGTTCTCGATGACCATGACGGTGGCGTTGGGCACGTCGACACCCACCTCGACCACCGTGGTCGATACGAGCACGTCAATCTCGCCGCGCTTGAAGGCATCGATCACGCGGTCCTTCTCCCCCGCCGGCATACGGCCGTGAAGGCGCTCGATGGTAAGTCCCGGCAGCGCCAGGCGCAGCCGGTCGAGCTCGGTTGCCGTATCGTGCAGCGGCACGGGGACGGTCACGCGGCCCTCATCGTCGCGAGCGATACCGGGGACATCCTGAAGCTCATCGGCCGAGTCGCTCGACTCCACAAGGGGGCAGATCACATAGGCCTGCTGGCCCTTTTCGTGAGCCTCACGAATGGCGCCGTAGGCCAAGTCGCGGCTCGACTCGGTAAGCACGCGTGTCGTAACGCCCGCTCCCGGAACAGGTCGATGGCGAATGATGCTCGTGTCCAGGTCGCCGTAGACCGAGAGCGCCAACGTACGCGGGATCGGCGTGGCTGTCATGACCAGCAAGTCGGCACCCGGCCCCTTGGCACGCAGGGCATTGCGCTGGCCCACACCAAAGCGGTGCTGCTCGTCGATAACGACAAGCGACAGATGCTTAAACGCCACGTCATCCGAAAGGACCGCGTGAGTGCCAAAGAGGACGTCGAGCTCGCCCGATTCCAGCTGCGCATGGATCCGCTCGCGCTCGGCCGCCGGCGTGGCACCCGTCAGGAGCGCCCAGGACATGCCAGCCTGCGAGAGCAAGGGGCCGGTCTTATCGGCATATTGGCGCGCCAGCACGCCCGTGGGCGCCATAACGCAGGCCTGCGTGCCGCTATCGGCAGCCACAGCCAGCGCGCAGGCGGCAACGGCGGTCTTACCGGTACCGACATCACCCAGCAGCAGGCGGTTCATCACGCGCCCACCATCGCACATATCGTGCAGGATATCCTGGAACGCGGCCTCCTGCTCGTCGCTCAGCGAAAACGGCAGGGCCTGCTTGAGCGCGGCCAGGTGCTCGCCCGCGGTGTGGGCGTAGGGAGCG
>UQXT01000116.1 GCA_900545075.1 uncultured Collinsella sp. | reverse complement strand
CGCATGCTCTGCCTATGTAGAAGCCGCCGTCGAGCAGATGGACCAACAGGTCAAGGCTGCGGCCGCCGCACACGGACTCGCCGGTAACTGGCGCTTTAGTCCCGGCTACGGCGACTGCCCGCTTGCGGCTCAGCGCTCAATCGTAGCTGCACTCAACGCCACACGGCTCATCGGGCTTACCGTCACACCCACCAGCCTACTCATGCCCACTAAGAGCGTGACCGCAGTGATTGGTCTGTTTGACGGCGAGGTCCACGACGCCCAGAGCCGCCCCACCTGCAATATTTGCCGCATGCGCGAGCACTGCCGCTTCCGCGCCGCCCACACCACCTGCTATTCCAGCCATTAGGAGCTCATCGATGTTTACTCCGCTTATCACCCATGATCTGGACGGCGCCGCGCTGGCGGCGCCCGTTGATGCCGCACGCCGCAATGGTACTGCATACAAGACGCGCACGATCGACGACCTTCGCATTAAGGACGATCGCCTGCGCGCCGCCATCGAGGGCACGGGGCACCTGCTGTTCGACGGCGGCATGGGCACCATGCTGCAGGCGGCCGGCATGAAGGCTGGCGCCCTGCCCGAGCTGCTCAACTTTGAGGAGCCCCAGGTCATTACCGATATTCAGCGTCAGTACGTCGAGGCCGGCTGCGACGTGATCACCGCCAACACCTTTGGTGCCAACGCCCACAAGCTCGACGGTGCCGCCACCGTGGCAGATGTCTTTGCCGCCGCCGTCGCCTGCGCCCGCGCGGCCGGTGCCCGCTACGTCGCCGGCGACATCGGCCCCATAGGCGCGCTGCTTCGCCCCTTGGGTACTCTCAGCTTCGACGAGGCCTATGACCTCTTTGCCGAGGAAGTGCGCGCCGGCGTCGACGCGGGCGTCGACCTCTTTATTATCGAGACCATGACCGACCTTGCCGAGATCAAGGCTGCCGTCCTCGCCTGCCGCGAGAACTCCGACCTGCCCGTCATTGCCACCATGACCTTTGAGGAAGACGGCCGCACGTTCCTGGGTACGAGTCCCGAGGTGGCCGCCATCACGCTCGACGCCATCGGCGCCGACGTTTTGGGTATCAACTGCAGCCAGGGCCCGGCCGAGCTCCGAGGGCTCGCCGCACGTATGCTCACCGTTACCGACAAGCCCGTTATGGTGCAGGCTAACGCGGGACTGCCCCGCGTGGACGACGACGGTAACACCGTCTTTGACATCCAAGCCCCCGAATACGCCAAGGCCGTCGCCGGCATGATCGAGGACGGCGTGAGCGTCGTGGGCGGCTGCTGCGGAACCACGCCGGCGCACATGGCGGCCTTGCGCACGCTTATCGACAACCACGCGCCCAGCCCGCGTCACCGCAAGCCCAGCATGTCGGTCACGAGCGCCCAGACGGTCGTGGACCTTCCCTGTGACGGCCACAAAATCGCCGTCATCGGCGAGCGCATCAATCCCACCGGCAAAAAGCGCCTGCAACAGGCCCTGCGCGACGGCGACCTGGACTACGTCGTGAGCCAGGGCATCAGCCAGCAGGAACAGGGCGCCGACATCCTGGACGTCAACGTGGGCCTGCCCGAGATCGACGAGGTCAAGATCATCCAGCAGGCGACCGAGCAGCTCCAGGGCTCCACGCTGCTGCCGCTGCAGATCGACTCCACCGACCCCGCAGCCGTCGAGGCAGCCGTGCGCCGCTACGCCGGCAAGCCCATCATCAACTCGGTCAATGGCAAGCAGCAGATCATGGATGAGATCTTTCCGCTGGTCGCCCACTACGGCACCAACGTCGTCGGCCTCACACTCGACGAAGGCGGTATTCCGGATACCGCAGAGGCCCGCTTCGCCATCGCCGAGCGCATCGTGGCCGAGGCTGCCCGTTACGGCATCGGGCCGGACCGCATCCTCATCGACTGCCTGGTCATGACCGCCTCGACCAACCAGCGCCAGGCCGAGCAGATCCTGCGTGCCATGTCCCTGTGCAAGGAGCGCCTGGGCGTCAAATGCGCGCTCGGCGTATCGAACATCAGCTTTGGCCTGCCTGCCCGCCCGCTGCTGGGCTCGGTCTTTTTGGCCGCCGCTTTTGGCGCAGGTCTCGATGCCCCCATCATGAACCCGGGCTCCAAGCGCTTTATGGATACCGTCTACAGCTATCGCGTCCTGAGCGTTGAGGACGAGGGCTCGACCGGATACATCGAGCGCTACGCCGGCTGGACCGATCCGTACAAGATCGCCGCGAACCCGGCGGCGGCTCAGGCAGCATCGACCGACGCCGCGCCCGCTGCTGGCACCGCTGGCACCGCCGGCACCGACGGCAACGACGACCCGATTCGTCGCATGGTCGTCTCGGGCCGCAAGGGCGAAATCGCGGTCGAGACCGAGCGCCTGCTGGCCGACCATGACGCCATGGACCTCATCAACAATCACTTTATCCCCGCCCTCGATGAGGTCGGAGTCCTCTTTGACCAGGGCAAGTTCTTCTTGCCGCAGCTTATGGCCTCGGCCGAGGCCGCGCGCGTGGGTTTTGACACCATCAAGCGCCTGATGCCCGCCGGCGAGATTGCCGACAAGGGCAAAATCTGCGTGGCCACCGTCAAGGGCGACATCCACGATATTGGCAAGAACATCGTCAAAATGCTGCTCGACAACTACGGCTACACCGTCTTTGACCTGGGCCGCGACGTCGATCCGCAGGAGGTACTCAAGACCGTCAAGGAGCGCGATATTAAGCTCGTCGGCCTCTCGGCGCTTATGACTACCACGGTCGTCGCCATGGAAGAGACCATCAAGCTGCTCCATACCGAGGTTCCGGGCGTCAAGATCATCGTGGGCGGCGCCGTGCTCACCCCCGAATACGCCAAGCAGATCGGCGCGGACTACTATGCCAAGGATGCCGCCGAAAGCGCGCGCATCGCCGAAGAGGTCTTTGGGCAGTAACACAACGGAAACAACCGTGCACCAAAACGTGCCGCATGCGTCACTTGGCACGTGCGGCACGTTAGAATAGATAAGACTATGCTCGTTTTGGCAGATAGGAGCGCAAGGATGGCGATCACGCCCGCAGAAATCGCGGAAACCCGCGGCATGGTTGAGGAGCAGAACCTCGACATCAGGACCATCACCATGGGTGTTTCGCTCATGGGTTGCGGCGACGAGAACCTCGACCGCATGTGCACGAAGATCTACGACCACGTGACGCACACGGCTGAGCACTTGGTCGAGACCGCCGAGAACCTCGAGCGCGAGTACGGTATCCCCATTATCAACAAGCGCGTTTCCGTCACCCCGGTGGCGCAGATCGCCGCATGCTGCAAGGATGAGGACCTCACCCCCATCGCGCACGCCCTCGACCGCGCGGCCGAGACGCTCGGCATCGATTACCTGGGCGGCTTCTCCGCGCTCGTCCAGAAGGGCATCGGCGACGCCGACCGCCGCGTCATCCAGTCCATCCCCCAGGCGCTCGCCACCACGAGCCGCGTCTGCTCCAGCGTCAACGTCGCCAGCCTGCGTGCCGGCATCAACATGGACGCCGTGCTTATGGCCGCCCAGACCATCATCGATGCCGCTAAACTCACGGCCGACCAGGATTCCGTCGGCGCTTCCAAGTTTGTCTGCTTTGCCAACATGGTCGAGGACTCCCCGTTTATGGCGGGCGCCGTCCACGGCGGTGGCGAGGCCGACGCCGTCATCAACGTAGGCGTCTCGGGCCCCGGCGTTATGGCCGCAGCCCTGGAGACGCTGCCCGATTCCGCATCGATGATGGAGGTCGCCGAGAAGATTAAGCAGACCGCCTTTAAGATCACCCGTGCCGGTGAGCTCATGAGCCGCGAGGCCGCCCGTCGCCTGGGTGTCGAGAAGGGCATCGTCGACCTGTCGCTGGCGCCTACGCCTGCCATCGGCGATTCCGTTGCCCGCATCCTCGAGATCATCGGTGTTGGCACCTGCGGTGGCCCGGGCACGACCTGCGCACTCGCCATGCTCAACGATGCCGTCAAGAAGGGCGGCGTTATGGCCAGCTCCAGCGTGGGCGGTCTCTCCGGCGCTTTCATCCCCGTGTCCGAGGACGCCGGCATGATCGCTGCCGTCGAGGCCGGCGCGCTTTCACTCGAGAAGCTCGAGGCCATGACTTGCGTGTGCTCCGTTGGCCTGGACATGATCGCCATCCCCGGCGACACCCCGGTCGAGACCATCGCCGGCATCATCGCCGACGAGATGGCCATCGGCGTCATCAACAACAAGACCACGGCCGTCCGCGTGATTCCCGCCATCGGCAAGGGCGTGGGCGACTGCGTCGAGTACGGCGGCCTGTTTGGCCGTGCGCCCATCATGCCGGTGAACCCCAACGCCGGCACCGTGCTTGCCCACCGTGGTGGACGCTTCCCGGCGCCGCTGAACTCGCTCAAGAACTAGCTGAGGGGTTCGGGCGAGGAGCCCCGGGGAGGGCAAATATATAAGGTCGCCTGCTCGGACAGTCCTGACTCGCACGGAGAGCACATTAAGTGCTCTCCGGCTCGTGCGGAACTCGCGATCGACCTTATATATTTGCCCTCCCCGGGGCTCCCGCACAACGGGACCTCGGTTGGGTTCTATCCCGGTTGCAGTTGCTTCGCTCCTGCACCACATGGTCGATACGGCGGTTTGGCGTTGGATCGGTTCTTTCTGATATATGCTGGTTGCGGCTCTTCTTTTTGGGAGAGTCGCTTTTTTGTTGCTAGGAGGTTGGCCCGTGGTTGATGGGGATGCTCGCTCTGAGCTTCTTTCTGCTGATTGGAATGGCGAATGGATGCGTCTGCAAGCTGATCGGCGACGGGCTGATGATCCTTTTGAGTGGGATAAGCGGGCTCGGCATTTTCGGCCATTGGAGACTGCCCCGTATGCTCGGGATTTTATAAAACTGTTGGCGCTTGAGCCTGGTGAGTCGGTGCTTGATATGGGGTGTGGGGCTGGGTCGATTGCTATTCCGCTTGCTCAGGCTGGGCATTCCGTGATTGCAGCCGACTTCTCTCCTGCCATGTTGGGCACCCTTGATGCCGGCATTGAGTATTACGGGCTCGAGGATCTTATTTCACCGCTTGAGCTTGCTTGGGATGATGATTGGGATCTGGTTGGGCCGGTTGCCAAGGCTGTAGATGTTGCCTTTGCGAGTCGCTCGGTTACTACGAACGACCTGAAGGGGGCACTTGCCAAGCTCGACCGTACTGCTCGTCGGCGTTGTGCTGTCACGATGGTCGCCAACTCGAGTCCGCGTTATGACCTGCACCTGATGAACGCCATCGGCGCCTCGGTTACCTGCAGCAATGGCTTTGTGTACGCCTTCAACATCCTTATTCAGATGGGTGCCTTACCGCAGGTTACGTATTTTGAATCACCCCGTCGCGACACCTTCGATAGCCTTGAGGCGGGCGTAGCGGACTTCTCCCGCATGCTCGAGCATGGCAACGAGGATAAAATCGACCGCTTGCGCGACTATATCGCCCACCACATGATCGAGAACCCCCATGCCGGCGAGCCGGGATCCAAGGGCGTACCGCAGGGACGCTACATGCTCGACCATATCCGTAAGGTCCGCTGGGCCTTTATTGCCTGGGAGCCGGTCTCCGTACCCCGCCCGTAGCCCATCTAAAGCTTGCATCGTCTTCCCGCCCGGCATCCGCATTCTTTGCGAACTGGGCAAACGCGCTCCACACCACGCCGTTCCTGCGCTATCGTGGGAAAGTTCACGTAGATTAAGGCCCCATTGCGGGGCGCCCCATACATAGAAAGCGAGAACCCATGGCACTGACAGGAGCCCAGG
>UQXT01000115.1 GCA_900545075.1 uncultured Collinsella sp. | reverse complement strand
GCCGCCGTTACGCGCGCTCACTGGCAGCCAAGAAGGACTTGGGCGAAGAGTTCGCGCTCATCGAGCGTATCGAGCGCCTGGCACCCCAGGTCATGCGCGACCACGGCATGACCAAGCCCATCTGCGCCAACATCGACCTGTACACGGGCTTTATCTACAAGATGCTCGGTGTGCCCGAGACGCTCTTTACGCCGCTGTTCGCCGTCGCCCGCATGGCAGGCTGGTCGGCGCACCGCATGGAAGAGCTCTTCTGCGCGCACCGCATCATCCGACCCGCCTACCGCCCGGTGATCGAACCGCTGGAGTACAAGCCGCTCGCCGACCGCTAGGACACGGACCGTTATAGAACTCGAGCGTGGCCAGGGCATCACCGCCCTCGGCCACGCTTTTTATGCCAGCAGAAAGGGCTGCATCGAATGATTTTTTTTTCCGATATGGATGGGACGCTGTTGACGAGCGACAAGCAGATGAGCGACGCCACCTGGTCGATGCTCGACGAGCTCGCACGTCGCGGCATTGAGTTTGTACCGTGCACGGGACGTCCGCTGTCGGGCATCTTTGAGCCCATCCTCGCCCATCCTGCCGTGCACTACGCGGTCTGCGCCAACGGCGCCAGCGTCTGGCAGCTCGACGACGATGTGCCCACCGACGCCTCGCGCGCCACGTGCATCTTGAGCCGTCCGCTCGATTGCGGCATTGCCCATCGCATCCATCGCATCGCCGCCGGCCACGATGTGACCTTCGATATCTTCGCGGATGGGCAGTGCTTCCTCCCCCGCTCGCTCTACACGCGCCTGGACGAATTCTGCGGCGGCGACCCCCACATCGCGGCTTCGCTCAAGCGCACACGAACACCGATCGACATGGATATCGACAGCAAGATCGACGAGGTCGAGACGCTCGAGCGCATCGCCATGTACTGGCACGACCCGGCTGATCGCGACGCCATCGCGGCGGAGCTCGACACGCTCGGAGGCATTGAGGTCACGCGTTCGTACGCCATGAATATCGAGGTCATGGGCGAGGGCGCCACCAAGGGAACGGCCCTCACGTGGCTCTCCGAGCACCTGGGCGAGCGTCTCGCCGACGCCTGGGCGTTCGGCGACAACATCAACGACATCCCCATGCTGCAGGCAGCGGGCCACGGCATGGCCATGATCAACGCCGAGCTCGAAGACCGCGAGGCCGCCGACGCCATCACCGAATACGACAACGACCACGACGGCGTCGCCCGCATCATCATGGCCGCTCTCGCCTAGTCATTGGCCAGTCACTGAGGACGTTCTTGAATGACTAGTCGTTGGGGACACTCTTCGCGAAAAAGCTGCAAGAACTGTCCCCCACTGCCGGCAGAAAAGAAACGTCCCCATCTGCCGGATTAAGCGAGACTCTCCAGCACGCGACGGAGCTCCTGCTGGACGGCGTGGTCGCAGTTACAACCCACCACGCGATCGGCCACCGCCTTGAGCGCGGGACGCGCGTTTTCCATCGCGCAGCCCGTGCCGACAAAGCGAATGATCTCGTAGTCGTTCATCGAGTCGCCAAACGCCATGACCTCGTCGCGTTCGACGCCATAGTGCTCCATGAGCTGCTCGATTCCCGAGGCTTTCGACACACCGGGCTGCATGGCATCGATCCATGCGTTTCCAGAAGGCGCAAAGGTAAAGAGCTGGCCAAGCTCGCGCTGCAGTACGTAGGCACTGTCCATAACGGCACAGTCATCGCAAAAGATACTCGCCTTGATGATATTTACGCTGGGATCGGGCAGCTCCCAAATGCGCTCGGCATTGGGAAGGTCCTTATCGACCTCACGCACGAACTTGCACTCGTCATCGAGCAGGAAGGACTTGGTTCGGTCAAAGAGCGCAAGATGCAGATTGGGAAACGTCCTGACGGCTTGGGCGAGCCTTCGAATCGCCAGGTGGGAATACACCTCACGGTCTACCATCTTGCCGTCGGCGTAGACCTGGGCGCCGTTAGCGGCGACAAAGTCCATCTTGTCGCGAACGGGCGCAAAGAACTCACACAGGCGATCGTAGCGACGACCTGACGATGCAGCGAAATGCACACCATGCTCGTGTAGCGCCAGAATCAGTTCGTAGGTCTCGGGAGGCACCTGGCCGTTTTCGTCAAGCAGCGTGCCGTCCATATCGGATGCAATCAGTTTAAACATAGAAAAGCTCCCTTCGGGCTTGTTGGAATCGAACGTGTATCCGATTCCAACGTACCCAAAGGGAGCTCAAATAAAACTCCGCGGGCGTAAACGTTACAAGGACCTGGCAAATAGCTCACACATGCCAGAGGTCCTACGGTCGCGGCGCCAGGCGACACGCCACCCCGACGGCCAGTCGTTTAAGAACGTCCCCGATGACTAGTCGGCGTAGGTGAAGGTCGTGACGTCGAACATGCCCTCGGGGCGAATGCGGAGCGTCGGGATGACCGGCAGGGGCAGGAAGATGATGCCCATGATGGGGTCGAGCGGCGGCTCAATACCCATGGCGCGCGCCTTGACCATAAAGTCGTCGTGCTGCGCGGCAACGTCCTCGGCCGTGCCTTCGCTCATAAGGCCACCGAGCGCCAGCGGAATGCGCGCCACGACCTCTCCGTTGCGCACCAGCACGTGACCACCCTGGCCCACGGCCTCAACGGCAGCCATCATATCGGCAGCGTTATCGCCCACCACGCACACGTTGTGCGAGTCGTGGCCGATCGTGGAGGCAATGGCGCCACCCGTGATGGTAAAGCCGCGCACCCAGCCACGACCGATGTGCTTGCCGACAAGACCCAGGCCAGCGGGGCCGTCGCCATCGGCGCCCTCGGCCTGCAGCGACACGCCACGGCCATGGCGCTCGATCAGCATAATGCGACGCAAGTCCTCGTCAGTCTCGGGACGAACCATGCCCGTGATGGCCTTGCCCGGCACCACGTCAATCACGGCCTCGCCCGGCTTAAAGGCATAGTCGAACACGTCGAGCGATAGCTTCGGCAGCTTAACGGAGGCGCGCAGCTCATCGGCAAGGGCCGCAACCTCGGCCATCTCGGGTGCAATCTCGCCCACAAAGGTGCCGTCCTGCGCCACCAAAGCACCGGCGGCATATACGCGATGCGGAGCCGTGGCAAACGTCAGGTCATTGAGCACCAGCAGGTCGGCACGCTTGCCCGGGGCAATCGCACCGCGGAGCTCGTGCGGGTCGCGGCAGCCGTGATCCAGGCCAAACGCCTCGGCCGTGGAGAGGGACGCCATAGAGATAGCGACCACGGGGTCGATACCGGCCTCAATCGCCACGCGGCAGGCATTGTCGATCATGCCGGTTGCAAGCGCATCAGAAGGGGCGCGGTCGTCAGTCGCAAAGCAGCAGCGGCGGGCGCGCGCGGGATTCTCCAGCAGCATCGGCGACAGGTTGGCCAGATCATGGCTGCACGTACCTTCGCGCAGCATCACGTACATGCCGCGAGACAGCTTGTCGAGCGCCTCCTCGGGAATCGTCGACTCGTGGTCGGCGATAATGCCTGCCGCAGCATAGGCGTTGAGGTCCTTGCCGGCAACGAGCGGGGCATGACCGTCGACCTGTTTGGACGGCGTCTGGTTGGCAGCGTCGATACGAGCACAGGTCTCGGGATCGGCCATAAAGACGCCCGGCAGGTTCATCATTTCGCCCAGACCAAAGACATCACCCGGATATTCGGCAAAAAACGCCTGCATATCGGCAGCGGTGATGACGGCACCGGCCTGCTCGTCGGGCAGTGCGGGCACGCACGAGGGCATCATGTACTTGATGGAAATAGGAGCGCGACGACCGTCCTCGATCATAAAGCGCAGGCCGTCGAGCCCCGCCACGTTGGCAATCTCGTGGCTGTCGGCAATGGCAGTAGTGGTACCGCGCGTCGCCGCCATGCGCGCATACTCGGCAGGGCGGATGTTCGAAGACTCGATATGCAAGTGTCCGTCAATAAAACCGGGGGCAAGATAGCGGCCCTGGCAATCGATGACCTCGGTAGCCTCATACGTACCGGCGGCATCGTCGCGACCATCGTAGAGCACACCGACGATCACGCCATCCTTGACGGCAACACTACCGGGCGCTACGCGTTGGCCGTACACATCGACGATCTGCGCGTTGGCAAACAGCGTGTCGACGGGCACGCGACCCTCGGCGGCCTCGATCACAGACCTCATGACCTCAACGGACATACATACTCCTTTAACCGTAGAAAAAAGCTGCGGAGCGGACAGACCTTCACCGCAGCAAGCCAATAACAATTGTATGCCCAAAAGAAGGCCGCCGATAACACCCCTTCCGCTTAACGGTAAGCGCCCAAAAGTAGTCGTTGGGGACGTTCTTAAACGACTAGTCATTAAAGAACGTCCCCAATGACTACTTGCGACCAAGGCAACGCCGATGTTTTGGCAACGACAGCGAAAACCCGCCAGAGCGAGCAAGGTGCCTTGAAACGAGGCGGCATTGACCTTCTGGTCATGCCGCCGAAGTTGAAAGGCAGATTGCCGCTCTGGCGGGCTTGCAGCGTCGAGCAGTTGCGGCGTTTGGTAAAACGCCGCAACGAACTAGCTCATCATCGCATTCATCATCTCGGTGGTTGCGGAATCGTCGGCAGACCACTCGTTATCCTCGTTGGCGGAATACTTAAAGGTGACCTTGGTGTCCTTGGTCTTAGCGGCCTTGGTCACGTCGACCATCACCTGGCCGGCCATCTTGTACAGGTCGTCCTCGGAAGGCGTCGTATCGAGTGCGGCGACCTTCTCCTGATACTGGGTGGCGAAATCTTCGACGATCTTGTTCATGGACTTGCAGGTGATGGTGACCTCGGCAGTCGCAGTACCCTTGTCCTCGTCAACCGTCACATCGCCGATCTTGTAGTCAAAGCCCTCGAGATAGCTCTTGGCATACTCCTTGGGATCGATACCCAGCTGCTCAAACTCGTCGCCCGAAGCCTTTTCCAGACCGGAGAGGAAGTCATCTCCGCCGTTCTTGATCTCGTCAAACTGGCTCGTAAGGTCGTTGGCGATGAGCTCCTCCACCGAAGGCCCTCCGCAGCCGGAAAGCAAAACCACGCACGTGACCAGGGCAGCCATCAGGGGCACAAGCAGCAGCTTCTTTTTCATGACAGTCCTCCAAACAAGCGGCACCGCGTTCCTCGCGCAGCGCACGTCGTAACAGTAAGTTCATATTAGCGGCTCCGTCCAAACCCCTACGTCGCAAAAGCGCGGACGGCTCAATTTGACGAACAAATGGCCCGTGAAGCAAGCCCCCCTGCAATAAAACGCACCTGCTTAGCCCATTAAAAAAGGGTGGCCGGACAACCCGACCACCCTTGTGCATCTTCTGGATGCCGCAGACTACTTGCGGACGACCTTAACGATGGCGTCACCGGCGGCGACGGCAGACTCGGCCTCGACGGTAAGCTCGACGTCGGCAAACTCGGCGGTGTTGGACACGGCCACGACGACGCAGTCCTTGTAACCGGCAGCAGCGATCTTGGTGCGGTCGATCTTGAGGATGGGCTGGCCGGCCTTCACGACGTCGTCAGCCTTGACGAAGCCCTCGAAGCCGTCACCGTTCATGTTGACGGTATCGACGCCAACGTGCACCAGAACCTCGATGCCGCTATCGGACTGCAAGCCCACGGCGTGACCCATGGTGACGGTCACCTTACCGTCGCAGGGAGCGTAGACCAGGTCGTCCTCGGGCCACACAGCGCAGCCCTTGCCCAGAACCTCGCCACCAAAGACGGGATCGGGCACGTTGGCCATCTTGATGACCTTGCCCTTGACGGGCGAGCACAGCACGTCGGCGCC
>UQXT01000114.1 GCA_900545075.1 uncultured Collinsella sp. | reverse complement strand
GCCACAAAGGTGCCTGTCTCCTTTGTGGCGGCTTGGACAGGCGGGTATCAAAAAGTGTCAGACGGGGCAGCTGCCGGGCACCTGTGCGCGAAAAGAAGTATCTGCCTGCTCCATTGCCGTTGAGCGACGCGTTGTTTGCAGGGATACTGAGCCTATGACAACAGCGTGCGAAAGGATTGATGTATGGCTTTCCGTAATGACTTCCTGTGGGGCGGCGCGACGGCTGCCAACCAGTGCGAGGGCGCCTACAACGTGGACGGCCGCGGCCTTGCCAACGTGGACGTGGCTCCGCACGGCCCCGAGCGCTATGCGGTGGTCTCCGGCCAGCGCAAGATGCTCGACTTCGAGGACGGCTATTACTATCCCGCGCAGACCGGCATCGATTTCTATCACCACTACAAGGAGGATATTGCTCTCTTTGCCGAGATGGGCTTTAAGACCTTCCGTATGAGCCTGGCTTGGACCCGCATCTTCCCCAACGGTGACGAGACCGAGCCCAACGAGGCCGGCCTGGCCTTCTACGAGGACGTATTCCGCGAGTGTCAGGCGCACGGTATCGAGCCGCTCGTGACCATCACGCACTTTGACTGCCCGATTCACCTCATCAAGGAGTACGGCGGCTGGCGCAACCGCAAGCTCATCGACTTCTACAAGAATCTCGCGACCACGATCTTCACCCGCTACAAGGGTCTGGTGAAGTACTGGCTCACCTTCAACGAGATCAATATGATTCTGCACCTGCCGTTTATGGGTGCCGGTCTGGTCTTTGAGGGGGGCGAGAACAGGGAGGCCGTCGAGTACCTGGCCGCCCACAACGAGCTCGTCGCCAGCGCTTGGGCAACCAAGATTGCCCACGAGATCGACCCCGAGATCAAGATCGGCTGCATGCTTGCCGCAGGTAGCTACTATCCCTACAGCTGCCGTCCGGGCGATGTGCGCCAGGCGCAGCTCGACAACCAGGACAACTACTTCTTCGTCGACGTCCAGAGCCGCGGCTACTACCCGGCCTATGCCGTCAAGAAGCTCGAGCGCCTGGGCATCGATGTGGGCATGACGGACGAGGACCGCGAGATCCTGGCCGCCAACACCGTCGACTTCATCAGCTTTAGCTATTACAGCACCCGTTGCTCCGCTGGTGCCGATAACCCCGATGTCGAGCGCACCCAGGGCAATGCCTTCGCCGGCGCCAAGAATCCCTACCTGCAGGAGAGCCAGTGGGGCTGGGCCATCGATCCGCTGGGCTTCCGTATTACGCTCAACGACCTGTACGACCGTTATCAGAAGCCGCTGTTTGTGGTCGAGAACGGCCTAGGCGCCAAGGATGTTGTCGAGGAGGATGGCTCCATCAACGACGACTACCGTATCGACTACCTGCGCCAGCATATCGCTGCGATGCGCGACGCGGTGACCGAGGACGGCGTTGACCTGCTGGGCTACACCACCTGGGGCCCGATCGACCTGGTGTCTGCCGGCACGGGCGAGATGTCCAAGCGCTACGGCTTTATCTACGTCGACCGCGACGATGCCGGCAACGGCACCCTCAAGCGCTCCAAGAAGAAGAGCTTCGACTGGTACAAGCATGTCATTGAAACGAATGGTGAGGACCTGTCCTAAGGAAGCTGAGACACTCAACTTCATAGCCTCCTAACCAAGGCGCCCGGCGAGCAGTTAATGTTCGCTGGGCGCCTTGCCGTCTGCGGATTTTGGGACATGCGGCCCGCTTTTTCGATCCGTCTGTCGGTACACTAAAAGCACTATGGGTACCCGCGAGCGACATATCGGCCACGCGGCCGCCCGATCCGCACCCGTGGCGGATCCCAGGGGCGGCAGGCTCTTCGCCATGCCGCGATTCCTTGTTGGTATAACACATCAGGTGTACCGTCACCGCGTCTTTGCTATCGCCGGCGCCATCACCGCGCTGTTCCTCATGCTTTTGGCAGTCTTGCCGGCGCTGTTCGCCTTCGACCCCAAACTTTCTAACGCCGTGCCCGCCTATAGCGAGGTGTCCGAAGAGGTCGTGGATGCGCTCGTCCATTCGAGCTCTCTCCCGCTGCTTGACGCCGCAATTGTATTTTCGATCTGGGGCGTATCGGTCTATCTGCGCTGTTTGGACTATGTGTTGCGCCGCCGCCTTGTTGCCGTCGCCACCATCTGCGCCCTGTGGATGATCGAAGTCATTCTCAAGTACAAGTCGTTCACGACGTTCTATGCCACCGTGCTGTGGTACCTGTACTACGTGCCCATGACGCTCATTCCGCTGCTCTACCAGTTGTGTGGTCTGCGCCTTGCGGGCCTGGAGCAACACCGCCTGGGTCGCCGCTACTGCGCTGCGCTGTGGATTGTGGCCATCCTGCTTATCGGATTTGTGCTCACCAACGATTTTCACCAGCAGGTCTTCCGCTTTGACCGTACAAGCGACACCTGGAGCAACGATTACACGTACGGCTGGGGTTATTTCGCCGTCCTCGCGTGGACGGCCTTTGACTTCGTGGCCTTTTTTATCCTGGTGGGCCGGTCCTCGTCCTTTTGCATCCAGCGTTTTTCGGGCACGGCGGCGCTCGTGTTGCTGGGTGGCGCATTCTTTGCCATCTCATATGCGTTGCGCGTGCCCTGGGCATGGAGGCTCAACTTTTCGCTCGTCTATTGCGTCCTGTGCGTGGTGGCGATGGAAATCTGTCTCGATTGCGGTGTCATTCCGTCGTATCACGACATCGCCGGCATCTTCGACACCTTGCCGCTCGACCTCAAAGTTCTAACGCGCGACCTGCAGGAAGTCTATGCCACGCCGGTGTCAAAGCCAATGCCGGTAGGCGTGCGCGAGGAGTTGCGGGTCCAGGAGCACGGCCGCGCCCATGCCTTTGCCGTGGCGTCCGATCCCAATGTGATGTACCGTGCCTTTCCGCTGCTGGGCGGATCGGCCCTGCTTGCCCAAGACGTGTCGGAGCTCAACGAGCTTAATCGTGAGCTGGCACATCGTCGCATGGAGCTGCAGCGTCAAAACGAGCTGCTCGCCGCCGACTACGACCTTAAGACGCATTTGGCAGATCAAGAGGCAGAGACCTTGCTTGCCCAAGACGTGGACCAAGCACTTGCCCGCGCGCTCGAAGGGATGTACGACCTGCTGAGCTCGCTGCCGCCGTTGACCGACGAAGCGTCTTCGCACGAGCGTTACCGCATGCTGCAGCGCGCCAAGATGCTCGTCGCCTATTGCAAGCGCAAGGGGTCGCTCACGTTGGCACAGCACGGGGAGAGCGGTTTTGATCGCGATCGCATTCAGCTCATCGCCAACGAGCTCGCAAGCGACCTGCGCACCATCGATATCGATTGCGCCTCGATTATCGCCATACGGCGCCCGATGCACGCCAGTACGGTAAGCGCCCTGTACGACTGCGTGTATGACTTTGCGTTTTTTGCCTACGCCACCGACCATCCGGCGCTTATGTATCACTTGGGCGACCATGACCGATGCAGTGTCGAGCTGCGCGCCACGCTTTTTTCCAACGATGATGAAGATCTTTCGCAGACGCCCGCTGCGCAAGAGCTCGAAGGCGCTCTGCAAGGGCGAAACGTGGCATACCGCCTTGAGGGCGAGCCCGGTCAGCTGCGCATGATCGTCTTGATGCCGAGGGCGGGTGAGTGACGATGCAGATTTCGCTCATCCTTCCCCAAATCGTTGCGCTCGATGTTGTCTTTGCCCTGGCTGCGTGCCTGCAGACGATCCACGTCCCGCTCATCGCATCGCGCCGCTCGTCCTATAACCGTAATGTGATTTGCGTCTACGAGGCGAGCCTTGTGCTTCACCTGATGATTTCGGCGCTCATCTTATTCGCGTCGTCTGGCTCGTATTTGGTGGCACCGCTTGACGTTTGCGCCAGGGCAATGGGCGGAGCGTTGTGGCTCAATGCCGCGATCTTTGCCTACGGCGTGGTACTTATGGTGCACTATCGTCGCCTCGTCATGCTGGTCGAGCTGCTGCTTGTTGTCGCCGTTACACCGCCGGTGGTTTTTGCCATGGGCTCGGCGTGGACCGTTGTCCTTATCGCAGAGGGAGCGTTCTTCCTGTTCCGTTCCATCGCGGCGCTCTTGATGGACGTCCGTAACCGCCAGGAGGATATCACCGCGTTCTCGACGATTGAAACCATCAACGTGATCCCCGTGGGCATCCTGTATCTGGACCCGAGGGGCCGTCCGCTGCTCATGAACCGCTGCATGCGCAAAAACCTCGTAGAGCTCCATATGCCCACCGACCTGGGCGATATGAGCAGTACGTGGAACGACCTTCGCAAACTCAGCATGCAAATGCCCGAAAGCAGTAGGAATCGTGTGCGGATTAACTTGGACCGTTTTGGTGAGGCTCGCGCGGTGGTCGAGATTTCTCCCGCCGAGATTCGCCTATTTGTGCACGACGAGGTTATGGTTTCGGGCCGCCTCTTTGAGCGCATTATTGGACTGGATGTGACGGAGTATGCGCATGCCCACGACCGCCTGGCGCAAGCCAATCACCTGCTTGAGCTTGCGGGCAAAGAACTCCAGACCCAGATCGAAGAAGTCAAAAAAGTTGCCGACAATGCGGCCTACCTGCGCATGCGTGCCCGCGTGCACGACGTGATCGGGCAGCGCCTGTCCATCCTCCATCGCTATTTGGAGGAGGGACGTCTGGACGATGAGTCGCTCGAGCAGATTGACCCGTTGCTGCGCTCAATCGCCGTCGACCTGCGCAGTGGCGGTGCCAGCGAGCCTGCAGAGCAGCTGGGTGATATCGTCCATGCTTTTGGCCTGGTGAGTGTGCAGATCGATGTTGAGGGTGCGCTGCCTGAGGACGCGCGTGTCGCCGCCGCATTTTTGCAGATTATTCGCGAGGCCTCGACCAATGCCACCAAGCATGCGCAGGCGCATCGGGTCCATGTGCGCCTGTGGCAGGAGGGGACGGATGCTGACGTCGTCGCACGCATGACGATTTCTAACGACGGGTCTCCGGCCCCCGTATCGTATCGCGAGGGAACGGGTATCCCAGGTATGAGGCATGCCGCGCAAGATCTGGGTGGCAGCCTAGAGGTCCACGCCGCCCCGCCCTTTACGCTTGCGGTATCCATTCCGCTTAACGCCAGCGACACGTCCCAAAGGAGAAACTCATGATCCGCGTCCTTATAGTCGAAGACCAGGCCATCCTGCGCGAGAGCCTGGCGCGCTCCGTTGGCGACCAGCCCGATATGACCGTTGTTTCCGCCATCGCCGATGCCTCCGAGGCCTTGGGTGCCGCGCTCAAGGAGCGCCCGGACATGATACTGATGGATGTGTGCACCGAACACGATTCAAACGGCATCGTGGCGGCGGCGCGCATTAAAGAACAACTGCCCGAGTGCCGCGTCATTATCATGACGGGTATGCCCGAAATCACCTTTGTGGACCAGGCGCGCGAGGCGGGCGTCGACAGCTTTGTGTACAAGAACGTCGGTATCGACGAGCTATTCGCCGTGATGCGCTCCACGCTGGCGGGTTACTGCACGTTTCCCAAGCCGCCCGAGAGCATCTTCTCGGGCACGGCGGCCCTCGACGATGTCGAGCTGTCGATCTTGCGCCTTGCCTGCGAGGGTAAGAGCCGCCGCGATATCGCGGCCGAGCTGTTTATGAGCGAGGGCACCATCAAACGCCGCATCTCGGAGATTCTCAATAAGACCGGCTACGACAACATCATGCGCTTGGCCGTGCGCGCAGTAACGGAGGGCAGCATCGTTCCCAACATGGAGCGCTAGCGCTCATTACGCATCGGCATAAAGCGGCGGGGCCGCAGGATCAACTCCTACGGCCCCGCCTGGTGTGCGCG
>UQXT01000113.1 GCA_900545075.1 uncultured Collinsella sp. | reverse complement strand
AGCGGCTTGTCCCCGCCCGCGGGCTTGGCACCGCCCTCGCCAGCGTTACTCATGGTCGATCACATCCAGGCAGGCCTCGATGGGAAGGCCGGCCGACTTGTCCTCTTGGTCGGCATTGCGCTCGATAAGCTCGGCCACCACACGCATAGCGTCGGTCGTCGCACGTTGCAGGCTCCAGCCGGCCATAACGCGACCCACGAGCACCGACGAGAACGTATCGCCCGTGCCCGGGAAATACACCGGGATCAGCTCAAAGGGAATCGTAAAGTACTCTCCCGCCACATGGTCGTAGCCGATAACGGCACTCGCCCCGTCGACCTTTGCGCTCGTGATGACCACCGACTTGGCGCCCAGCGCGAGCATGGCATCCACGAGCGTACGAGCCTCGTCGGCCGTAATCTGCTCGGCCATAGGCGTATCGGTGAGCAGACACGCCTCGGTATAGTTGGGCACCGCGTAGTCGGCGCACTCGACCAGGCTGCGCATAAGGCCGATGGTCGACTCGGGCACGCCAGCGTAGAGCCTGCCGTTGTCGGCCATGATGGGGTCGACAAACACCTTGGTGCCCTTTTGCGCGCGGCGGTGGCAAAAGTCCGAGATGATGCGTGCCTCTTCCTCGGTCACGATAAAGCCGGTCGAGATGGCGTCGAATTCAAAGCCGAGCTCCTCCCAGATGGCGAGACTCTGGCGGACATACTCCGTGGTGTCGTGGATGTAGAACTTGGGGTAGTTGAGCGTATCGGAAACGAGGGCCGTCGGCAGGTTGTGGATGCGATAGCCCATGTGCGACAGCACCGGCAACATGGCGGAAAGCGCGACCTTGCCGTAGCCGCACATATCGTTGATCAGCAGCAGCTGAGTGTTCTTCATGAGTGTCCCCCTTGAGTCGGGCGCGGCGCGGCAGCGCCACAGTGCGACTAAGTGTAGCGCAGGAGGCGTTGCGAGCGGAGGCGAGCGGCGCGACGGGCAAATTGTTGCGGAAAGGTTACGGAAATGGGAGGCAAAATCGCGGCGGTAGCGGCACAGTAGCTGCCATCTATTTACTACCATTCCAAAACTATGCCGGATTACTACGATAAACCGTCAGCCTCCAACCACAACGAATTGCACTCCGGCAAAACCGCAGGTAGACAGCTTGTGATTTTACGAAAAACAATGCCGAGGTCTGATATTTCGAATTCATCGTAGTAATCCGGCATAGTTTTGGACAAAGCAACTTCGAAAGGGTGTCACCGCAGCCCAAAATGATTCGTTTTCCTCCGTCCCCCACGGATCACTCAAATGCCAACCGAGGCAGCGCTTCAGATTGAGGACGGACAGCGAAAGCGTTCCTAGGCGAGCAAGGTGGCATGAAAGATGAGGGCATAGGCCTTGTGGCCATGCCCGACGATTGAACGCCAGATTGCCGCTTAGGAGCGTTTGCAGCGTCGAGCGGTTACGGCGTTTGGTAAAACGCCGTAACTTAATAAGTTTGGTACCTTGACATTGATTTCTTATGCTCCTAGATTAGTTAGGCACAAAACAATCCCTCTACCTAACTAAAGAAAGGAGCGAAGCTTAGATATGTGTGATGAACCACTCTTCCTTCCGCATGAGCCCGGCGGTGACCCGTCGCAACCGGTAGACATACCCGAAGCGGTCAGCGCCGAGGACAAACTCGCCAAGCGCATTCTAGGCGGCCTGGGCTTTTGCGGCCATTACATGCACTTTCATGGCGGGGGCGTGTCCGGCAAGGCGCCCATCGTCTGCCTGCTCGCCAAGCAGACGACCGGCGAGCTGTCCCAACAGGAACTCGGCATGCACTTCGACCTCAAGCCAGGGTCCCTTTCCGAGATTCTGTCCAAGCTCGAACTGGGCGGTCTTATCGAGCGCAGCCGCAATCCCAAAGACCGTCGGCAGCTCACCATCCGCCTGACCGATGCGGGTTGGGAAAAGGCCCGCGTTGAGCAGGCAGCCCGCATTCGCTTTAGAGAGCAGGCCTTTAGTGCCCTCACTCACGACGAGCGCGAGCAGCTCGCCGAAATGCTCGAGAAAATCCGCGTAACCTGGGAGGAACTGGATGATTAAAACCCTCATGGGCAGCATCCGCGACTATATAAAAGTCACCGTTGCCACGCCGTTGCTCGTGCTTGGCGAGGTGCTCTGCGAGATGCTGATTCCATTTATCACCGCCAACCTGATCGACGCCATCAAAGACGGCGCCACCGTAGCCGAGATGATTCCCACCGCAGGCTTTTTGGTGCTCATCGCGCTAACATCGCTTGCTTTTGGCGCCGCGGCCGGCGTCACCTGCAGCCATGCGAGCTGCGGCTTCGCCAAGAACCTGCGTCACGACTTGTTCTACAAGATCCAGACGTTCAGCTTTGCCAACATCGATGAGTTCTCGAGCTCCTCGCTCGTCACGCGCCTGACCACCGATATCAACAACGTGCAGCAGGCCTTTATGATGATCATCCGTATCGCCGTGCGCGCGCCGCTGGTATTGATCTTCGCCTTTATCATGGCGTTTATCATGGGCGGCAGCGTCGCCATGGTCTACCTGGTCATCATTCCGCTGCTGGGCTTTGGACTGTTCTTTATCATCTTTAAGGTGCGCCCCATCTTCTCGCGCGTGTTCCACAAGTACGATGCCCTTAACGAGTCCGTCGAGGAAAACGTCACCGGCATGCGCGTGGTTAAGAGCTACGTGCGCGAAGACTTTGAGAAGGAGAAGTTCGCGACCGCCGCGCGCGACGTCCAGATGGACTTCACCCGCGCCGAGAAGCTGCTCGCCTTTAACAACCCCATGATGAACATCTGCGTCAACGGCGCGTTTGTCGTCATCATCTACCTGGGCTCCAAGCTCATCATCACGAGCCAGGGCACGCTGTTCGACGTGGGCCAGCTCTCCTCGATCTTTACCTATGGCTTCCAGATCCTTATGAGCCTGATGCAGCTGTCGATGATCTTTGTCATGGTGACCATGGCCGACGAATCGGCGCACCGCATTACCGAGGTGTTGGCCGCCGAGCCTACGATCGCCGATCCCGCCGAGCCCGTGCTCGAGGTCGCCGATGGCTCCATCGACTTTGACCACGTGAGCTTTAAGTATTCCGCGCATGCGAAGCGCCAGGCGCTCGACGATATCGACCTGCACATTAAGAGCGGCGAGACCATCGGCATCATCGGCGGCACCGGCTCGGCCAAGTCCACGCTCGTAAACCTCATTGCCCGCCTGTACGACGCCACCGAAGGCACCGTGCGCGTGGGCGGCATGGACGTGCGCGACTACGACCTGGACGCACTGCGCCACCAGGTCGCCATGGTGCTGCAGAAAAACGTGCTGTTTAGCGGCACCATCGCCGAGAATCTGCGCTGGGGCGACCCGAACGCCACCGACGAGGAAGTCCGCGAGGCGGCACATCTGGCCTGCGCCGATGAGTTTGTCGACGGCTTCCCCAAGGGCTACGACACCTGGATCGAGCAGGGCGGCTCCAATGTTTCCGGCGGTCAGAAGCAGCGCCTGTGCATTGCGCGTGCTCTGCTGCGTCGCCCCAAGATCTTGATCCTGGACGACTCCACCAGCGCCGTCGACACCAAGACCGACGCCAAGATCCGCGCAGGACTGGCAAGCTATCTGCCCAACACGACCAAGCTCATCATCGCCCAGCGCATTAGCTCCGTGCAGGACGCAGACCGCATCATCGTCATGGAGGGTGGCCACATCGCGCAGATCGGCAACCATGATGAGCTGCTTAAGACGAGCGAGATCTACCGCGAGACCTTTACCTCGCAAAACAAGATGTCTGCCGAGGGCGAAGGGACCGTCGAGGCTGACACCGAGGCATCCGCAACGCAAGCCCAGACCCAGGAAGGAGGCGAGGCACATGAGTAAGGCAACGACCGCCGAGCGCGCGCTCAACCGCAAGGGCGGCACCATGTCGCGCCTCATCAAGACGCTCTTTGGCTTCTACCCCGTGCTTTTGCCCCTCGTCGTCGCCGGCGTGGTGCTCTGCGCCATCATCAACTCCATCGGCGCGACCTTCCTTCAGAGCGCCCTGCAGATTATTAGCGAATCGTGGCAGTCGGGCAACTGGACGACCGCGCAGCCCAAGATTCTGAAGCTCGTGACCACCCTCGCCTGCATCTACGGCGTCGGCATCCTGTCCTCGCTGTTCTGGAACCGCGCCATGGCCATCGTCACGCAGGGCTCGCTCGAGAAGCTGCGCGAGAAGATGTTCAACCGCATGCAGGACCTGCCGATTCGCTACTTCGACACGCACCAGCGCGGCGACATCATGAGCCACTACACCAACGACATCGACACGCTGCGCCAGATGATCAGCCAGTCGCTGCCCAACCTGCTCATGACGACCATCGTCATCGTCACGGTGTTCTTTATCATGCTGTACTACAGCGTGTGGATGTGCCTGGTCATTGTGGCCGGCGTCGCCTTTATGACCTTTATGACCAAGCTGCTCGGCTCCAACTCCGCGCGTTTCTTCATTGCGCAGCAGACCGAGCTCGGCGTGGTCGAGGGCCATATCGAGGAAGTCATGAACGGCCAGAAGGTCGTCAAGGCATTCTGCCACGAGTCTGCCGCCGAGGCCGATTTTGACGAGCGCAACGAAAAGCTCTTCGAGGTCTCGCAGAAGGCCAACATGTACGCCAACATCCTCATGCCAATCCTGATGAACCTGGGCAACCTGCTCTACGTGCTGGTCGCACTGGCCGGCGGCATTTTCCTAGCGCTGGGCGTGCCCAACCTGAGCATCTCGGGCATGGCGCTGTCCATCGCCGTCGTGGTGCCGTTCCTCAACATGACCAAGCAGTTCTGTGGACAGATCGGCCAGATCTCGCAGCAGATCAACGCCGTGGTCATGGGCCTCGCCGGCGCCGACCGTATCTTTGAGCTCATCGACGAGGAGCCCGAAGCCGACGAAGGCTATGTGACGCTTGTCAACGCTCAGGTGAACCCCGATACCTGGCAGCTCGAGGAGGCCGACCACCACACTGGCATGTGGGCGTGGAAACATCCGCACCGCGCAACCGGCGAGATCGAGTACGTGCCGCTGCGTGGCGACCTGGTCATGGACAACGTCGACTTTGGCTACACGCCCGACCACGAGGTGCTGCACGGCGTGTCCGTGTTTGCCAAGCCGGGCCAGAAGGTCGCGTTTGTCGGCGCCACCGGTGCCGGTAAGACGACCATCACCAACCTCATCAACCGCTTCTATGACATCGCCGACGGCAAGATTCGCTACGACGGCATCAACGTCAACAAGATCCGCAAGGCCGACCTGCGCCGAAGCCTGGGCGGCGTGCTGCAGGACGTGAACCTGTTCACCGGCACCGTGATGGATAACATCCGCTACGGCAACCTGGATGCGACCGACGAGGAGTGCATCGCGGCGGCCAAGCTCGCGGGCGCGGACGACTTTATCACCCGCCTGCCCGATGGCTACGACACGATGCTCACCGGCAACGGCGCACAGCTGTCGCAGGGTCAGCGCCAGCTGATCTCGATCGCACGCGCTGCCGTCGCCGATCCGCCGGCAATGATCCTGGACGAGGCCACGAGCTCCATCGACACCCGCACCGAAGCCATCGTGCAGGCGGGCATGGATAAGCTCATGGAGGGCCGCACGACGTTTGTCATCGCGCACCGCCTCTCCACCGTGCGCAACTCCGACGCGATTATCTGCCTGGACCACGGCCGCATCATCGAGCGCGGCAACCATGATGAGCTGATCGCCAAGCGCGGGTACTACTACCAGCTGTACACCGGAGCGTTTGAGCTCGAGTAGGCAGGTTTGTTCCACGTAGGGTGCCCCGGGGGCGGCGGGGTAATTCCTCCGTGCTCAAACATTCTCGCTGCG
>UQXT01000112.1 GCA_900545075.1 uncultured Collinsella sp. | reverse complement strand
TCGGCGCGCACGTAAGCCTTCACGGCGCGTACGGCGGTAAGGTCCTCTTGCACCACGCCGTTAAGGTGGTCCATCGAGGTCTGGAGTTGGCGGTAGAGCGGGCTCACGCGCACGGTAATGATACCGAGCACGATGGCGAGCATCGGCAGAATGACGGCAAAGACCGCCGCGAGCTCGCGCGAGAGCGCAAAAGCGTAGACGAGGCCCATGACCAAATTTACCGGCCCGCGCACCATGGGGCGGAAGCCGTTACCTACGGCGTTTTGAATCACGGTGATGTCGGTGGTCATGCGAGTAACAAGCGAGCTCGTCTCGTATTCATCGAGATTGCCGAAGGCGAGGGTCTGGATCTTGCGGTACTCCGCGGCGCGCAGGTTGGCGCCGAGGCCCACCGCCACACGTGCCGAATAACGCGCATAGCCGAGACCGAGTACAAGCGACACGGCCGCGCACCCCAGCATGAGTGCTCCCTGGAACAGGATGTAGCCGGTGTCGCGCGCGGGCACGCCCACGTCGATGATGTTAGCCATGATCACGGGGATAAAGAGCTCAAGCGTAGTCTCGACGGCGATGAACAGCACGCCGAGGATAAAATCGCGCTTGAATTCGCCGAGATAGGACATCAGCAGTTTGAGATTACGCACCCGTATCATCATCTCCGTCATACGTCATTCGCAAATGCACGTATTATTGCGCGACAGGCGACGGTGTCAAGTAATGCGAAACCGATTTCTTTAAGGCCAGCGCAGGCACCACGCTTGTACGGTTTATGTCTGTATTCGACGGAAATGATTACGAGCGTGACTTTTTTTCGCCCCACTGCCAACATAAACCTTGACTCTACAATCGTTATAGGGTTTTCACTACACTGGTAGCTAAACGAACCAAGCCAGAAAGCCCCGCCCATGGAACACGACCTCACACGCGGCAATGTCCTTAAGACCATCGCGGTCTTTGCCCTGCCCTACATGCTCTCGTACTTTTTGCAGATGCTCTACGGCATGGCCGACCTGTACATGATGGGGCAGTTTAGCGGCGCCGCCGGCATCACCGCCGTGGGCAATGGCGCGCAGACGCTCTATATCATCACTGTGACGCTCGTGGGCCTGGCCATGGGAACGACGGTTATCGTCGGCCACGCCGTGGGCTCACGCCGCTTCGACCGCGCCGAGACCGCCATCGGCAACACCATCACGCTCTTTATGGGTGTCTCGGTGGTGCTGGCCGTTGTCCTGCTTGCGCTGTGCCCGCAGGTTGTGGCGCTCATTGGCACGCCGGCCGAGGCGGTCGAAGGAACCGCCGCCTACCTGCGTATCTGCTTTGTCGGCATTCCGTTTATCGCCGCGTACAACATTCTTTCGGCCATCTTTCGCGGGCTGGGCGATTCGCGCTCGCCCATGTACGTGATTGGCGTGGCATGCATCATCAACATCGCGCTCGACTTTCTGTTTATCGGACACATGGGGCTCGGCCCCGTGGGTGCGGCGCTCGGCACGGTAACCGCCCAGACGGCCAGCGTTGCCCTCGCACTCGTGTGGCTCAAGAGCCGGCGCACGAACATCCACGTTAAGCGCAGCGACCTGCGCCCCCAGCCCGAGGTGCTCGGCAGCATTCTTAAGATCGGCGTACCTGTGGCCGTGCAGGACGGCTGCATCCAGGTGGCGTTTATGTTTATCACCGTCATCGCCAACCACCGAGGGCTCGTCGACGCCGCTGCCGTGGGCCTGGTCGAAAAGATGATCAGCTTTTTATTCATTGTGCCGAGCTCCATGGGCGCCACCGTCAGCGCGCTCACGGCGCAAAATGCCGGCGCGGGCAAGGGCGATCGCGCGCGTCAGGTGCTCAAGGACGCCATGACGATCTCGGTGGTGTACGGCTGCCTGATCACGGTGCTGATGTGGCTGGTGGCGCCGGCGTTTATTGGCTTTTTTGCCAAGGACCCCGCGGTGGTCGCGGCCGGTACCGGCTATATGCACAGTTATATTTTCGACGCAATCTTTGCCGGCATCCACATTTGCTTTAGCGGCTTTTTCGCTGCATACGGCAAGAGCTACATCGGCTTTGCGCACAACGTGCTGGCCGTGGCACTCATTCGCGTGCCCGGTGCGTGGCTGTTGTCGAACGCCTATTCCGATACGTTGTTTCCCATGGGCATCGCGTCGCCGTGCGGATCGATTTTGTCGGCAGTCATCTGTGTTGTCGCGTTTACCGTGCTCAACCGCCGCGGAGCTTTTGACAAGCTAGTGGCGTAGCGAGGCGACGCGAGCCTGGCGCCCCTCCCCTGCTTTTTGCCGAAAGGAGCGGTCCTGTGACCGACATGCCAAGTGAACATACTGAGGGCCTGCTCCGTATTGGCGAGGTGGCGCGCCTGTTTAACCTGAGCGTGGGCACGCTGCGCCATTACGAGCAGATGGGCTTGCTGGACCCGGCGCACATCGATCCGGCGAGTGGGTACCGCTACTACGGATCGCGGCAGCTCTCAACTCTCAACACCATCAGCCACCTGCGTGTTCTCGACTTACCGCTCGCGCAAATCCGTGAGTTTGTGACCACGCGCGATGTGGACCTTATGCAGCGGCAGCTGGCTCAGCAGCAAAAGCTCATCGAGCGCAAGCGACGTGAGCTGGAGCGTGTGTCGCGCAAGATCGATAACCGGCTTGCTCTGCTGCACAATGCCTTGAACATCGAGCTCGATACCATTTGCACAATCGATGCGCCCGAGCTTCGCTGCGCCGTGTTGCGCGAACGCGTCAACCCCACCGATGCCTATGCGCTGGAGTGGCAGATTCGTCAGCTGCAGAAGGGCCAGCACGAGACCTTTGTCTTTCTGGGCAACTTGGGCGTCGGGATTAGCGCCGAGCGCCTCGCAGCCGGCGACTTTGATGGCTACGACGAGGTCTTTTTGCTGCTCGATGACACCGATGATTACGTGGGCGACGTCGAGACGCGAACCGCCGCGCGCTGCCTGACCATAAGCTTCCGCGGCACGCACGGGCAAGCGGGCCCGCGCTATGAGCAGCTGCTCGGCTATATGCGCGAACATAACCTGACACCTGCCGGTCCATCGCGCGAGATTGCCCTGATCGATGACATCATCAGCGACGACCCCGCGACCTACGTGACGCAGATCACGGTGCCGGTCGCCCCGTCCAAATAAGAACCACCCGGAAGGCAGTTCAATCATGCTTTCCGGGCTGTTCTTCAATTTGACTATTGATGCACTAAGCCTGGGGCACCTCACCAGTCGCAAGGATCTGTTCGAGTGCATCCTCATCCAGCACGGGTACGCCCAGCTGCTCGGCTTTGGTGAGCTTGGAGCCCGCTTTGGGACCGGCGACCAGATAGCTCGTCTTCTTCGACACGCTGCCCGAAACCTTGGCGCCGAGCACCTTGAGCGCCGCGCCCGCCTCATCGCGCGTGCGGTTGACGAGCGTGCCGGTGAGCACGAAGGTCAGACCCGCGAGTGGCTGTGCGTCGGCGAGCTCGCCTGCCACGCCAGCGTCGGCTGCGGCCTGCGCGTGCGCGGCGCCCAAGTCGACCTCGAGCGAAAGGCCCGCTTGGCGCAGGCGCTCCAGCACGGCAAGGTTCTCGGGCACGGCCAGGAACTGCTTGACGCTCGCCGCAATCTTGGGACCGATGCCCCCGCACTCGGCGATGTCCTCTTCGCTCGCCAAGATGAGCTTGTCAATCGACAGGAATCGCTCGGCGATGACCTCGCCCACGCTCTTGCCCACGTGGCGGATGCCCAGGGCAAACAGCACGCGACCGAGCGGCTGGCTCTTGGACTTGTTGAGCTCGGCGATGATTTTCTCGGCCGTCTTGAGGCCCACCGGGATGGGATCGCCCTTCTTGACGCCTTTTTTGCTGTTGGAGCTAGCATAGGTGCGCCCCGTGTCCAGGCCTGCGATGTCGTCGACCGTGAGCTGGTAGAAGTCCGCGACGTCGTGAATCAGCCCGGCGGCGATCATCTTGTCGACGATCTCGTCGCCCAGGCCGTCGACGTCCATGCAGCCGCGGCTCACCCAGTGGAGCAAACGCTCCTTGAGCTGCGCGGGACAGTCGATGGAGACGCAGCGGTAGGCGACCTCGCCGTCCTCGTGGACCACGGGGCTACCGCACACGGGGCAGACCTCGGGCATGTGCCAGTCGACCGAATCGGCCGGGCGCTTATCGAGCACCGGGCCCACGACCTCGGGGATCACGTCACCCGCCTTGTGCACGATGATGGTGTCGCCCTCGCGCACGTTTTTACGACGGATCTCGTCGATGTTGTGCAGCGTGGCGCGCGCGATGGTGGAGCCGGCGACTGTCACCGGGTCGAACTCGGCGACCGGCGTGAGCACACCGGTGCGACCCACCTGGATACGGATTTCGCGTAGGATGGTCTGCTTTTCCTCGGGCGGAAACTTAAAGGCAATGGCCCAGCGCGGCGCGCGGGCGGTAAAGCCCAGGTCGAGTTGCTGCTGGAAGCTGTCCACCTTTACGACCACGCCGTCGATGTCGTAATCGAGATCGCCGCGGTGCTCGAGGGCCTGGGCACAGAACTCGTGAACCTCGGCCGGCGTGGCGCAACGGGCCACGTTGGGGTTGACGCTAAAGCCGGCGCTGCGCAGCCAGTCCAGAAACTCGCGCTGGCTGTGGACGTGCAGCGGGTCGGTATCGGCGATGGCGTAGATAAAGGTGGCCAGGTCGCGGCGCGCCGTGACCTTGGGATCCTTTTGGCGCAGGCTGCCGGCGGCGGCGTTGCGCGGGTTGGCAAAGGGGTCGCGGCCCTCGACATCGGCCTCTTCATTCAGGCGCACAAAGCTGCCCTTGGGCATGTAGACCTCGCCGCGTACCTCGATGGTACGCTCGCGGTCGGCGCCCATGTGGGCGAGCGCCGGCTCGGACAGGTGCATGGGCACATCCTTGATGGTGCGCACGTTGAGCGACACGTCCTCGCCCGTGGTGCCATCGCCGCGCGTGGCCGCGCGCACGAAGGTGCCGTTTTGGTAGGTAAGCGCCACGCCCAGACCGTCAATCTTAAGCTCGCAGGTATAGGTGACGCTACCTGCGCCGAGCGCATCCTCGGTTCGTTGGAGCCACGCGTCAAGTTCGTCCAAATCCATGGCATCGTCCATGGAATACATGCGCGCCATATGCGTGACCGGCGTAAACTGCTCGCTCACGTACCCGCCCACGCGTTGGGTGTAGCTGTCGGGCGTCACCAGGTCGGGGTAGGTCGCCTCGATTTCCTGCAGCTCAACGAGCATTTTGTCGAAGGCGGCGTCCGTGATCTCGGGCGCATCGAGCATGTAGTAGCGATAGGCGTGGTAATCGAGCTCGTGGCGCAGCTCGGCCGCGCGCGCTGCCGCCTGGGCACGGGCGTCGGTCGGTGCGGTGGCTTCCGCGGTCGTGGGCGTTTCGGTATCGATGTCCACGCCGTCACCAAACAGGCTCGATTGCTCCATAGCGGCACTCCTTCGCTCGATTTCAAACGGATACTAGAGTACCACCGGTCGCAACGGGGCCGAATAGCCCTTTCGAACCGCACCGAATCGGCAGCCACCAGACCGGGGCGGATCGCGCGATCAAACCATGCTCTTATCAGCTCTAAATGATCCGTTTTCCTCCGTCCCCAACGGATCAATAAGTAGAGAGGGGCTGTCCCGCGTTGATGGGACACCCCCTCTGGCATCGGTATGTGCGATACAGCTCGCTAGTAGCCCTGACCGTAGCCTTGACCCTGGCCCTGCTGGCCCAGCAGCTCCTCCAGATACTGGCGCAGCTGCTCGTCGGTAATACCGCCGTTGCCGGTGTCAGTCGCGCTGTCGTCCTGCTGCTGGTTCTGCAGCTCCTCGTCGGAGCCCAGCTCAACCGTGACCTTCTTCTCGTCCTTGCCGCGCATGAGCGTGATCTCGACCTTCTCGCCCACCTCGTGGCTGCGCA
>UQXT01000111.1 GCA_900545075.1 uncultured Collinsella sp. | reverse complement strand
TTTCCGACGCGATCTGATAATGAACAGCTGTGCATTATCAAGATGCTATTTTGCCGTAAATAATGTGACTAGATTTGCAACAGTACTCATATTTGGCATTTTTTGCACACAGGGGTTAGCGAAGGCCAAAAACAGAGCGTGAATTTCTCAAAACTGCCGACTCGATGTGCTTTGCGTCACAGTTTTTGAGTGAGGCGATGCGTTTTGAGGTCCTTGTGAGCGATCTGATGAGCGACTGTGCGCTTGTTTCTGTGTTTGGTTCGGCTGGTGAATCGGTCTCGAGCAGTAAACGATCGAGTGGAATCTGTCGTGCGTATTCGCGACCGCGCTTGGTCGCGAGCATGCGTTCGTTGACGGAAAAATAGCAGCCTGCATTACGCACGTGAACGAATTCGTCCGAAGTACCGCTAAACCAGTGGAAGATGATAACGGGGGAGTCGGGGTTTGGGATGAGTAGTCCATGCGATTCGAGGACGTCCAGTACGGCTCCTGCCGAACGAACGGCGTGAATTGATATCACGCGCCCGGTAAGAGGATGCTGCACGAGCGCATCGCAGAGCCGGTTAAGTGCCTGTATTTGTAGCGGCTCACTTCCAGCAAAGCGCGCGGAAAAGTCGAGTCCGACTTCGCCGATGTAGCGTTCTTGGGCAGCAACTTCGCAAAGCAGATTGACTTCGGCAAAACCGCAGTGGCCATCGGCGAGCCACCAGGGGTGAAGCCCAACGCCGGCGATGATGCCCGGGTGGCGACGAGCGCGCTCGTTTGCGGCCGAAAAGTCGCGTGGATCGACGCCGCAATCAAATAGACCCAAGCCCAGCGCCGTCGCCTCATCGGCAACGGCGTCCGGGTGGGCCATTAAATCAAGATGGCAGTGTGCATCAAATAACCGGGGCTCCATCTCGGTGCGCTCCGCTAGTCCAGACGTTGGCCATCGGAGCGTACGCGCTCAGTGCCGCGGCCGCTGATCTGGCGGATAACCTCGCCGGCGATCATCTGACCCATGATGGGCGGCATAAAGCTGGCGGTTCCCAGCTCGGTGCGCTCGTGGATGTTGGAAGGATCGCGGGGCTGTGTCTTAACCGATTCCTCGCAGCTAAACAGTACATGCAGGCTCTTGATTCCGCGCTTCTTGCATTCTTTGCGCATAATGCGGCTCATGGGGTCACGTACCGTATCGAAGATGTCGGCAAAGCGGAGGCACTCGGGATGGAGCTTGTTGGCCCCGCCCATGGAGCTAACCAAACGAATGTCGTGGTCCTGAGCATATTTGGCAATGGTGAGCTTGGCCGAGATGGTGTCGATGGCGTCGACGACGTAGTCGAGCTTGCCGTCCGTCTGCTCCAAAACGCTCGCGAAGAACTCGTCGATGTTGTCGCTCAGCAGGTATTCGGTGCGCTTGATGACGGTAGCGGTAGGGTTGATGTCGTGAATCATAGCCTCCATGACGTCGACTTTGCGCTTGCCGACGGTGCTGTGAAAGGCGATGGCCTGGCGATTGATATTGCTGGGCGCGATGATGTCCTTGTCCAGAATGACGAAATGACCAATGCCGCCGCGGGCAAGTGCCTCGCAGCAGTTAGAGCCCACGCCTCCGCAGCCGAGCACCAGCACCGTAGCATCGGCGAGCTTATCGAGTGCCTCGCGGCCCATGATGATCTCGAGCTTGGTGTCGCGTGTCTCGATGAGAGTTGCGGCTGTGGTTTCGGCCATAGACATCCTCCGATGGGGAAGCGAATCGTGTTTTAGCTATCGCCATTATAGGTATTATTACGATTCCATTTGAACCCTTGGGGTTTGTTGAAATGGGATCGGGATTCGCATAAGATTGAAGCAGATGGCGCCCGTTGCCGCGGGTTAGCCAACTCCAAAACACGTTTGTAGCGTGAGAAGTGGCCGTCTTCGCATTACGCGGGGGCGGCTATTTTTTGAGTGTAAGATTAGATAATTAGACAAACATCTAAATATTGAGTATAGTGTGCACGTCATGAGAGATGATGAGAGGAGGTCTTATGCCGGGAGAGGGTTTTAAGGCGCTTGCCGATCCAACGCGACGGCGCATTTTGGAGTTGCTGCGCGAGGGCAATTGCACGGCGGGGGAGCTTGCAGAGCATTTCGATATCAGTAAGCCGTCGCTGAGCCATCACTTGGCGACGCTCAAAAACGCCGGGTTGGTGACCGACGAGCGCCATGGCCAAAACATCGTATACAGCTTAAACACCACCGTCATGCAGGATTTAATTGGCTGGTTTATGGGCTTTACAAACACTGAAGGTGATAAGGATGAATAACGAAAACAAGGGCATTCACCCCACGGGGGTATCGTCGCGCGTGTGGATTGCGCTGGTCGCTCTGTGCGTCGCCAATGTCGTAGCGCACCTCATGGTGATGCCGAGCTTGCCTGCGCAGATTCCCACGCACTGGGGCGCGAACGGCGCCGTCGACGGTTGGGGTCCTAGCTGGATGGCCTCCGCGCTCGGCGTGCTGCCTCTGGCGCTTCTCGCAATGTTCTGCGTGGTGCCGCGCATCGACCCCAAAGGTGAGGCGTATCGAACCTCGGGCAAGTTCTACCAGGGCTTCGTAATCGCCTTCACCTTGTTCATGTGCGCTATAAGCTGGCTGGGAGAGCTTACGGTCTGGGGCGTGGTGCCGGCGGTCGGTTCGGTTAACGTGCTGATTTCCGGTGTTGTCGGTTTGCTGTTCATCGGCGTAGGCAACTACTTGCCGCGTGTGAAGCAGAACTATACGCTCGGTATCAAGACACCCTGGGCGCTTGCCGATCCCGAGAACTGGCGCCGTACGCAGCGTTTTGGCGGTGCCTGCTTTATGGTGCTGGGTATTGGCCTGATTGTGATGGGCGTGGCAGGCAGCGTGCTTTCGAGTGAAGTCGTCGCCGCGGTGATTGCGGCTCTGGCGTTTGGTTCGGTTGGAGCCGTCTACGTCTACTCGTATCTGTTGTGGCGCAAATCGCAGCGAGCCGCTCGTTAAGGTTGCGGAAAACTAGCGTACGCAGTTCATAGTATGTTCCGGGGGACTTTTCCCAGGTAGTATTAGGGGGTGTGGGCAACCATGCCCCTTTTTCGTTAAGCTTCAGAGCCGGTTTCCTCATTTCGTTTCCACTAAAACGAAACAAGAATAGGGAAACAGCAGGTAGAAAGGATAGAACAGACATATGGCGGAGTTTATCTACCAGATGTATCAGGCTCGCAAGGCCCATGGCGACAAGGTAATCCTTGACGACGTGACCCTGAGCTTCTACCCCGGTGCCAAGATCGGCGTCGTGGGTCCCAACGGCATGGGCAAGTCGACCCTGCTCAAGATCATGGCCGGCATCGAGGAGGTCTCCAACGGCGATGCCAGGCTCACCCCCGGCTACACCGTGGGCATCCTGCAGCAGGAGCCGCCGCTCGATGACGACAAGACCGTCATCGAGAACGTGCGCATGGCGTTTGGCGATATGATCGCCAAAGTCGATCGCTTCAATAAGATCGGCGAGGAGATGTGCGACCCGGATTGCGACATGGACGCCCTCATGGCCGAGATGGGCAAGCTCCAGGACGAGATCGACGCCGCCGACGGCTGGGATATCGATTCCAAGCTCGGCCAGGCCATGGACGCCCTGCAGCTGCCCGATTCCGACATGCCGGTCAACGTACTTTCCGGCGGCGAGCGCCGTCGCGTGGCCCTGTGCAAGCTGCTGCTCGAGGCTCCCGACCTGCTGCTGCTCGACGAGCCCACGAACCACCTGGACGCCGAATCGATCCTGTGGCTCGAGCACTTCCTGCACAACTACCAGGGCGCGGTGCTTGCCGTCACGCACGATCGCTACTTCCTGGATAACGTTGCCGAGTGGATCTGCGAGGTCGACCGCGGTCACCTTTATCCCTACAAGGGCAACTACTCCACGTATCTGGAGACCAAGGCCGCCCGTATCGAGGCGCAGGGCAACCGCGACGCCAAGCTCGCCAAGCGCATGGAGGCCGAGCTCGAGTGGGTACGCAGCTCGCCCAAGGCTCGCCAGGCCAAGAACAAGGCCCGTCTGGCTCGTTACGAGGAGATGGAGGCCGAGGCCCGCGCAAGCCAGAAGCTCGACTGGACCGACATCCGCATCCCCGTGGGCCCGCGTCTGGGCAACAAGGTGCTCGAGGCTCATCACCTGCACAAGGAGTTCGATGGCCGTGTGCTCATCGACGACCTATCGTTCACCCTGCCGCGCAACGGCATCGTGGGCGTCATCGGCCCCAACGGTGTGGGCAAGACCACGCTGTTCAAGACCATCGTGGGCCTGGAGCCGCTGACTTCGGGCGAGCTCGAGGTGGGCGAGACCGTCAAGATCTCCTATGTCGATCAGAACCGTTCCGGCATCGACCCCGATAAGAACCTGTGGGAGGTCGTCTCGGATGGCCTGGACCACATGATGGTCGGTGAGACCGAGGTTCCGAGCCGTGCTTATGTGGCGAGCTTTGGCTTTAAAGGCCAGGACCAGCAGAAGCGCGCCGGCGTACTCTCCGGTGGCGAGCGCAACCGTCTGAACTTGGCGCTTACGCTCAAGCAGGGCGGCAACCTGCTGCTCCTCGACGAGCCCACGAACGACCTCGACGTCGAGACGCTGTCCTCGCTCGAAGCGGCACTGCTCGAGTTCCCGGGCTGCTCGGTGGTCATTAGCCACGACCGTATGTTCCTGGACCGCGTCGCCACGCACATTCTGGCGTGGGAGGGCACCGACGAGAATCCGGGCAACTGGTATTGGTTTGAGGGCAACTTCGAGGCCTATCAGGCCAACCGCATCGAGCGCCTGGGCGAGGACGCAGCCCAGCCGCATCGTATCCACCGCAAGCTGACGCGTGACTAGTAGCAAGTAGAAAGGCCGCCACCAAGGGCGGCCTTTCTTGTAGCAATTGCACTGCAGCTATGCCCTGGCTGCTGGTTTGATTCATAATCAAAGTTATCTCTTTGGGATTAAAGCCCGTTTTTGCTATGAGTGATTTTCTAATTCCGTTTAAAACGTAAAGACGCATTGGGTTGCAAGGACATAAGCAAATCGAATTGAAATATAACCAGTGCTGTAACGTTACAAAAAAGATTATAGAATAGGAGTACCTTATAAGTCGCTTCTCTAGAAAGAAGAACATATGCTTTCGCGTCGTCGTTTTCTGCAACTTGTCGCGTCTTCAATTGTCGCCTTAGCCGCACGTCCGAAAAAGGTTTTTGCTTCGACGGGCAATATTGATGGTGAGCAGATACAATTTACTTCTGAAATTGCGCAAGAGCTTGCCGATAAATATATAAAGGGACTCCTCGGCTATTCGTATACGCCTTCTGACCCTATTCCTTTTGTAGATGTTGATGGGTCCCCGCTTGGTTACATTGTTCCGGTTGTGACATCCAATAGAGCCGCGGGCTATTTGGTTTTAGATGCTTCAGATGATGAAATACTTACGGGATATCGTTTTGGAGACGGCTTAGTCAGCCCTATGGATCGGGGAGGAGATCTTGGTGTCGAGTCTTATTCTTTCAATAACCCAGTCGTAATGATCAATCCATTCGAATTCGGCGTGCAATCTTTGGACGGTTCAATAACAACAAATTGCGGAAGAACAATCCCGGCTGTTTCCATAGAAGGACGGCCTGTCGTTTTATCGAATAAACCTTCAAGCTGGAACGATGTTGTAATTTACGCAACTCAAATGCAGGATTACACAGTATCTGGATTTCGTTCCATTTCTCAGTTTATGTCATATGATGAAAGCGAGATTAAGAGGCTTACCGCCCACTATGCTTGTATGGTGACAGCTTTTTCGAACGTTGCGGAACTGTATGGCATTGCCAATTTATATAGCGACCCTTCGCAATATATGCAGATATGGAATTACACCAATACCCATGCTCTTTCCGATGAAGAACAGACTGTTCCCGGCGTTGTTTTGGGTGGAA
>UQXT01000110.1 GCA_900545075.1 uncultured Collinsella sp. | reverse complement strand
TGACGGCCCAGATGATGTTGTGGACCCACCGTTGCTCAAAGAAATGAAGAATCGGCTCAAACAAATCCATGTAGGGAAAACCTCCTTATGATCGTCCAACCATGATACCCACCAAGAAGCCCGTCCGATCAAAATTGAACTGCCTCCCATTTCTTGGACATGAGAAATGGGAGGCTTTCTGGAGTGGGAAGGATAAACTGGACTTTCTTTTAAGGATCCTCAAGCGTATTGCCGCTCGTATTCCACTGGAGACATGTAGCCCAGGGTGGAATGCATGCGCACCCTATTGTAATAGAGCTCTATGTACTTGAAGATGTCCTGCTTGGCCTCGTCCCTCGTCCCATAGCTCCTCTCTTTCACCAATTCCCTTTTCAGCGTCTTGAAGAACGACTCGGCCACCGCGTTGTCCAGCGGCGTGCCGGGCCTTGATACCGACTGGACTATGCCATGCGAGTCCAGACACCGCTGGAATGAACGGGAGGTGTACTGCGCGCCCCGATCGTCATGGAAGACGAGGCTGCCGTCATCTGGCGGACCCTCCCTGCCGACCGCCTGCTCCATCGCGTCGATCGCGACCTTCTCGGTGATGCGCTCGGACATTGACCAGCCCACGACCTTGCGGGAGAAGGCGTCTATCACGGCTGCGAGATAGAGCCACCCTTCTCTTGTGGGTATGTAGGTGATGTCGCCCACCCAAAGCCTGTTGCGCTCGCCCACGGTGAAAGCGCGCTCTACCAGGTTCAACCGAGGGTCTCCCGGCTCGACCTTCTTCTGGATGCGGTGTTTTCGGGTCGCGCCCTTTCCGGCAAGTCCGAGCTTCTGCATGATGCGGAGCACGCGCTTCTCGCTCACGACGATGCCGCTTTTTCGCAGTTCGCGGTTGATGCGCCGGTAGCCGTAACGGCCCTTGTGCCGTTCGAAGGCCTCGACGACGAAACCTTCGATCGCCTCCCGCTCTATCTGGGCGTCGGACTTCTTCCGGCCGAGATACTCGTAGAAACCGGATTTCGAGACTTTCATCAGCCCGCATGCCTTCTTGATGGGGCCGATCTCGCCCCTATGCTCCTTGAGGAACTCGAACCTCACGCATGGTCTTGACTCAAGAAGGCCCGGAAATTTTTTAGTATCTCGTTCTCGCGCTCGAGCTCCTCGACCTTCTTCTTGAGCTTCACGATCTCGTAGTCCTTGTTGATCTTCGGGGAGCCGTTTCCGGGGAACGCGCCGTCTCCCATCTCCTCGTATTCGCGGGCCCATCTTCTCAGCGTCGAATCCTTTATGCCGAGTTCCTCCGATAGGCCTTTGACCGTCATTTCCCCGGACAGGACCACCTTTGCCGCCGAGACCTTGAACTGCCTGTCGTATCGCTTTCTTCTTTGGGTCATCTTGAACACCTTTCGCTCTTAAGTAGGTGTCCAATTCATCATACCCACTCCAAAAGCCTCCCATTTCTCATGTCCAAGAAATGGGAGGCAGTTCAAATTCGGTAGCGGGCTTTTTGCTACCGATATGCCGGGATTCGGACCCGGCAGGGTGCGGATCCCGGCATCTTCCGATGGACCATGGGCAAAAAATGGCAAATATGAGTACTGTTACCGATTTAGTAACAGCGATTTCATGCCTTCAGAAATCGATTTAGACGTCAGGTGTCCTACGGCGGAAGAATTGCAGACGTTTATCGGCTAAGTACTTGGACATATGTTGCGTAACACTGCATATTTTGCAAATAAATAATGCTACAGGACTTGTGACAGTACTCATATTTGACGTTTTTTGCCCACAACCCTTTATACCTAGGCGAATCGGCGGCAAAACGGGCTTCAAAGCGTCCTTCGCAAACAAAAACCGGAGCCCGCATGATGCGGACCCCGGCTCAATACCGTGACGATATGTCAGTTACGCTCTACACGTAGAACAGGATGTCGTCGTAGGTCGGGACCGGCCAGTAGTCGGCGGCCACGATCTCCTCCATGGCATCCACGGCGGCGCGCAGCGTATCCATAGCGGGAACGACCTCGTGTGCATACACATTGGCCTGCTCCTGACCATCGAGGGCTTCGGCCTTCTGATGCACGGCGTCGAGCGCCTTGATGGAGTCGTTGATGGTGGTGATGCCGTTGCAAAGCTTGTTGAGCGTATTCTGCTCACACTGCATGGCGGCCTCGGCGCCGGCGGCGCGGATAGTCTCAAGGCCCTTAGCGACCTTGGTGGCATAGGCGGTAATGACCGGGCGATAGGTACGACGCGCCTCGCGAACCATCGTGGTAGCCTCGATGTTCATGAGCTTGTTGTACTTCTCGAGCTTGCAGTCGTAGCGGCACTGAGCCTCGGCCTTGGTCAGGACGCCCGTCTCCTCAAAGAGCGCGATAGCCTTATCGGAAACAAAGGCGGGCAGGGCATCGGCCGTGGTCTTGTTGTTGGCAAGGCCGCGCTTCTCGGCCTCAACGGGCCACTCGTCGGAGTAGCCGTCGCCGGAGAACAGGATGCGCTGGTGGTCAGTCAGGACCTTCTTGCAGTACTCGAGCGCGGCGTCCTGGAACTTATCCTCGGGCGTACCCTCGAGTGCGTCGGCGAAGGACTTGAGCGACTTGGCCACGGCGGCATCGAGCACCAGGTTGGAGTCGGAGACGTTCTGCTCGGAGCCGCAGGCACGGAACTCAAACTTGTTGCCGGTGAAGGCAAACGGGGAGGTGCGGTTGCGGTCGGTGTTGTCCTGCATCAGCTTGGGCAGGGTATCGGCGCCCAGGTCGAGCACGCCGCGCGTGGCATGGACGGAAGCCTTGCCATCGATGATCTTCTCGACGACCTCGGTAAGCTGGTCGCCCAGGAAGATGGACATAATCGCCGGAGGAGCCTCGTTGGCGCCCAGACGATGGTCGTTGCCGGCCGAGGCAACAGAGGCACGCAGGAGCTCCTGATAGTTATCGACGGCCTCGATCACCGCGGTGAGGAAGACGATGAACTGCAGGTTGTCGAGCGGGGTGTCGCCCGGATCGAGCAGATTCTCGGACTCGGTGCCAAGCGACCAGTTGTTGTGCTTGCCCGAACCGTTAATGCCCTCGAAGGGCTTCTCGTGCAGCAGGCAGACCAAGTCGTGGCGGGAGGCGATGAGCTTCATCTTCTCCATCATGACCAGGTTCTGGTCGATGGCCTCGTTCACCTCGCCATAGACAGGAGCGAGCTCATGCTGGCAGGGAGCGACCTCGTTGTGCTTGGTCTTGGCAGGAATGCCAAGCGCCCACAGTTCATCGTCCAGGTCCTTCATATAGGCCGAGACGGTGGGGCGGATAGCGCCAAAGTAGTGCTCCTCGAGCTCCTGGCCCTTGCAGGGAGCAGCACCAAAGAGGGTGCGGCCGGTGATGACCAGGTCCTTGCGCTTGCGGTAAGCGTCCTTCTTGATCAGGAAGTACTCCTGCTCGTCACCCACGGAAGGAACGACCTTCTTGGGGGTCTTGCCAAACAGCGCCAAAACGCGCTTGGACTCACGCGAGAGCGCGGTCATGGAGCGCAGCAGCGGGGTCTTCTTGTCCAGGGCCTCGCCCGTGTAGGAGCAGAAAGCCGTGGGGATGCACAGGACATCGTCCTTGATAAAGGCGGGGCTAGTGGGGTCCCAAGCGGTGTAGCCACGGGCCTCGAAGGTAGCACGCAGGCCGCCGTTGGGGAAGCTCGAGGCATCGGGCTCGCCCTGGATGAGGTTCTTGCCCGTAAACTTGGTAATGGCGGTGCCGTCGTGGTTGGGCTCCAGGAAGCTGTCGTGCTTCTCGGAAGTAATGCCCGAAAGCGGCTGGAACCAGTGCGCGTAGTGCGTCGCGCCCTTGGAGATGGCCCAGACCTTCATGGCATGGGCGACGGCGTTGGCCACATCCAGGTCGAGCGGCTCACCGCCCTCGAGGGTTGCAGCAAGGCGCTTCCAAATGTCCTTGGGGAGGTAGTCCTTCATGACTTCCTCAGAGAACACCATGGTCCCGAAGCGGTCAGTAAGTTCGGCCATACGGAACTCCCTTCGTATCGGCACCGCGTGAGAAGCGGTGTTGATTACTAACGAACGAGTCATAGCTTAGACTCGCCGTGTTTCCGCGACATTACCGTTATGTTGCTGTCGCGAAACCAATCAATGAGGTTACCCTATCGAGGCGGCGTTGCCACCCTCAACAGCCAATCAACTGCATAAATTGCAGACCTCTCCCCATGGTTTAAGGGTAGTCAATTTGGGACGGGGCTTTATTAACTGGTATTTCGCATCAGATACCATTCAATATAGCCCCATCCTACATTGACCGCCCTGTTATAGGAAATGCCGATAGCGAAGCATTTTCGATTGGTATCCCCAAATAGCGAGTGAAATTCCATCGTGGCACAGTGGTGCTGTAGAATCCTTACAACGCATCACACTATTACGTATCTAGAGGAGCACGATATGCGCGTCGACGAGCTTTTTAAGCAGGCAGCATCCCAGGGCACCGCACCCGTTTCGTTTGAGATGTTCCCGCCCAAGGGCGAGCTGACCCTCGACACGGCTCGCAAAGTGGCAGGCAATCTGTGCAAGCTTTCGCCGAGCTTTGTCTCGGTCACCTGCTCGGCCGGCGGCTCAGGCAACGGTGCCACCACCGCCCCCATCGCGCATATGATTACGAGCGAATTCGATACGCCCTCGGTAGCGCACCTCACCTGCGTGGGCCGCACCCACGCCGACATCGCCGCCAAGATCGACGAGTATCACACCGCCGGCGTTGAAAACATCCTGGCCCTGCGTGGTGATCTTCCCGCTGGCGCGACTGAGGACGACAAGCCCGCCTCGGACTACGCCTACGCCCGCGACCTCATCCCTGAGCTCGTCGACGCCGGCTTTTGCGTGGGCGCCGCAGCCTACCCCGAGGGCCACATTACCTGCGAGGATCTCAACCTCTCGGTCGAGCACCTCAAGCAAAAGCAAGACGCCGGCGCGAGCTTCTTTGTGACGCAGCTCTTTTTTGATAACGAGTGCTTCTACCGTTTTCGCGAGCTTGCCGACAAGGCCGGCATCACCGTGCCCATTACCGCGGGCATCATGCCGTTTATGGGTAAGTCGCAGATCAGCCGCATGGTCTTTATGTGCGGCGCGTCGCTGCCCTCCCCCGTCATCAAGATTCTCGCCAAGTACGAGAACGACCCCGAGAGCCTGCAGGCAGCCGGTGTAGATTATGCCGCCCATCAGCTTTGCGACCTCAAGGAGCACGGTGTCGATGGTCTGCACCTGTACACTATGAACCGTCCTGCAATCGCCGCGACCATTATGGAGCGCCTGGGGTAATGGAAAAACCGCACGCCGATATAACCGTTGTTGAAGTGCCGGCCGACCTTGCGTCGCCGGCGCTTTACCGTATCGACGCTGCTCACCACCCTCGTGTCGACCGTGCCGAGATGCTGCGGTATCTGGGCTACGGCGGTCAGCAGATTGAGCCCGAGCTGTCGCAGCGTATTGAGCTTGTCGTTGAGCGTCTGGAGCTGGACATTGAGCCCCGTGGCGTGCGCCGCATATTTGCCATCGATGCCACGGGCGTCGATGAACAGGGCGAGCCTTGCATTCGCTTGGTCGGCACCAACGTTGAGCTGCGCGGTCGCGATATCTATCGCCACCTCAAAGACGCCCGCTTTGCCGCACTCATGGCATGCACCCTCGGCATGGAAGCCGAGCGTCGTCTGCGCACCACGGGAGCCCAGCAACCCCTAGAGGGAGCCGTGCTCGACGCCGCATGCTCTGCCTATGTGGAAGCCGCCGTTGAGCAGATGGACCAGCAGGTCAAGGCGGACGCCGCCGCACACGGGCTCGCCGGCAACTGGCGCTTTAGCCCCGGCTACGGCGACTGCCCGCTCTCGGCCCAGCGCTCGATCGTCGATGCGCTCAACGCCACGCGCCTCATCGGCCTTACCGTCACGCCCACCTGCCTGCTCATGCCCACCAAGAGCGTGACCGCAGTGATTGGCCTGTTCGACGGCGAGGTC
>UQXT01000109.1 GCA_900545075.1 uncultured Collinsella sp. | reverse complement strand
CGGGCGTGGGCGTAGGATCAGGCGTGGGCGTAGGATCGGGAGTAGGCGTAGGATCGGGAGTAGGCGTAGGATCGGGAGTAGGCGTAGGATCGGGGGTAGGCGTGGGAGAGCCGCCCTCGCCGCCGTTACCGTCGCCGCCGGTCGTACCGCCACCCGTGGTCTCGGTCGTCGTGGTGGTTGCTCCCTCGTCTTCGTCTCCCTTTTCTTCCTTTTTGTTGGCTGTGCCAAAGAACTTCCAAGAGTCATTGCTCTTGTATTGAGGTGCCGTTCCGGTCGGGAATTCCTCGCGCTCTTTACCGGCCAAGACCGTATCCATGAATTTCTTGAAGACAGGCAGGTTGGCGGAATAAGGGTGTAAGTCTGCACCGTACTTTTTGATGGGGATCTCGCCCTGGGAGTAGCCGGTCCAAACCGCAACGGAGAGTTGTGGAGTGTAGCCGCAGAACCACAGGTTGGTAACATCGCTGGTGGTACCCGTCTTGCCGGCGCATGGCTGGTTGACGCTCAAGGCGCCCGAAGCGCCGGTGCCGCTGCCACGCATAACGCCGCTCAGGGTATCGGTCACGGCTGCGGCCTCACCGCCGGTGAGCGCCTGTTGCGGATTGTCAGTGTGCTGATACAGCGCTGATCCGCTGCGGGAGATGATCTCGGTGATGGCGATGGGTTGGCGATAGTATCCGCCGTTAGCAAAGGCGGCATAGGCGGCGGCCATCTCGAGCGGCGAGATAGAGCCAGTGCCGAGCGTCATGACGGGCACGTCTTCGAGGTTGTCTTTCTTGGGATCGATGCCGAGTTTTTTGGCAAGCGAGATGATCTTGCTGTTGCCGATGGCGTCTGCGACCTGGACATAGCCGGTGTTGGACGAAACCGCCGTCGCCTGCTTGAGCGAAATGGAGCCAAAGCTCTGGTTTGCGTAGTTCTGGACCTTGGCAGAAGAATTTTTAAGGGGGAGCGGCGAGTTGCAGTTGAGGGTGATATTGGGGTCCATGCCGCACTGGATGGCAGCGGCGAGCGTGAACGCCTTAAACGAGGAGCCCGTGGGGCGTTTGGCCGTTGCGTGGTTCACGTGGTTCTGGTCCGAGTCGTAGTCATAGCCGCCCACCATACACTTGATATAGCCGGTCTTGGGGTCAATGACCACCATGCCCATGTCCAAGCCGTCGAGTCCGATTGTGTCAAGCTGCGAGCGCACGGCCTCCTCGGCCACCTGCTGCATCGTGGGGTCGATGGTGGTCTTAACCGTAAGGCCGCCCTTAAAGAGTACGTCGGTGGAGAACTCCTGCTCCAGAAGTTGCTTGACATAGGAGACAAAGTAGGGCTGCGAATAGATGTTAACGCCGCTGCCCGAGATCTCTGTCACGTTAAGCGTGATGGGCTCAGCCTGTGCGGCATCGTGCTCTTCCTGCGTGATGTGTCCCAGACGCAGCATGTTGTCCAGAACCTTGTTGCGGCGGGACAGCGCCAGGTCGGGGTTAACCGTGGGGTCGTACTGCGAGGGCGAGTTGGGAAGGCCGATCAGCAGCGCAGCTTCGCTCAGGGTGAGGTCGGCGGCGGTCTTGGACAGATAGGTCTCGGCTGCCGCCTCGATGCCGTAGGCGCCGTGGCCGTAGTAGATGGTGTTGAGGTACATCATGAGGATCTCGTCTTTGGAGTACATGTCCTCCATCTTGATGGCGATATAGGCCTCGCGCACCTTACGCTCGATGGTCGAGTCGAATTGTTCCTCCTGCAGGATGGTGTTGCGGACCAGCTGCTGGGTGATGGTCGACGCACCCTCATGGCCGCCGGTGAGGGTTGCCACCGATGCACGCGCAATGCCCCAGAGGTCGATGCCGCCATGCTCATAGAAGCGCTCGTCCTCGACATCGATGGTGCCCTGCAACACGTAGGGGGACACTTGGTCCTTGGTGATGGACTTGCGGTTTTGAGTGTAGAAACTCGCAATGGTATTGCCGTTGCAGTCGACGATGTCGGTGGGCTCGCTGACCAGATAGGCGTTGGCGTCGGTGTAGTCGGGCAGATCGGACAGCCAGCGGTTGACGTTGCCGATCATGCCGATGCCAAACGCTACGCCCGCGATAAGCAGAAAGCCCAAAAACGAGAGCAAAATCATGGGAAGGGCATGCGTCTTAGAGCGACCGCGCTCCTGTCGTTGGCGAGGACCCATATATTGACCTCCAGGTATGTCATGCCAGGCGGCAGGTGTTATGCCTGGCAGGATGGACATAAGTTATTACACATTAAACCAATCGGGGCACGCGAGGCCTCGTGTATGCTGGGTGGCAGCAATTTTCAGAGTGAAAGCACACCTTGGCAAGGAGTTTACCGATGGCGATTCGGCCGATGGAACCGAGCGGACAATGCGAAAGCGAGTTGGCGGCGGCTGGAGTGGCGCTGCCCGAGCTGCTGGCGCCTGCTGGCGGGCTCGACCAGATGCTCGCAGCGATTGCGGCGGGTGCCGATGCCGTCTATGCGGGGCTGGACGGATTCAACGCTCGAGTGAGCGCGCATGGCTTTAGCGATGATGAGTTCTCGCGCGGTTGTGCCGTGGCCCATGCCCATGGCGCGCGTGTGTACGTGACGCTCAACGTGTTCGTGTTCGATGATGAGCTTGCCGCCGCCGTGACGCTGGGGGCGCATGCGCATGCGTTGGGTGCCGATGCGTTGATTGTGGCCGATGCCGGGCTGGTTTGCGCGCTTCGCGCGGCGATTCCGGGGGTCGAGATTCACCTGTCCACCCAAGCGGGCGCTCATAGCGAGGGCGCCGTGCAATTGGCTGCCAAGGAGCTGGGAGTTGAGCGTGTGACGACGGCGCGCGAGCTGAGCGTGGCGGAGATTGGGACGCTTTGTGCCACCGGCGTGCCCATCGAAGTGTTCTGTCACGGCGCTATTTGCATTGGCTATTCAGGCGCGTGTGAGTTTTCGGCCCTGCGGCGCGGACGGTCGGCGATGCGCGGCGACTGCACACAGCCGTGCCGTCTGTCCTATGACTTGGTGGACGAGGCGGGGCAGAGTGTCGCCGCTGTCGAAGGGGATCGCCTGCTTTGTCCGCGTGACTATCTGGGCATCGCGCATCTGCCCGAGCTTGTTGCCGCCGGCGTGGCATCGCTCAAGATCGAGGGGCGCATGAAGAATCCCGACTACGTCTTTAACGTGGTGAGGGTGTGGCGTCGGGCGCTCGATATGCTGCGCGACGGCACATGGGATGCCGATGCGGTGCCGACGCTCGAGCGCGAGCTGGGAAGGTCGTTCAACCGCGGCTTTACCGATGCGTATCTTTGGGGCCGTTCGGGCGCCGAGCTCATGAGCTTTGAGCGCGCGATCAACCAGGGCGTGCGCGTGGGCCACTTGGTGGCGGTGGGTCACGAAGAGGTGACGGTTGAGCTTGATGCCGCCGTGGCGGCGGGCGATACGCTCGAAATCCGATTTTACCCGGGTGCCGACGCGCGTCCCGATGTGCCCAAGCGCTGGCCACAGGTGCCATGTCCCGTGGATGCCGCTGCGGGAGAGCGCATCGTCGTGCATTGCAAACGTAAGGTGGACGCGGGCTGCGAGGTCTATCTGATTCGCAGCGCCGGCGTGCTGGGGCAGACGGCAACGGTGTTGGAGCGCATGCGAGCCGAGGCAGATGCGGTCGCGCCTGTTGAACAGTCCGTTGAGGTGCTGCCGTTTGAGGGCGTCCTGGCAGATGTCGATGTGCCGACGGAGTTGGCGGAGCCGTCAAAGTATGAGGCTTTTGCTCGTATGGTCTTTGCCTGGGAACTGATGGATGTGGATCCGCGCGATGAGCGAGATTTGTCCGATGCGACGGTGGTGCTCGACGAAGTGTGCCGCGCGGGCGATACCGAGCGGACTCGGGCGCTTATGCAGCGTGCCGGGTGCGTCGTCTGCCGCAATCTGGGGCAGGTGGCGACGGCCCGCGAGCTGGGCACGGCGTTCGACGTGGCGGCGCCGGTGTTCTGCGCCAATCGGGCCACACTTGCCTGGCTGCGGGGTCTTGGCGCGGGGCGGGTATACTTGCCTGCCGAGTTGCTCGGCAATGATAGGGAGCGTATTGCCGAGCTGGCGGCCGAACCCGGCGTCTTGGGTCCGGTCGACGCCGACCGTCCCGAGCTTATGGTGTGCGAGCACTGCCTGCTGACCGCCGAGGGCGTCTGCGCCACCGATGCGACGGGGCAGGTCCATTGCCGTGACTGCTTGCGCCGTCGGCAGGTGCGCTATCTGGTCGAGCGTGACGGTACACGTCTGCCAGTTGCCATCGACGCATGCGGCAGGACGAGGATTTTCCTGTCGTAGGTGCCGCGTCGCGTCAGTTTGTTATCATAAAAGAGTTTATGGACTTCCAGCACCGCCGTTTTCGGCGAGGGTGCTATAGCAAAAGGAGGATACCCAATGCTGTCTGTTGACGAGCAAATGCGTATCATCACCTCGGGCGCCGCGCAGATCGTCCCCGAGGCCGACCTTCGCAAGAAGCTTGAGAAGGGCGAGCCCCTCAACATCAAGCTCGGCGTCGACCCCACCAGCCCCGACCTGCACCTGGGCCACGCCGTGCCGCTGCGCAAGATGCGTCAGTTCCAGGACCTGGGCCACAACGTCACCCTCATCATCGGCAACGGTACCGCGCTGATTGGCGATCCTTCAGGCAAGAACTCCACCCGTCCGCAGCTTTCGCAGGAGCAAATCGAGGCCAACGCCGAGACCTACGTGAGCCAGGCCATGAAGATCCTGGATCCCGAGAAGACCACCATCGTGCACAACGGCGACTGGATCCTGTCGATGGATCTGGCCGGTCTGCTGCAGGTGTGCTCCAAGTTCACCGTCGCCCGCATTCTTGAGCGCGATGACTTTACCAAGCGCTACCAGTCTCAGACGCCGATCGCCCTGCATGAGTTCCTGTATCCCGTGATGCAGGCTTTCGACTCCGTGCAGATCAAGGCCGATGTGGAGATGGGCGGCACCGATCAGCTCTTCAACCTGCTCGCCGGCCGTGAGCTCATGGAGAAGATGGGCATGGAGCCCCAGATCGCGCTCACCATGCCGCTGCTCGAGGGCACCGATGGCGTCCGTAAGATGTCCAAGTCCTACGGTAACTACATCGGCCTGACCGACGCGCCCAAGGATATGTTCGGCAAGACCATGTCCATCCCCGACGAGATGATTGGCAAGTACTACCGCCTGGCGAGCTCGCTCACCCCGGCAGAGGTCGACAAGATCGACGCCGCCCTGGCCGATGGTTCTGCCGACCCCTACGAGCTCAAGCGCGCTCTGGGTCGCGACCTGTGCGACACCTACCACGGCGCCGGTGCCGGCGACGAGGCTCAGGCCGAGTTCGACCGCGTGTTCAAGGAGGGCCAGCTCGCCGACTTCCCCGAGAAGAACGTTGAGCTGACCGTCAACGACGAGGGCCAGATCTACCTCGCCGGCCTGCTCAAGGACCTGGGTCTTTCGGCCAGTGCCGGTCAGGCCCGCCGCGACATCGACGGCGGCGGCATCAAGATCAACGGCAAGGCCGTGGCTCCCAAGAGCTACAACATCGACCCCAGCGCCCTCAAGCTGGGCGACACCCTCTCCGTAGGCAAGCGCAAGGGCTTTAAGTTGATTTAGTTCCGCCGTTCTACCGAACGGCGGACCGGACGACGCTGCGCGGGCCGCATTTGGACAATCTGACGTTCAACTTCAAGGGCGCGACCAGAAGGTCAGCGCCCTTTCGTTTCACGTCACCTTGTCTCAAATGCGACCCGCTCGCTGTCGTTGCCAAAACATCGGCGCTCCCTTTGTTGGCACTTGGGGACGTTCCTTTTGTGCCGGCACTTTGGGACACTCCTTGTCATTGGTGCAAAGCAGCCTGTCTCCATTGCGCCAAGCGGCGTGTGCCGTTAAGCGGAAGAGGTGTTATCGGCGGCCTCCTTTTGGGCATACAATGGCTATTGGTTTGCCGCGGTGAAGGCCTGTCCGCTCCGCAGCTTTTTTCTACGGTTAAAGGA